>NZ_JBKGFN010000006.1:0-202267 GCF_046521305.1 Oceanisphaera submarina | reverse complement strand
CTACACGGTCACCAGCGGCGGCGTCACCGAAACCGCCACCGTCACGGTGACGGTGAGTGCGGTGAATAACGCGCCCACAGCGGCGGGTGGTACCGTTGAAGTGAAAGAGATAACCGACGGTACCGTTGATGCTGATAATACGCATGTATTCACGGTGTCTGATTTTGGTTTCAACGACATTGATGGCGATACGCTGACAGAAGTGAAAATTATCAGTCTGCCGAATGATGGTTTGCTTGAATGGTTTGATGGGGCGGACTGGCAAAGCGTGACTGCGGGGCAAACCGTTGAGCTGGCGGATATTAACGCCGGCTACCTGCGC
The DNA here is from genome assembly GCF_046521305.1 of Oceanisphaera submarina. Taxonomy (NCBI): domain Bacteria; kingdom Pseudomonadati; phylum Pseudomonadota; class Gammaproteobacteria; order Aeromonadales; family Aeromonadaceae; genus Oceanisphaera; species Oceanisphaera submarina. The sequence goes on along the minus strand of NZ_JBKGFN010000006.1, from coordinate 201,945 downwards.
ATGACTGCAGGAGAAGCGGGGCCGGCCAATAACGAATCGGGCAACGGCCTGGGTAACTTCAGCTTTACAGTGAGCGATGGTGAACTGAGTAGTACCGTGAGCGAAATGGTTGTGAACGTGATGGCTCGCGCAGACAAGCCGAGTTTGTCATTGTCCGGCACAGTCGAAGAAAGTGCACCGAAATATATGCCGCCAGCAGCAACCGGCCTCAAGCTGGATACGTTTACCCGCACCGATGCATTGAATACCAGCAATGCGAAGAATGCCGATTATCTTGAAGCGGCATTAAGTGGCAAGTCTCCTTCCGCATCCCGCGTGGCACTTGAGTTGCAGAATGGCTCGAGCCCAATTGGTTTACCAGAGGATACGGCTGTACGCGCAACCGGTCTGCTGTATCTGGAAGCAGGTAAAACTTACCAATTCAGTGGTTATCGTGATGATACCTTCCATCTGGAAGTGGGCGGCAAAACGGTATTTAGCAGTGGTTACGATACCTGGGGTAGTTACAACCAAACATATACACCCGGTGTATCGGGGTATTACGATTTTGAAGTGTACGCTTATAATGGCTCAGGTATCGGTAGCTTTAGCGTGTTGGTGTCGGTTGATGGTGGAGATGTGCAGTCTTTATCAAGCTTGCCGACATACCAGAATATTGCCGATTTGGATGCAAATCTTCATGATGACTATGTTGGTGGTAACGATGGTGGATACTATCCGGCCGTCATAGGCGGTTATCAAATTGCGTTACCGGAAGTCGATGTAGCCTTGAATGATGTTGATGGCTCGGAAGCACTGACGGTGTTGCTCCATGGTCTGCCAGAAGGAGCCACTTTGTCGGATGGTGCCCACAGTGTTACCGTGGATGCGGATGAGCAGCCTGTCGATATTACCGGCTGGAATTTAGCTCAGCTTAGTGTGATACCGGGCGACTATAGCGGAGCTAATTTGTCTCTGAGTGTTGAGGCTATCTCAACCGAGGCCTCAAATGGCGATACGACCAGTCAGTCTTTGGCACTGAGTGTGCCGGTACGTACTATTACGGTCGGAGATGTGGAGGTATCAGAGCCCTCTAATGGCCCTGTGGTGGTCAGCGGTGCCATCAAAGAATCAGATGGTGATACGTCGGTTGATCAATGGGTATTCGAGCATCGGGGGGGGCCGCTGCATCTGTCTCTTGATGCGACGGACATGGATGGCGATCTTCGACTCTACCGTGTGGAAGCCGACGGAAGTCTGACTGCTGTCAATCAAGATACTGGCAGCAATGATGATGCTGTTATCACCGATACCAACCTGGTTGCCGGTACCTATATGGTGGCGATTGGTAGTCATACCCTGAGCGAGCGCGAAGGCCGTAGTAGCAGTGATTATCCTAACGGTTCCAACGATCAGGGCTCTTACGTGTTGACCCTGGAAGGTAACCTCAGTCTGCCGCCGATAGATCAGCAAAGCTATCTGAATGACAAGAGTGGCCAGGCACACGTTGACTCTAACGATAACAGCGCTTTTCTTACCTTTGAAGTGACCCTGGATCAGGCGCCGACGGCGGCCTCGGGCCCGGTGACCGTGGATTATGCGACTGCTAATGGCTCTGCCACTGCTGGTCCTGTAGGAAGTGGAGACTATACAGGTGTCAGCGGTACCCTGGTGTTTGCCGAAGGGGAAACCAGCAAGACGGTAACGGTGACGGTTCATCCCGATGCGATACCCGAAGGGAATGAGCAACTGACGTTGAATCTGACTAATCTGTCCGGCTCTGCATCCTATTCTAACGCCAGTCACGAAACCGCGACGGGTATTCAGGCTATCGGTACCATTTATGAAACCGGAGCCTTGATGCTGGGAGGAGAGAGTCTCACCGGCGGTGCCGGACGCGACGTACTGTTGGGCGATGTTGGTGGCTCACTGGTGAATGGTACCGCCGGTGCTCAGGTGGTATATGTCATCGACACCTCGGGCAGCATGGCCTGGGATGCCGAGACCGGAAGTAGGAGTATTACCACCAAGTCGCGCATCGAAGTAGTAAAAGAGTCGTTGGTGAAATTGACTGACGCCTATCATCAGGCGGCAGAAAGCAGTATTCCGGTCACCCTGACAATAATTACCTATGCAGGAAGTAATGCCAGCACCACCACTACCTGGACCCTGTCGTCTGAGGGTGATTACGTGGCGGCGCTGTCTTATCTCAACGGCCTGGAAGCGAGCGGAGGTACTCCTCAGCATAAGGCGGTAGCGTCTTTACAGGATTACCTGGAGTCGCTGGGCAGCGAGGTTGCCAACGGTAAGGTCTACTTCGTTACTGATGGCGAACCTTCCGATAGGGACAAAGCGAATACCGCAAATATCGAGTTGAGTGATTATATTGGCGAGCTAGGCACCGCGCCGGAAATACACGCCATTGCGATAGGTAATGGGGTTAATCAAAACAGTGTCGATACCTATCTATCACCCATCGATAATACAGTGAATAGCGATGGCACTATGGGCGCTTCGTTGGTTGCCAATGCTAATGAACTGCCCGAGGTGATCGTGGGTTTGGCACCCAGCCAGTCCAATACCATCGATGCCGGTGCCGGCGATGACATCATCTTTGGTGATGTGATCAATACCGATGATCTGTCGGGTATCGAAGGCAAGGGGTATCAGGGGCTGATTGATCATCTGGAAGGTACCGGGCTGCTTCCCACCGAAGGGGAGATTTCGGCATATATTTCAGAACATCATGCGGATCTGCATGTAGAAACCGATACTCGAGGCGAGGGTGATACGATTTATGCCGGAGACGGTAATGATGTGGTCTATGGCCAGGGTGGCGATGACACCATTGACGGCGGTGAAGGCAACGACATCCTTTATGGTGGTACCGGCAATGACAACATTCGTGCAGGAGCCGGCGCCGACAAGGTGAGTGGCGGCCTGGGCGATGACATTATCGATTTGGGTATCAGTGATTTGAGCGGGGGTATTATCGATTTGAATACCGGTGATCTGACCGGCGATACTCTCTATTGGAGTGCAGCAGAAGCTCGGTCCGGACAAACTCAGAATGATGTCGTAAAGTCATTTGAACTGGGTATAGACAAGCTGGATCTGACCGATTTCCTGACCGACGATGAACAGAATAATCTTGGCGATCACCTGACGGCAGAAGTGCAGGATGGTGACACCGTTATTAAAGTCAGCAGCGGTTCGGGGGCTGAATTGAATATTACCCTGGACGGAGTGGGTTATGAGCAGGATATTCTGAACCAGATACTGGTGGACGAATTGGTGAGTAAGCTGCCAGACAATGGTTAAAAATGGCCTCCGATAAGCAACGCCCTTGATGTTAAAGGGCGTTGCTTATCTTTTTTCTGACACTTAGAGCCATAACTTCACTAGAATAAGTCTCAGACGTGACCGAAGAGAGCAGTAGTATTCATGCAGGACTCACAAACGGTTCAGGATCCCTTGCTGCAAAGTCTGGTGTTTCTGACCAAGGTGTACGGCCACCCTTATCAGGGAGAGGCGTTGATCAATGGCTTGCCGCTGGCGGATGGCAAATTGACCCCTTTGCTTTTTTCCCGTGCGGCCGAACGGGCCGAGTTATCGGCCCACCATGCGGCCTATTCGCTCGACGATATTTCGGACTTGCTGCTGCCCTGTATTTTGTTGTTTGAAGAGGGCGGTGCCGGTGTGCTGCTGGGGGTGGATACCGAGCAGGCCCGTTGCCGGGTCATGCTGCCGGGCTCGGGAGAAGGTGAACAATGGCTGTCGCTTGAAAAGCTGTCCGCCAGTTACAGCGGTCACGTTATTTTTACCAAGCCCAGATTTCGTTTTGATGCGCGTTCACCCAAGGTACTGGATACCCAGGATGGACACTGGTTCTGGGGTACCTTGCGTCGTTCTTTTTCCATTTACCGGGATGTATTGATCGGCTCCTTGCTGATCAACATTTTTGCTCTGGTCACGCCCCTGTTCACCATGAATGTGTACGACAAGATAGTACCCAATTTGTCTTTCGACTCCTTATGGGTATTGGCTATCGGTGCCGGTATCGTGTTTTTATTCGATTTTCTGTTGCGGATGTTGCGCAGCCATTTTATCGATGTGGCCGGTAAAAAGTCGGACGTGCTGCTGTCGGCACAGATTTTCTCCAAGGTGATGGGCATGCGCATGGAAGCCCGGCCTCCGTCTACCGGCGCCTTTGCCAAGCATCTGCAGGAATTTGAATCGGTGCGGGATTTTCTGACGTCGGCTACGGTGGCGGCGCTGGTTGATATTCCGTTTTCTTTCCTGTTTTTGCTGATCATCTGGATTTTTGCCGGCTCTATGGTGTGGGTGCCGGTTATCGCGATTTTGTTGTTGCTTGGTTTCAGTGTGCTGATCCAGCGACCCTTGAAGCGCAGTATCGAAGAAGGCTCTCGGTTGGCGTCTCAGAAAAATGCCAACCTGGTTGAAGGTATAGCGGGCCTGGAAACCATCAAGCTGTTTGGTGCTCAGGGCACCTTTCAGCACCGTTGGGAGCAGGCGGTCAGCCATATTGCCAACTGGGGCATGAAAACTCGTCGTCTGACCAACTCGGTGTCGACACTGGCCAATGTGACCCAGCAGTTCACCACCATCAGTCTTATCGTGCTGGGAGTGTATCTGATTGCTGCCGGTGACTTGTCGATGGGTGGATTGATAGCGGCGGTGATGCTGAGCGGCCGAGCCATAGCCCCCATGGTACAAATGTCGGTGTTGTCTACCCGTTATAACCAGGCCCGATCCGCCATGGGTATTCTGGAACAGATAATGGCGGCACCCGATGAGCAGGAAGCCGGACGGCGCTTTATCCATCATCCGGTATTCAGCGGCGAAATTCTGTTTGATCAGGTCAGCTTCCGTTATCCGGGCTCCGAGCACGATGTGTTGAGTAACCTGAATCTGCATATCAAGGCCGGTGAAAAGGTGGCCATTATCGGCCGTATTGGTTCGGGAAAAACGACCCTGGAGCGGTTGGTGGTCGGCCTTTACAAGCCGACCGGTGGGGCACTTCGTATCGATGGTATCGATATTGGTCAGCTGCAGCCGGCGGTGCTCAGGCGCAATATCGGCTGTGTGCCACAGGATGTAAACCTGTTCTTCGGTACCATTCGCGACAACATAGTGATTGCCAATCCACTGGCGGACGAAAGTCAGGTGCTGGCGGCGGCGCAGCGGGCGGGAGTGACCCTGTTTACCAATCAGGATCCCGACGGTCTGGATAAACAGGTTGGTGAAGGCGGGCGCCAGTTGTCCGGTGGTCAACGCCAGGCGGTGGCTATCGCCCGGGCGATGCTCAACGATCCCGTTATGCTGATGATGGATGAGCCTACTTCCAACATGGATAACCGTTCCGAGCTGTATATCCGTCAGGAGCTGCTCAAGCTCCGGGCCGAACAGACGCTGCTGCTGGTGACCCATCGTACCTCTATGCTGGAGGTGGTTGATCGAGTCATAGTGCTGGAGCTGGGGCGGATAGTGGCGGATGGACCCAAAACACAGGTATTGCAGCAGTTGAAGTCTGGCAAGGTACGTAGCAAGGAGGCCGGTCATGGCTAAAAAAACATTGCCACCGGAGCTGCTTGATTATACCAATGACACCGCCGCCGCCGTGTTGCTGAATACCCCCAGGGCGGGCAAGGCCCTGTTGTGGAGCATGCTGCTGTTTGTGATGGTCGCCATAATATGGGCGTACTTTGCCGAGCTGGAAGAGGTAACCTCGGGCATGGGCAAGGTGATCCCTTCCAGCCAGATCCAGGTGGTGTCCAACCTGGAGGGCGGCATAGTCCGGGAGCTGTATATCCGAGAAGGGCAGCAGGTTGAAAAGGGACAGGCGTTGCTGCTTATCGATGACACCCGTTTCCTGTCGGATCTGCGGGAGAGGGAGCAGGAAATCGCGGCATTACAGGGTGATGTACGGCGGTTAAAAGCAGAGGTTAACTCGATTCATATTCAGGAAGACTCTGGCCTGGCCTGGCGTGAACAGGTGAAGGTTGAAAGGGTTGGTCTGGAGTTTCCCGACGAATTTAGCGAGCAGTATCCGGGACAGCCCGAGTTCCAGCGCTCTTTGTTTAACGAGCGACTGGGATTTGTCAAAAACCAGTTGTCCATTTTCGGTAATCAGATAGAGCAACGCGAGCAGGAAGTCATAGAGACCAATTCCAAGGTGCGTACGCTGAAACGCGGCGTTTCGCTGGCCGCGCGTGAAGTGAACATGAGCCGCCCGCTGGCCCGGGAAGGCATAGTTCCTCAGGTAGAAATTCTGCGCCTCGAACGACAGCTGAACGAAATGCAGGGCGAGCTGGAATCGACCCGCCTGCTGTTGCCTAAACTCGATGCATCCCTGCGGGAAAACATCTTCAAGCGCAAGGAGGTGGCGTTGACCTTCCGCTCCGAGGCTCAGAAAGAGCTGAACGAGCGGCGCAACCGGCTGGTTCAGTTACAGCAGGGAGAAGTTGGCCTGCAGGACAGGGTACGGCGAACCTCGGTAACCTCACCGGTCAAAGGCACCATCAAAACGCTTAATGTGAATACCGTGGGCGGCATAGTGCAGCCGGGGGTAGACCTGGTCGAAATAGTGCCGCTGGAAGATACCTTGCTGGTAGAAGCCCGTATCGAGCCGAAAGATATCGGTTTTTTACGCCCGGGACTGGAGGCGATGGTCAAGTTTACCGCCTATGATTTCACTATCTATGGTGGTTTGGTCGGTGAAGTGGAGAAAATCAGTGCCGACTCCATCCAAGATGAGGAAGGAAATACCTTTTTTCTGGCGACCATTCGTACCCGGGAAAGCTTTCTGGGACAGGAAACGGCACCGCTCAGGATCATTCCAGGCATGCAAGCCGGAGTCGATATTATAACGGGTAAAAAAACGGTACTGGACTACCTGCTCAAACCCATATTAAGAGCAAGGCAGGGCGCTTTGCGTGAGCGTTAAATCCGAGAAGGGAGAAATAAAAATGAAAAAAACGACGATTGCAGTGTTGGTCGGTGCCGCCCTGGTATTGCCGGTACAAGCCCAGACTCTGGAAGAAGCGGTGACCCAGACTCTGATAATCCACCCGAAGGTGAAGGAAGCGTTTCATCTCTATCAGTCCCGGCAATACGAGCAGGATGAAGCATTTGCCGGCTATTTGCCGACCCTCGATGCCAGTGCCGGTATTGGTTATGAATATACCGACAGCCCGGGTACTCGTGACGGAGACGATCGAGCCGACAAGACCCTGACGCGAAAAGAAGCTGGCCTTTCATTGCGCCAGTTGCTGTTTGATGGTTTCAAGACCTCCAGCAATGTTCACCGAACCCAGGCCGAAGCGGATGCTCAGCGCTATACCCTGCTCTCCGATGCGGAAAATATTGCCCTGCGAGTGGCCGAGGTCTACCTGGACGTACTACGCCAGGATGAAATTGTCGAACTGTCGCGCCGTAATCTGGAAACGCACGAACAGATATTATCCGATATCCAGCGCCGTACCGACTCCGGGGTTGGATCTACCGCCGATTTGACCCAGATTCAGGGACGGGTGGCGCGAGCCTATTCCAATATGGCGGCCGCCGAAAACAATTTGCGGGACGCAGAGAGCCAGTTTGTCTCGCTGGTACATGTCATGCCCGGTGATTTGCGCCAACCCAAGGCGGACGCCAATTATATTCCGCCCACACTGGATGAAGCGCTGGTGATTGCCCAGGAGAAGCATCCGACCCTGGCATCCGCCGCCTTCGATGTGGAAGCGGCTCGTTATCAACATGAAGATGCCAAATCCGGTTTTTATCCCAAGGTGAATCTGGAGCTGGACAGTGGCTGGAATGATGATATCGATGGTGTTCGTGGTCACAACAACGACTTCACCGCCATGGTACGCATGCGGTATAACCTGTTTAACGGCGGCGCCGACGTGGCACGTAGCCGCTCGACCTCGGCATTGGAGATGCAAGCCAAGGATATTCACATGAACGCACACCGTCAGGTAGAAGAAGGTATGCGCTTGTCTTGGGCTGCGTATGAATCACTCGGGCGGCAAAAAAACTTTCTGCGCAAACATGTGGAAGCCAGTTCCGATACCGTCGATGCCTATAAAAAGCAATTTTCACTGGGTAGCCGGACCTTGCTGGACGTGTTGAACACCGAAAACGAGTTGTTCGAGACTCGACGCTCCTACATCAATACCGAGTACGATCAGCTGCTGGCGGTGTATCGCATCATGAATGCGTCCGGGCAGTTGCTTGATGCGCTGCGTTTCACCCAGCCGGAACAGTGGCAGGCTAAAAAATAAAAAGGAGAGAGATGATGAAAACATGGACTGTATTGGCTCTTATACTCCCATTAGCCGCCTGTACCAGCTTGACGACCGAGCCGGAGAGGGAAACAGTGGCGGTTTTTGATCAAACCGATCTCGATCGGGATGGTGTTATTGCCGCCCGGGACAACTGTCTGGATTCGGTTGCGAATTCGGAGGTGGATAACGGCGGTTGTGGCGGTAGTGCCTATAAAGCATTGCAGCAGGATATTATTATCCTGTTTGCTCACGATCGTTCGGAGATCACGCCCAAATACCGGGATGAAATCAACCAGATGGCGAACTTCATGAAGCAAAACCCCGACCTTAAGCTGTTGCTGGAAGGGCATGCAAGCCAGGTGGGCAGCGACGAGTATAACCAGGCCTTGTCCAAGCGCCGGGCAGAAGCGGCGCGACGTGCCCTGATGAAAGCCGGGATTGAGGGGAATCGCCTGGAGATCATCGGTTATGGTGAGAGCAAGCCCTTGCTGATGGGCGAAGATGAGCAAGCTGCCGCCGCCAATCGGCGAGTGGTGGGTGCGCTGACCAGCATGAAAGAAGGAGCCAGAATGCGCTGGAACGTCTATAGCGTTGAAAACTCCGACAAATAATGGGGCGATTTCTTCATCGGCTCTGTGGGCTGGCGATACTGGGCTTGGTGCTTGGTGCGCCAGCCCAGTCGTTACTGGATGAAGATGAAAATATGGCCGAGGCGGTACACCGGTTTTATGGTGACAAGGCCGCTAACCGTCTTCGTGGCTGGCGACAACTGGTACGTGACGGGCAGGCTAAAGACTGGAGCGACAGAGAAAGCCTGTCGCGGGTAAATATATTTTTTAATCGCCTGCGTTTTATCGACGATGTCAAATTATGGGGCAAGAATGACTACTGGGCGACGCCGCTGGAATTTTTAGGCGCAGGTGGCGGAGATTGTGAAGACTTCAGTGTGGCCAAATATTTCTCGTTGCGGGAATTAGGCATTGACGATAGCAAGCTGAGGCTGGTGTATGTCAAGGCACTGGAACTGGATCAGTTTCATATGGTGGTTGCCTATTACCCGACGGCGTCGGCGGTACCTTTGATTCTGGATAATCTCGACGGTACCATTCGGCCAGCAACGGAGCGTGGCGATCTTGCGCCTATTTACAGTTTTAACGGTCAACATCTATGGCTGATGCGGGAACGAGGTCAGGGCGAATTGGCCGGCCGGGCATCACGTCTGTCTCTTTGGAATGATTTACGTGGCCGGGTCGATGTCAAACGACTACAGCGACCCCGCATGAATTTGGATGGCTAACTATGACTCTATACCGGCAACTTCTGGTGACCATGCTGCTGCTCTTTGCCATGCTGTTTATTACGGCGTACTCGGTACAGTTCAGTTCAACCAGAAGCTACCTGGCACAACAACAGCAAACCACGGTGATCAATACCGTGACTTCGTTGGGATTGGCGCTAACCCCTTATCTGGAAACCAGCGATACCCTGGGTGCAGAGTCGGTGATCAATGCGGTATTCGATGGTGGCTTTTATCGCAAGGTACAACTCGACTTACTGGCGGCCGGTCAGAACATTACCCGAGAACATCAGGCTCAACCCCGTGGGGTGCCTGACTGGTTTATTAACCTCGGACTCTTTGACGGTGAGAAGCATGAAGCTGTGCTCACTTCCGGCTGGTTACAGCTGGGGAAGTTGTATGTTGAAGGGCATCCCGGACAGGCTTATTACCAACTTTGGCAGGGAATGAGCCAATTGGCGACCTGGTTTGTGGTCTGTTTTTTGCTGGTATGGGGTCTGCTGATACTGGCGTTGCGTTATTTGCTCAAGCCCTTGCACGATATTGAAATCCAGGCGCGGGAAATTGAGCTGCACCATTTTGGCAAGGCGATTCCGCTGCCGAATACTCGCGAACTCAGGGCCCTTGTCTCTGCTATCAATGATATGGCCGGAAAGCTTGAAGTCCAGTTCAGGGAGCAGGCCGATGAAGCGGAGCGACTGCGCAATAAAGCCTTTCTGGATGAAACCTCGGGGCTGGGAAACCGGGCTTATTTTGTGTCCCAGAGTCAGTCCTGGATCGGCGATGGCACCGGCGGTGCCGCCATACTTATTTCGGTCGATATGCTGGAGCGGCTTTATCAGGATGAAGGCTTTTCCGCCCGGGAGCAGATGATTAAGGCCATTGCCGGCAATTTGCGACAACTTTGCCGCCGCTTCGATGAATATGCGCTGGCTCGCATTTCCGCTTATGAATACGCCATGCTGGTGCCGGAGTCTGATGCCAAACGGTTATCTCTGCTGGGGGATGAAATCAACCGTCTGGTTGCCGATTTGGTGGTCGATCCGGTGAATGGCCGGGATATATCGGTGGTGGGTATCGTGGTAGTGCAGCCCGGCGACGATACCAGCCAGCTGCTGACCCGCGCCGACAACGCGCTGAACAAGGCCCGCATGAACGCCGCCGGTGCCGTGGTAATAGAATATCACCAGGAAGAGCACAACATGGGCCGGCAGGCCTGGAAACAGCTGGTAGAAGAAGCGCTGGCGGAAGACAACTTTGTACTAAGCAGTCAGGCGGTGCTCGACTTCGATGGTCAGCTGCAGCATGAAGAGTTGTATATTGCCATCCGCAAGGACGATGTGCTCTACGGTGCCGGTAATTTCTTGCCGGCGGTGGATCAGTTCAAGCTAGGCGAGCGCCTGGATCTGCATATAGTGGGTCGTGCATTAAGATTGCTGAAACAGAGGCCCGAGCTGCGACTGGCCGTTAACCTGACGCAGCACAGTTGTCGTCAGGTGGAGTTCTGGCATGAACTCAAGCAGCTACTCGACCGGCATACTGGTGTGTATTCCCGACTGTTTCTGGAGTTGCCGGAAAGTGCGTTCGTTTCGAGCAAGAGCGCATTGATGGCACCGTTGTCTTCATTGAAGGTGGCATGGGGCATCGATCATTTCGGGCGACATTTCGATTTATTGACACACCTCGGTGATCTGAGGCCCCATTACGTCAAGCTGGACTACGGCTATAGCAGCCAGGTAGCACAACCGGACTATGACGATGCCTTTCTGGCGGCGGTATGCCGGGCGGCGCATAACATGGGGGCGCAGACCATTGCCACGCGCGTGGAGACCGGCAAACAGGTCGATGTGCTTAAAACATTGTATGTCGATGCCTATCAGGGCTTTGTCAGTCCGCCCAGGCGACTCGATTAACCATTCTATTTTTTCGATGTGAAAGGCGGCTAGTCTTCGGCTAGCTGCCTATATATTGAGCATGATCTAAGTGGTTTTCGGCCCTAGCCTTAAAGTATTACAAGGTGAACAGGGATCAAAGACCATGGAAACCACTCGAATCGACAGTGCTGTTAAAGTCGTCAGCCTGCAAGGTAAAGCCTTCATTATCGGTCAGGATGGCACCGTAGAGCCCGTTGGTGCGGGCCAGGTGTTGTTGCCCGGCACCCTGCTGTTGACCGATAGCAACTCCCGAATTGTCCACGCCGATGCCCCGCTGGCAGATACGACCCCAATCCCTCCGGTTAATGACGTTGCCATGGCGGATGCCGACGCCATTCAGGCGGCCATTTTGGCCGGCCTGGATCCGACCAAACTCTTTGGCGCCCCCGCCGCCGGTAACGAGGCACCGGTAGCCGGCTTTGACGGCAGTAGTGGTAACCACGGCTTCGTGGTGGTGGACCGGGTGGGGCATTCCGTTATCTCCCAGGCGGGATTTGACACGCGTTTTGCTACCGAGGCGTTTGCATCACAGTTACGGGTGCTGCCCGAGCGTGATATGGCCGCTGATGACAACTCCATACCCATGATTACCGTGGTGATCGATCCTCCTCCCACCCCGCCGGATGATGGAGGGAATGGTGGTGATGGCGGTGGCTCGGGTGGCGGCGCTACAGTCGCTTATGTTGAAGAAAGCGCCTTGCCCGATGGCTCCAATCCGGGCAGCGACAACGAATGTGCCTCCGGCCGTTTCGATATCGATACCGGTGGTGACGCCCTGGCCAAACTCGAGGTCAGGCTGGCCAACGGCGACTGGGTCGATGTGACCGGGGGCGGGCAGATTGAAGGCCAGTACGGTACCCTGGAAATTACCCTGGTCGATGGCGTCTATCAGTGGACCTACAAGCTGGACGGGGCGGCGGATCATCCCGATGACATGAATACCGGCGCCGAGGATGTTCTCAAGGAAAACTTCGAGGTACGGGCCACCGACGATGACGGCGATCAGGCCAGCGCCGGCCTGACCATAGACGTACACGATGATGGTCCCATCGCCGAAAACGACGACTTCAGCGTTCCCGAGAGCGGGCTGCCCTGTTACAACCTGATGCTGGTCATCGATACCTCGGGCAGCATGCAGGGTGACAAGCTCTGTCTTGCCAAGGCGGCGCTGATTAACCTGATCAACAGCTACGAGGGCATTGCGGCCGAGCTGAGGATCAGCGTCATTGATTTTGGCGACGGTGTTAAAGGCTTCGAAACCGATATGACGGTCGAACAGGCGCTTGCCCATATCGAAGCCCTGACGGCGGGCGGCTTTACCAACTATGCGGCGCCCTTGAATGCAGCTCAGGATATCCTGACCGAGCAGCTCGATGACAAGCCGGGTGAGATACACAAGGTATATTTCATTTCCGATGGCGAGCCCAACAGGGGAGATGCTCCCGATGGCTGGCAGGGCTTTGTCGATGGTAATGGCAATTACATCGATGTGGTTGCCGTGGGGGTCGGTATCGAAGGGGCGAATGCGGTGGCCGAGTTGGATAAAGTCGGCAACAGCGGTGATGAAACCCTGATAATCGCTGACGCCACCGAGCTGGATGCGGCCTTGCAGGGAACTGTGCCGACACCGACGCAACTGTCCGATAATGTGTTTGAAAATGATGTGGGAGGAACCGATGCATTCGGCGCCGATGGTCTCGGCCGGGTGGTGTCCGTGACCTACGGCGAAAGAACCTATGAGGTACCGGAGAATGGCTCGGTGGACATTCCCACCGATAACGACGGCATTCTCACCATGCACTCCAACGGTGACTTTACCTACCGCGGTCCGGCAGATGTGGATGAGGATGGTCTCACCGAATCCTTTACCTACACCATGACAGACGGTGACGGAGATACCAGCAGTGCCACGTTGAACATCACCGTCAACGATAACGGCCAGACACCGCCTCCTGACGGTCAGCCGGATGACGATTGCGAGCACCATCATGACCATGATCACGGCAACCACGGCAACCACGGCAACCACGGTAATCACGGCAACCATGGCAACCACGGTAACCATGGCAACCATGGCAACCATGGCAACCACGGTAACCATGGCAACCACGGTAACCATGGCAACCACAGCCACGATAGCCATGCTCCTGTTACCTTTTATATTACCCATCTGAGCCTGCCTCATATCGCCGCTTCCTTTGCGGGGCTCTGGGGCCATGCCCTTGCAGCGGCCGGCTTGCTGATCGATATGGGCGATACAGAGTCCGGCATTAATGTACTGCTGCAGAATTGTCCGGATGGAGTCGTGCTGACAAGAGAAGATAGATTTGATGGCGAACACTATCTGGGTGAGCGGCTGACAGCTTTTATCGGAGACGAGCCGGGACACGTCGATAATTCGCAGTTTTTCACTCTGGATATGAATATCGACGGCAGTTACGAGTTCGATTTGCACAACTTAGACTCGGTGCAGCCCGGTGCTTTCCTGGCAGGTCAGACGCTGGAGTTTGAGTTTACCGCCAAGGATGGTAACGGGGAGGTCGTTACCCACCCGTTCAGCATCGACATCGATAGTACAACCCCGAAATTGTTTGGTTCGGTGCAGGCTGATTTTCTTGAAGGAGAAATGGACAACAAGAACCATATTCTGGAGCTTGAGGGAGACGACAAGCTGATAGGGGGCGCCGATATCGATGTGCTGGTAGGCGATAATGGTCATGACGGGTTGAATGGTCTGCTGGGCAACAACATTATGACCGGCGGTGGTGGAATCGATACCTTCATATTTACCGAAGCTGAATCCCATTCGGTCAATGTCATCACCGACTTTACCCTGGAGGACAAGCTGGATTTGAGCGCCTTGCTGACGGATATCGAGGTCGCCGATTTATCTGATTGCCTGAGTTTCAATACGGACAATGGCGATACCCTGCTGCAGGTGTTACCCGAAGCGGGTAACGAATGGCAGCAAATCCGTTTCGAAGGCGTCGATCTGCTGGAGCTTTACGGGGCGGCCAGCAGTGCGGATCTCATCAATGCCATGCTGGTCGATCAGACACTGGTGATAGACAGCTGAAACAGGGCGTGATGACTGCCTTTTCGTGACAGAGACAGAGGTGAACATGGCCAAGGTGACCACGGTTTTACTGCAGGGGGTCAGCTATTGCTGGGACGGCCAGGATATTCTGGTCGACGACGGTGTCGGTATGCCTTGGCCACTCGGCGGCCATGCGCTGGAGCAGGTTGAGCTTTTCGATGGCGAAGGGGAGTCGGTGGCGGCATTTACCATCGATTTCGAGGGGCAGCGGTGGTTCTTGTCCGGGCCCGGTGCACCGGGTGACATCATCCTTCTGGATGAGGCGGGGGTCTCTCTGGCGGTGTATCCACCAGCAGCGGAAGAGGACATGCCATTGCCTTCGAATGTCCTGGTACTACCGACGCCGGTCGAGACGATGACCACCGACGAGCTGGTGGTGCTGGATCTGGGAGACATTCTCTACGAAAGCGAGCAG
The DNA here is from genome assembly GCF_046521305.1 of Oceanisphaera submarina. Lineage (NCBI taxonomy): Bacteria > Pseudomonadati > Pseudomonadota > Gammaproteobacteria > Aeromonadales > Aeromonadaceae > Oceanisphaera > Oceanisphaera submarina. Next base: position 186,917 of record NZ_JBKGFN010000006.1, on the reverse strand, counting down.
TTGGAGCCGATAATGGTCGCGACGGCAGCTGACACAGCGCATCTCGACGGCGAGCGGATCGAGGATGTGATCAACTGGCTGGCGGTGTATAGTCAACATGATTAGACAGGGTGGTTCCATCCGGAGCAACCTGACGCTTGCTTATCATGAGGCTTTATTATGCGTATTTCTCCACTGGGCAGCCTGTCGCTGTTGCCACTGCTGTTCAGCTCTACCACCTTTGCCATCGCCGTTCCCGAGCACCCCCACCTGGTGACCCAGGGGCAGTCGGAAATACGGGTGGCGCCCGATATGGCAACCCTGTCGGTAGCGGTGACCGCACTCAAGACGGAAAGCCGGTTGGCGAAAGAAGAAGTGGACACCAAAGTAGCGGCGCTGTTCAGCAGTCTGGCGAGACTCGGGATCGGCAAGAAGGACATCGACAGCGGCAATGTGATCACCCGTCCCGATTACACCTACCCGAAGAACGGTGAGGGCCCCAAGCTGGTTGGTTATCAGGCCGAGCGTCAGATCAGCGTGCGATTGTATGATCTGGATCTGTTGAGTCAGGTTCTTAACAAGATACTGGAGCAGGGAGTTCAGACGATTCAGCAGGTCAGTTACGATCGGCGCAACGCAGACGAATTACATCGAGAGGCACGACTGGCGGCGGTAGCCAATGCCAAGATCCTGGCGGAAGAACTGGCTCAGGAATTTGGGCACAAGCTGGGCGATGTCTATGCCATCGAGTATCAGCCCTTGCCATCGATGGCGCCGGCCCGGCATTTGGGCATGATGAAGATGGCTTCGGAAGAAGCGCTGAATGCCAGCTATGTACAGAATGAGATCCAGTTTACCGACCGGGTGCAAGTGGTCTTCAATCTGGACTGAACAGCATCGGGGAGGCGAATGGAATCGCCTTGTATCAGCCTCTGGTATCCCGATAATATTAAAAAAAAATTTATAACTTAAAAAAACGTGACTTTGGCTACATAAATTCCCTAAAGCCGATGTTTTTGGTACTTTATGGTGATACTAACGCAGCAGTCATAAAGGACCAGGTAATGGCTAACCATTCTTTAGATAAAGAAAAAATTAAAATTTTATTACTGGAAGGAGTACACCCGGGCACAGTTGAATCTTTCAAAAGTGCGGGTTACAGCAACATTGACTATCTGAAGACATCGCTGGCGGAAGATGAACTGAAAGAACGGATCAAAGACGTTCATTTTGTCGGTTTACGCTCACGTACTCAACTGACAGAGGCGGTACTGGACGCCGCCGACAAGCTGGTCGCCATCGGCTGCTTCTGTATTGGTACCAATCAGGTCGACCTGAACGCCGCCGAAATTCGCGGTATTCCGGTATTCAATGCGCCCTTCTCCAACACCCGCAGTGTGGCCGAACTGGTATTGGGTGAACTGCTGTTGTTACTGCGCGGTATCCCCGAACGTAATGCGCTGGCTCATCGCGGCGAATGGCAGAAAACCGCCAACCATTCTTTTGAAGCCCGCGGTAAACGCCTGGGTATTATCGGTTATGGCCATATCGGTATTCAGCTTGGCATTATCGCCGAGGGTATCGGCATGCAGGTGTCTTATTATGATATCGAAAGCAAGCTGTCACTGGGCAATGCCACTCAGGTAGCCAGCCTGCAAGAGCTGCTGAACATGTCCGATGTGGTATCGCTGCATGTACCGGAAACCCCGCAGACCAGGAATATGCTGGGTGCGGAAGAGTTGGCGATGATGAAGCCGGGCGCCATTCTGATCAACGCTTCTCGCGGAACCGTCGTGGATATCGATGCTCTGGCCGTGGCCTTGGCAAGTAAGCACATTGCCGGAGCCGCCATAGATGTGTTCCCGGTTGAGCCCAAGTCTAACGATGAAGAGTTTGTGTCACCTCTGCGTCAATTTGATAACGTGATCCTGACTCCGCATATCGGTGGTTCCACCCAGGAAGCTCAGGAAAACATTGGTTATGAAGTGGCCGGCAAGCTTATAAAGTATTCCGATAACGGCTCTACTCTGTCTGCGGTCAACTTCCCCGAGGTGTCTCTGCCCGAGCATCCCGATACCAGCCGCCTGTTACATATTCACCACAACAAGCCGGGCATTCTGAGCCAGATAGTGCAGGCCTTTGCCGCCGAGGATATCAACATCGCAGCCCAGTATCTGCAGACCTCGCCCAAGATTGGTTATGTGGTTATAGAAGTGGAAACGGCACAAAGCGAGCAGGCACTGGAAAAGCTGAAATCCATTGAAGGCACCATTCGCGCCCGAATTTTGCATTGATTTCAAGCATTAGCCATAAAAAAGGGGCCCAGGCCCCTTTTTTATAATGTCTGCGGCTGGATATCGAGTTCGTCCACAAAACGCTCCACGCTTATCTCGGCCTGTTTCACCTCGTCAAAGCTGGCAATATGGTAGACCGCATCCCCTTCGTTCACCAAGGGCATGGTCAGGCAACCAATCACTATGCCTCCCTTGGGTGCTACCACCTCGCAGACCTCCGTTCCCAGCGGCGCGGTAATGGTACCCAGGCATTCTCCCTTGCTCACTCTGTCACCCAGTCGGGCCTTGAGATGTAAAAGACCGTCTTGCTCTGCGCGGATCCAGGCGCTGGATTTGGCGATCATCGGGTTCATCCGGGCTTTAGTCACCGTGGGCTTCAGCATGCCAAGGGTGCGCATCACGTTCAGTACGCCGCGGGTCCCGGCCTTGATGGCCACAGGATCGAAGCGCAGGGCTTCGCCGGCTTCATACAGGATCACCGGGATGTCGCGGCTTTCCGCCACCGCCCGCAGCGAGCCATCACGGATGCTGGAGTCCAGGATCACCGGCGCGCCAAAGCTCTCGGACATCTGGCGGGTAATGTTGCAGTCCAGTTGGGCCCGGATCTGGGGCAGGTTGGATCTGTGGATGGCGCCGGTGTGCAGGTCGATGATGTGCGAGCACTTGTTGACGATTTCATCGACGAAAAAATGCGCCACCCGCGAGCCGAGCGAGCCTTTTTCCGAGCCCGGAAAACAGCGATTCAGATCCCGCCGGTCCGGCAGATAGCGGGACTTGTGGATAAAACCGAACACATTCACCACGGGTACCGCGATCAGGGTGCCCTTCAGCCGGGCCGGGTTGACCCGGCTCAAGACCTGATTGACGATCTCGATGCCGTTGAGCTCGTCGCCGTGTATGGCGGCGCAGATCAGCAGCACAGGGCCGGGATGCTTGCCGTGCACCACTTCCAGCGGTACCGTCAACGGTGACTGGGTGTAAAGCTGGGCCAGTGCCAGTTGCAGTACCTTGCGCTGGCCCGGGGCAACCTGATCTCCGGCGATGTGAAAAGGGACCACCATCAGCCACGCTCCCGGGTTTTGGTTTTTTTATGGGAATGCTTTTCGATGTACTGAATCATCAGATCGGCCACGTCTTTGCCGGTCGCCACCTCGATGCCCTGCAGGCCCGGCGAAGAGTTGACCTCCATCACCAGTGGGCCTCGTTTGGATCGTAACAGGTCAACTCCGGCCACACTCAGGCCCATGGCCCGGGCCGAGGCAATGGCGGTCTTGCGTTCTTCCGGGCTGATACGGATCAGCTGAGCGGCGCCGCCCCGGTGCAGGTTGGAGCGAAACTCGCCTTCCTTGGCCTGTCGTTTCATGGCGGCGATGACCTTGTCACCCAGCACGAAACAGCGAATATCGGCACCGCCGGCTTCTTCGATAAACTCCTGCACCATGATGTTGGCCTTGAGCCCCATAAAGGCTTCCAGCACGCTTTCGGCGGCCTTGCGGGTTTCCGCCAGTACCACACCAATGCCCTGGGTGCCTTCCAGCAGCTTGATCACCAAAGGGGCACCGCCCACCATGTCGATCAGATCGGGTACATCGTCGGGCTTGCAGGCGAAGCCGGTTACCGGCATACCCACGCCCTGACCCGACAGCAACTGCAGCGAGCGCAGCTTGTCGCGGGAGCGGCTGATGGCGGCGGAGTGGTTCAGCGAATAGCCGTTCATCATTTCGAACTGGCGTAACACGGCGGTGCCGTAGAAGGTCACGCTGGCACCGATACGTGGAATAATCGCATCGAAGTGTTCGAGCTCCTCACCGTGATAGTGAATAGAGGGTTTGTTGTCATTGATGTTCATGTAGCACTTGAGGGCATCGATGATGCGCACCTCATGGCCCCGGGCCTCTGCGGCCTCGCGCAGGCGGCGGGTGGAATACAGGGATGCATTGCGTGAAAGAATAGCAATTTTCATGGGTGTGGCACGGCTCTCTATCCGTTGATGTTCAGGGGAGACAATTCAGGCCCTCTATCTACGCTATCCAACGACATTGCGCCAACAAGAAATACCGGGGCTGAAGCCAAAAATATTCGAATATGACCTTAACGTAGCAGTGTTGGCCTGTTTTTACGCCGACAAGAGGCGAGGTTGGGTGCTTTTTGAACATGAGCTTCCTTTGTGGCTCTGTCTATGTCTAAATGGATCTGAGCCGGTGAACTTTGCACCGACTACTTCCATCGTTAAGGAGGAATGATGTCTTACCGTCTGACTTCGTCTTTTACCGATACGCTGACCCTGGGTCAGAAATCCTACCTTTATTATTGCCTGCAAAAACTGCCTCAGAGTCAGGAACTGGCTCTATTGCCCAAGTCGTTGAAAGTACTGACCGAAAACCTGCTGCGTAACCTGGATGACGACACTGTGACCCAGGATGATATTACCGCCATGACCGAGTGGCTGCAGCGGGGGGCCTCTGACCGGGAAATTGCCTTTCGCCCGGTGCGGGTGCTGATGCAGGACTTTACCGGGGTGCCGGCGGTGGTGGATTTGGCCGCCATGCGCGATGCGGTGCGGCGGCTGGGCGGCCAGGCCGAGCAGGTAAACCCGCTGTCGGCAGTGGATCTGGTGATAGACCACTCCGTGATGGTGGATGCCTTTGCCAGCGAGCAGGCCTTTGCCACCAACGTGGGCATGGAAATGGCCCGTAACGGCGAGCGTTATGCCTTTTTGCGCTGGGGCCAGCAAACCTTCGACAACTTCCGGGTGGTACCGCCCGGCACCGGCATCTGCCACCAGGTCAACCTGGAATATCTGGGCCAGACGGTCTGGCAACAGCAGCAGGATGGTACTACCGTTGTCTGCCCGGATACCCTGGTCGGTACCGACTCTCATACCACCATGATCAACGCCCTGGGAATCCTCGGTTGGGGCGTGGGCGGCATAGAGGCCGAGGCGGCCATGCTGGGCCAGCCGGTGTCGATGCTGATCCCCGAGGTGGTGGGCTTCAAGCTCACAGGCAAGCTGCGAGAAGGCATTACCGCCACCGATCTGGTGCTGACGGTGGTGCAGATGCTGCGTAACAAAGGCGTGGTCGGCAAGTTCGTGGAATTCTATGGTGACGGTCTGGCCTCCCTGCCGCTGGCCGACCGTGCCACCATCGCCAACATGGCGCCGGAATACGGCGCCACCTGCGGTTTCTTCCCGGTGGACGAAGAAACCCTGCGCTACCTGACCCTCACCGGTCGTAGTGAGGAGCAGGTGGAACTGGTTGAAGCCTATAGCAAGGCACAGGGGCTGTGGCGACATGCCGGCGACGAGCCGATGTTTACCGATACTCTCAGCCTGGACATGGGAAAGGTGGAAGCCTGTCTGGCCGGGCCCAAGCGGCCGCAAGACAGGGTCGAACTATCGAAGGTACCCGAGATATTCGGCCAGAGTGGTGAGCTTCGGGTAGATCAGGATCAGAAAGACTGTCTGGAAGGCGAGGGCGGGCAAACGGCGGTGGCGGCCAGACAGTCGCTGGAGGCCGAATTTTCGCTGAACGGTAGCCGTCACAAGCTGAAGGACGGCGCCGTGGTCATTGCTGCCATCACCTCCTGTACCAACACCTCCAACCCGAGTGTGCTGATGGCCGCCGGGCTGCTGGCCAAGTCGGCGGCAGAGAAGGGCCTGACGAGGGCGCCCTGGGTGAAGAGCTCGTTGGCGCCGGGCTCCAAGGTGGTGACCGACTACCTCGAGAAAGCCGGCCTGATGCCCTACCTGGAACAGCTGGGCTTTTATCTGGTCGGCTATGGCTGCACCACCTGCATAGGTAACTCGGGTCCCCTGGCCGATCCCATCGAGCAGGCCATTAAAAAACACGATCTGACCGTAGCGGCGGTGCTGTCGGGCAATCGGAACTTCGAAGGGCGTATTCACCCCTTCGTGAAGTCCAACTGGTTGGCGTCGCCGCCGCTGGTGGTGGCTTACGCCTTGGCCGGCAGCATGAATGTCGATCTGACCCGCGAGCCGCTCGGCACCGGCAAAGACGGCAAACCTGTCTACCTGAAAGATATCTGGCCTTCGCAGCAGGCGATAGCCGAGGCGGTGGAGCTGGTCAACAGAGAGATGTTTCACAAGGAATACGCCGCGGTATTCGATGGCGATGAGCACTGGCAGGCCATCGCGGTAGAAGACAGTAGCACCTTCAACTGGCAGTCGGACTCCAGTTACATTCAGCATCCGCCGTTTTTCCGGACCATGGCCAAAGAGCCGGAGCCGGTGGAAGACATTGCTCAGGCCCGATTGCTGGCCATTCTGGGAGATTCGGTCACTACCGACCATATTTCTCCGGCCGGCAGTATCAAGGCCGACAGTCCGGCGGGCCAATACCTGCAGTCGTTGGGTGTGGAGCGCAAGGATTTCAACTCCTATGGTTCCCGTCGGGGGAATCACGAGGTGATGATGCGCGGCACCTTTGCCAATATCCGCATTCGTAACCGCATGCTGGAAGACGTGGAAGGTGGTGAAACCCGGCACTATCCCAGTGGCGAGCAGTTGTCGATTTACGACGCCGCCATGCGTTATCAGGAAGAAGGAGTGCCGCTGGTGGTGGTGGCCGGCAAGGAGTACGGCACCGGTTCCAGTCGTGACTGGGCAGCCAAGGGTACCCTGTTGCTGGGGGTGCGTGCCGTGATTGCCGGCTCTTACGAGCGTATCCACAGATCCAACCTGATCGGTATGGGGGTGGTGCCGCTGGAGTTTATCGGTGACAGCGCCGAGAGTCTGGGGCTGAAAGGTGACGAGCTGATCAGCATCAAGGGACTGGATGACCTGACGCCCGGTAAGGAGCTGGTGGTGAAGATAGCAGGTGTGGACGGCAGGGCACAACAGATCAAGGTACGCTGTCGCATCGATACCGGTAACGAGCTGACCTACTACCGGCACGGCGGCATACTGCACTACGTGATCCGGCGCATGCTGGGGTAAAGGAAGCCATCAGCTTTGATGGCAGCAAGAAACCTGACAAAGGGCACTTCTCCGCCGACTCGCTGGGGGCTCAGCCGCACCATCTGTGGTGCGGCTGAGCAGCTCCCTTTGTCCTCCTCGATGCTGCCGAGTCGTCTGTTAACTGTGTTGCTCTGAATTCGAGTTTGAAAAAGATGAGATCTTTATTCAAATTGGTATTTGTTCAGCACGGTCCTTCACCCCAAGGTTGCCAGTATCACTTGAGAAGGCGCAAAGCGGGCCTGAACCCGGTTACCTGCGGCCAGTTTCAGCCGCCGGCTGTCTGTTTTTGACAGCAGGGCGCACAGTGGTTCGCCCTGATCCAGCTTAAGTTCATATTCATCGAATTCTTCCCCCGGCACTAGCTCGGTAATGATTCCCGGCAAGCGGTTATCGCGGTCGTCGGCCGCCGGCGTATTTTCCGGCTCAAGCTGTACCCAGGGTGCCTTGATCAGGGCCAATACCTCCTTGCCGGGTGTCAGCCCCAGCCGATGACTGCTGCGCTCGGTTATGTCCGCGTAGAGCAGGGGGCCGCCGTTCATCTGTAAACAAACCTTGCGACTGAGATCTGTTGGATCCAGTGAGAGTACCCGGGTGAAAAACTGGTTGCGGGCGCTGGTCTGCAGCGAGAAGCGAGCGACCACCGACAACAGGCTGTCGAGGGAAGTCGACTCGTCCTGGAGGGCATTCACCGCCATGCGCTCTATCTGTTCCAGCAGGCGATAAATCTTGAGCAGCCGTTCGCCATAGGGCGTGAGCAGGGCGCCGCCGCCACCCTTGCCACCGGTTTCGCTCTCGACAACCGGCTGATCGGCCAGGGTGTTGATCTCCCTGACCGCATCCCAGGCCGACTTGTAGCTGATGCCGGCGGCCCTGGCACCCCGGCTGATCGAGCCCTGGGTACGGATCTGCTCCAGCAGGCGGATGCGCCGGGGGTTGACGAACAATTTATCCTGGCTGTGCAGGCTCAGCAGTAGTTGCAGATCCATCGGTAGTCCTCAAAGTCGACTGGCGCCATTGTGGCGAAGCCGGAGCCGGTGTTCAAATGCTTATTCCGGTTGGTGGTGTGACAAGTATCGTTGTGTTTTTGTTTATACAGCGGTACAGTGTCAGTCATTATGTATTTTGTTATATCGCCAATGGATGGATGAAGATATGAAGAAGACGCCGTACTTGCCCCTGTTGTTTGTTTTGCTGGGGTGCTCCGCTCCGCTGGCGGCCGATGAAATCCGGGTGGCGGTGGCCACCAATTTTATCGATGTGATGGAGCTGTTGGGCAAAAACTTCGGCGAACAAAGCGGGCATAAGGTGTTGGTGTCTTCCGGTGCGACTGGCAAACTCTATGCCCAGATCAAGAATGGTGCGCCTTTCGATGTCTTTCTTGCGGCCGACGAACAGCGTCCGACCCTGCTGGATAAGGAAGGGGTGGCCATCGCCGATAGTCGCTTCACCTATGCACTGGGCAAGCTGGTGTTGTGGAGCCCCGCCGCCGATGTCATCGATGACGATCTGCAGGTACTGCAACGGCAGGATTTCCGTTTTCTGTCTATCGCCAACCCCAGAACCGCGCCTTATGGTCGCGCAGCACAGCAGGTACTGGAAACGCTGGGCCATTGGGACACGCTACAGTCCAGGATGGTACGAGGCGAAAACATCGGCCAGGCCTATCAGTACGTATACAGTCAGAACGCCCAACTGGGTTTCGTCGCCAAGTCCCAGATTTTCAAAGACGGCGTCTTTGCCGACGGCTCCTACTGGCAGGTGCCGGAAGACTTGTACGATCCCATAGTACAGCAGGCGGTGTTGCTGAAAGACGGTGCCGCCGCCCGGGATCTGCTGGATTATATCCGCTCGCCGGCCGCGGCCCGGGTGATCGAGTCCTACGGCTATGGTGTCGCAGCCCAATAACGAAACAGGCATGAGGAAGAAGGATGTTGCTGTCTCCGGATGATCTGGCGGCCCTGTTGCTGACCCTGCGCCTGGCGGTGGTCACCGTGTTGGTACTGTTGGTGTTCGGCATGCCGCTGGCCTGGTGGCTGAGCCAGAGCCATTGTCGGTTCAAGACGCTGGTGGAGGCGGTGGTGGCGCTGCCACTGGTCTTGCCGCCGACGGTGCTGGGGTTTTACCTCTTGCTGGCGCTGGGGCCTAACGGCATCTTCGGTATGACTTCACAGGCATTGGGCGGTGGTACTCTGGCGTTCAGTTTTACCGGCCTGGTGATCGGCTCGGCCTTTTATTCCCTTCCCTTTGTGGTGCAGCCCTTGCAAGGCGCCTTTAGCAGTATCGGCCGACGACCGCTGGAAGTGGCTGCCACCCTGCGGGCTTCACCGCTCGACCGATTTTTTACCGTGGTGCTGCCACTGGCCCGTAATGGTTTTTTAACGGCGGTGGTGCTCGGCTTTGCCCATACCCTGGGCGAATTCGGGGTAGTGCTGATGATCGGCGGCAACATACCGGGAGCAACCCAGGTGATTTCCATCGCCATCTACGACCATGTGGAGACACTACAATACGGGGATGCGCATCTGCTGTCGGCCATACTGCTGGTGTTGTCGTTCAGTATCCTGCTGCTGGTATACGCCCTCAACCGGCGCTTTGCGGTGGTGCATCCATGAGCATCCAGGCGGCATTTACCCTGCAAAGATCCGACTTCCGGCTGGAGGTGGACTTCGAGCTGCCCGCCACCGGCGTGACCGCCCTGTTTGGCCCTTCCGGGTGCGGCAAGACCACCCTGCTGCGGGCCATGGCCGGCCTGGAACGTTGTACCGGCTATTTTCGGCTGGATGACCAATGCTGGCAAAATGACGATTTATTCATGCCAACCCATAAAAGGCGACTCGGTTACGTCTTTCAGGAGGCCAGTCTATTTGCGCACCTGTCGGTACAGGGCAACCTCGATTATGGCTGGCGGCGACTGCCGGCGGCACTGCGCCGGAACGACAGGGACGAGATCATCGACTGGCTGGGGCTGACGCCTTTGTTGCAACAAAGGGCGACCGAGCTGTCCGGCGGTCAACGCCAACGGGTGGCCATTGGCCGGGCATTGCTTACCAGCCCCCGACTGCTGCTGCTGGACGAGCCGCTGTCGGCGCTCGATACCCGAGCAAAAAGAGAAATTCTGCCCCTGCTGGAGCGATTATCGGTGCAGGCCCGGGTACCGGTATTTTATGTGACCCATGCGCCGGAAGAAGTGGAGCGGCTGGCCGATCGGGTCTTACTGATGGAAGGTGGGAGCATTACCCACAACGACAGCCTGCAGCAGGCCCTGGCCCGGCCCCGTAGCCCTTTGTTCCGGGATGACGAAGCCGCCGCCATTCTGGAAGGCCAACTGCAACAGACGCTGGCCGATGGTCGCCGCCCTTTTGACGGTAGTGCGGGTCGGCTGTGGCTGGCCGGCCCGCATACCGCCGGTCCCGGTCCGGTGCGGTTACGTATCCTGGCCAGCGACGTCAGCGTGGCGCTGGCGCCGGTGCCCGATATTTCCATACTCAATCAGTTGCCGGCGCGGGTGCAGAGCCTGACGCCGACTTCGGAGGGGAGGGTACTGCTGATGTTGGCGCTGGCCGGAGGCCAGCAGATACCGGCGCAGCTGTCCGCCTATTCGGTCGGGCAATTGCAACTGACAACGGGGAGTGAATGTTACGCACTGATCAAGGCGGCGGCACTGGTGGACTGAAGAAAGCCGGAAGCTTGATGGGGCAGAGTTAGTCGCAAGTCCACTTTCGGAATAAAGGGGCAACAGGGTTGCCTCTTCCGATATGCGGCGGTGAAATGATACTTACTGTGTCAGCCAACTGCGAATATTCACTGGATATTCGGTCAGACTGAAACCCTTCGTCACGGCAAGCTCGGCCCTGTGACGCTCAGCAAATGTCACCTGACCGCCAAGGATGATGAACCGGCTTCATATTGGGTTTATTCACTCAAATACCACACAAAAAATTATACGAGCCGGCGAGTATCACAGGGCGTTGAGTCCGTGCTTGAGGTAGTCGAGCAGCATGCGGGAAGCGGAAGTCAGCTTGTTCGGATCGTAACAAAAGCCAATGGACAGATTGCCGAGCGTGGGGCAGGGGGCATAGCTGGCCGAGGCTTCCAGCCCGTCGGGCACAGTGCTTCTGGACAAGGCGCTGATACCCAGACCCGCCTTGATGGCGGCATGGATCCCCAACAGGCTGGAGGTACTGTACACGATTCGCCAGGGCTGGTTGGCCTCGGTCAGGGCGTTGATGATTGCCTTGCGATACAGGCAGCCCTTGGGGTAGAGAATAAGCGGCAGCGGCGCCTCGGGCTCCAGTATCAGGTTATTACCGCGTACCCATACCAGTGGCTCTATGATGTAATCGGTCAGTTGCGGCTGGGGCCGGTTGCTTTCTTCTATTGCCATCACCAGATCGTATTCGCCCTTGCCGTAGTCATGCAGCAGATTGGCGCTGATGTCGCTGCTTACATCCAGGGTCACGTTGGGGTAGGCCTGAGAAAAACGGCCTATGGTGGTGGCCAGAAACGAGACTTCAAAGTCGTTGGGAATCCCCAGTCGTACCGAGCCGCTGACATTGGGTGAGCTCAATCGCGACACCACCGCATCGTTCAAGTCCAGCATCTTCTGGGCATAGCCCAGTAGCAGCAGCCCTTCTTCGGTCAGCTGAAGGCCGCTGGCACGGTGAAACAGCCGGATATCGAGCAACTCTTCCAGCCGTTTTACCTGCAGGCTGACGGCGGGCTGCGAGCGGCCCAGCCGCTCACCGGCCTGGGTAAAGCCCCCCAGCTGATTGATGGTGACGAAGGTGCGCAGCAGATCAGTGGGCAGGTTCTTCATCCTGAAATCTCACCATTGTATAAATTAATGGCTACATTATTAACATTAAATTAATAAATGAAAGCCCCGATAAAGAAAAACAGACGAACTTGGCCGGACTTTTGGCTACCATCGAGCCATTGCGTGTCACGGAGCCGACCCCATGCCTAACTTGTTTGAATCCCATCCCGGTCATGGCCTGACCCGAGAGCTGATCGAAGTGTTGTTCCCCATGTGTGAGCAGGCCAGTGCCGGCGCCATTGCCGTCGACAAACACGCTTGCATCAGCTGGATTAACAGTCGTTATGCCAGCCTGCTGGGGCTGGCCGATACTCACGGGGTGATTGGCCGGCCAATACGGAGTGTGATCCCCCACAGTCGGATGCCGGAAGTGCTGGAAAGTGGCCAGCCCCTGCTGCTCGACATCATGGAATACCAGACCCAGCAACTGGTAGTAACCCGGTTGCCGTTTTTTGATGAACAGGGACAGATCAGCGGCGCCGTGGCCTTTGTGCTGTTCGACGATCTGCAGCCCCTGACCCCGCTGGTCAGCAAGTACCGCCGCCTGCATCAGGACTTGCTGGCCGCCAAGCGCGCCCTGGCCAAAACCGGGCGGGGCACCCGTTATCATCTTGGTGATTTTATCGGTGCCAGCGCGGCGGCACTGGAAGCCAAGCGCCGGGCCCGGCTGGCGGCAGCGCGCGATATTCCCGTGCTGTTGCTGGGAGAAACCGGCACCGGCAAGGAGGTGCTGGCCCAGTCTGTTCATACCTTGTCAGCACGATCCGGGGGGCCCTTCGTGGGGGTGAACCTGGCGGCGATTCCCGAGAACCTGCTGGAAGCCGAATTCTTCGGGGTGGCGCCCGGGGCCTTTACCGGCGCCGACAAGCGCATGCGCAAGGGCAAGTTTCAGCATGCCCAGGGTGGCACCCTGTTCCTGGACGAAGTGGGTGACATGCCCCTTGGCCTGCAGGCCAAGCTGTTGCGTGCCCTGCAGGAGCGGGAAATAGAGCCGCTGGGCTCGAATCAGGTGGTGCCGGTGGATGTGCGGGTCATCGCCGCCACCAGCCGGGATCTGGATGCCATGATGGCCGAGGGCCGCTTTCGCTCGGATCTTTATTACCGGCTCAACGTGCTGGAAATCAAGATACCGCCGTTGCGGGAGCGGCGGGCCGATATCGGCATTCTGTGCGAATTTCTGCTGGAAGACATCTGCAACGGTCAGGAACGCACCGAGATCACCGATGCGGCGGTGGCGCTGCTGAGCCAGCATGACTGGCCGGGCAATGTGCGCGAACTGCACAACGTGCTGGAACGGGCCTTTACCATGAGCGAAAGCGCCGAGGTGCTGGACACAGACACGATTCGCCGGGTACTGCCGGAGCCGACCTTGGCGCCGGAGCGGCCGGCAGAGTCGCAGCCCGAAGCCGATCATGCGGCGCGGGATAGCTCGAACGGGGACGGCTCGGACATACGCCCGTTGGCAGCGGTGCTGGCCAGAGCCGAAGCCGATGCTATTCGGGCTGCCCTGGCCCGCTGTGGGAACAATCGTACCCGGGCCGCCCGGCTGCTGGGGATCTCCCGCTCTGTGTTCTACGACAAGCTGGCCCGGTTGTCCTGAAAAGCGGACACCTGTCCGGATTATCGGATGGTTCAAATGATTCCCTTTTTGAGGTTGTCCGGTTTTCCGGGCAGTTTCCGCCTTCGTTATCCCTGTTACTTACCATAAGCCATTGGTTAACATTGGGTTTACATTAATGGCACGGCTTGTGCTTAGATACGGATGGAATATATCGTGTTCCGCCGCCTCGGCAGGCGGAGCCAAAGGACTGAACGAGAAGAAGGAAACCTCCATGACCATCAAGCACAAGCTGTCCAGATTACCTCATGCCATGACCGCCGCCGCCCTGTGCGCCACCCTGATCAGCGCGCCGGTGGCCGCCACCGAAAAGGTACGCTGGCAGGTTCCGCTGGCCTTTCCTTCCCATCTGGTGGGGCTGACCACGCCGGTCAAGCATTTGTCCGAATCTCTGGCCGCCGTCTCCGGCGGTAATGTAAAACTGCGTTATTACGAGCCGGGCGAGCTGGTGCCGCCGTTTGAAATCATGGATGCAGTCAGCTCCGGCAAGTACCCGGCGGGCTACACCTGGGTCGGTTACGATCAGGGCACCATTCCCGCCCTGCCGCTGTATTCGGGCGCGCCCTTCAACATGGAGCCGCCGGCCTACCTGGCCTGGTATTACGAAGGGGACGGCAAGGCCCTGCTGGAAGAGATCTATGCCGAGCGCAACATTCATCCCATGCTGTGCAGCATCATAGGTCCGGAAGGCGCCGGTTGGTTCAAGCAGCAGATCACCAGCCTGGACGACTTTCAGGGCCTGCGTATCCGCTTTGCCGGTATCGGCGGCAAGGTGCTGGAGAACCTGGGCGCATCCGTGACCATGGTGCCGGGGGCGGAAATTTTCCAGGCACTGGAACGCAATACCATAGACGCCACCGAATTCTCCCAGCCGGCCATCGACAAGATGCTGGGCCTGGATCAGATCGTCAAAAACTACATCATGCCCGGCTGGCACCAGACCCTGACCACCTCGCACCTGCTGGTGAATCAGGATGTGTGGAAGGGCCTGGAGCCGGAAACCCGCGCCCTGATCGAAATGGGCTGCGAGTCGGCCACCCTCAAGGGCTTCTCCCAGAGCGAGTGGGCCCAGCCCACGGCGCTGCGTGACTATGAAAAGGAAGGAGTCACGGCCCAGGTATTGCCCGAGCCGGTATTGCGCGAGCTGGAAAAAGTCACTAATAAGGTGATGGATGACATGGCCGCCGAAGACGAGATGTTCAAGCGGGTGTTGACCAGTCAGCGCGACTTCATGAAACATCACTCCATCTGGCATGGCAAGGGTTACCTGCCGCGCGACTTCTACCAGTACGACTGAATAATGCCTCACGGCGGCGGGCCCGGCTGGGCCCGCCTTATTGCTGATCTTGCCTGGAGAAGCTTATGTCTGAAGGCCCGTCTCAAACAAACAATCACATTATTCCCCCCATGAACCCGGCTGCCACCGGCGAGCTGCCTGTCAACGGCTTGTCACAACGGCTGGATGCCGTTGTGTCGGCCGTGGGCCGGCTCAGCTCCTGGTTGTGGCTGGCGGTGCTGGTGGTGGTACTGACCAACGTGTTCAGCCGCTTCGTGCTGTCGGCGGGCTCCATCGCGCTGGAAGAGCTGTCCTGGCATCTGTTCGGCATCGCCATGATGCTGACCCTGGGCTTTGCGGTGGTGAAAGATGACCACGTGCGGGTGGATGTACTGCGTGAAAAGTTTTCGCTGCGAACTCAGGCCATCATAGAGCTGGCGGGCATAGTGCTGCTGGCGCTGCCGATCATGGCACTCATGGTCGACGCCCTGGTTCCCTACGCATACAAGGCCTTTGTCTATAACGAACGGTCCCAGGCGCCAAGCGGTCTGCCGTATCGCTTCATCTTCAAGAGCGCTCTGCCCATCGGCCTGCTGCTGGTGGCCATGGCGCTGTTTTCTCGTGGTCTGCGTTGCACGACCCTGTTGTTCGCCTTTCCCCGGGCCGTGCTGCCCACGGCCGGGCCGGGCAGGCATTCTTCTTCCCAGTCGAAATAAAAGAGGTCACGATGGAGCTGGAAACCTTACTGGTGGTGGCCATGTTTGCCTCCTTTATGGGGCTGTTGCTGCTGGGCTTTCCCGTGGCCTGGGTGCTGGCGGGCACCGGCCTGCTGTTTGCGCTGGCGGGCCATGTGCTGGTGGAGCAGTTTGACGCCAACCTCTGGTTCACCTGGAACGGCACCATAGGGGTGCTGGACGCCCGCATCTTCGGCATTGTCGCCAACGAACTCATGGTGGCGCTGCCGCTGTTTATTTTCATGGGCATCATGCTGGACCGCTCCGGCATCGCCGAAAAACTGATGCACAGCCTGGTGCGGCTGCTGGGTCCGCTGCGCGGTGGCTACGCCATTACCGTGGTGATTGTCGGCATGCTGCTGGCGGCCTCGACCGGCATCGTCGGTGCCTCCGTGGTGCTGCTCGGCATGCTGTCGCTCGGCCCCATGATGCAGGCCAGCTACAGCAAGAGCCTGGCGGTGGGCACGGCCTGCTCTGTGGGTACCCTCGGCATTCTGGTACCGCCCAGCATCATGCTGGTATTGATGGCCGACCGGCTGGGCACGCCGGCCGCCTCGGTGGGCAAGCTGTTCATGGGGGCGCTGATCCCCGGTGTCATGCTGGGCCTGATGTATGTGCTCTATATAGTGCTGCTGGCCTGGATCAAGAAAGACGCGGCACCGGCCCCGACATACAGCGAGCGCATGGATGCCCGTGCCTGGCTGGACGTTATCGGCGCCGTGGTGCCGCCCATGGTGCTGATAGTGGCGGTGCTGGGCTCCATCTTCATGGGCATTGCCACCACCACCGAAGCCTCGGCGGTCGGGGCGGCGGGCGCCTTGCTGATGGCCTTGTTGAGCAAGCGCCTGAACCTGAAGGTGCTGCAGGAATCCCTGTACCAGACCAGCCGCACCACCGCCTTTATCTTCGGGATTTTCATCGGCGCCACCGTGTTTGCCGCCGTGCTGCGCGGGCTGGGCGGCGATGACGTGATCCGCGATGCCATTACCGGGCTGCCGTTCGGTACCACCGGCATCATGATCACCATACTGTTCATCACCTTCCTGCTGGGCTTCTTTCTCGACTGGGTGGAAATCACCCTGATCATCTTGCCGCTGGTGGCACCCGTGGTGTTCTCGCTGGGGGTGGAGCCGGTGTGGTTTGCGGTGCTGTTTGCCCTGTGTCTGCAAACCTCGTTTCTGACCCCGCCGGTGGGTTTTGCGCTCTTCTACATCAAGGGCGTGTGCCCGCCGGGCATTACCACCCGCCATATCTATCTGGGGGTGCTGCCCTTTATCGCCCTGCAATTGCTGGGTCTGGTGCTGGTGTTCTGTTACGAGCCGCTGGCCACCTGGCTGCCGACCCGAGTCTACGGCGGCCTGTAAATAACGAATATGCTGCTTAAAAGGAGAAAGAACCATGCGTCTTGAAAACAAAGTGGCCCTGATCACCGGCGCGGGCCAAGGCATAGGGCGGGCCATTGCCGAGCACTATGCCCGGGAAGGCGCCAGGGTCGCGGTGGCGGATCTGGATTTGGGCCGGGCCGAGCGGGTGGCGCTGGCCATCGTCGCGGCCGGGGGAAGTGCCATCGCCCTGGAAATGGACGTGACCGACGAACTGGCGGTAGAGCAGGGCATGGCCCGGGTGGTACGCCACTGGGGTCGGCTGGACATAGCGCTGGCCAACGCCGGCATTCAGCATATAGCGCCGCTGCACAAGCTGGCCTTCGATGACTGGAACCGGGTGCTCAAGGTGCATCTGGGCGGCGCCTTCCTGGTGACCCGCGCGGCCCTGCAGCAGATGTACCGGAATGGGGGCGGGGTCATGCTGTACATGGGCTCTGTGCATTCCATGGAGGCCTCGCCGCTCAAGGCGCCGTATGTGACCGCCAAGCACGGCATGCTGGGCCTGTGCCGTGCGGTGGCGCGCGAAGGGGCCGAACACGGGGTGCGCAGCAACATTATCTGCCCCGGCTTCGTGCGCACGCCATTGGTGGACAAGCAGATCCCGGAACAGGCCAGAGAGCTGGGTATCAGCGAAGAAGAGGTGATCCGCAATGTGATGCTGAAAAACACCGTCGACGGCGAGTTCACTACCCTGGAAGACGTGTCCGAGCTGGCGGTGCATCTGGCGGCCTTTCCGTCGGCGGCCCTCACCGGACAGGCGATGGTGGTCAGCCACGGCTGGCATATGCAGTGAGAGTGACGTGAGGCGTGAGGGTAAAAAAGGCCGGGGCGCTTGTGCGCCCCGGCCTTTTGTTTCCGCAACCGGTTGAATGGCGGGCGGGATCAGTCGTTGCTGGTCGGTTTCTTGCGCTTCATCGGCGCCATGCCGTCATTGGAGCCCAAACCGGCGCCGGCCGGCAGTCGGTCGCTGCGATCCTTCAACGCCTTGACCGGTTTTTTGGCCGGTTTGTACGCGCCGGGACCACCTTTGCCCTTGTAGCCGTTGCCTCTGGCGGCCGGCTTGTTCGCTCCCCCGGGGCCGGACTTTTTGGCGGTCGGTTTCACGCCCTTGAACTTGCCTTCCAGCCCTTCGATGGTCACGAAGGCAATGTCCTGCTGCAGGAAGCGCTCGACCCGCTTGAAGGCGTCCCAGTCCTTGGGACCCACCAGGGACACCGCCGTGCCCTTGGCGCCGGCACGGCCGGTACGGCCGATGCGGTGCACGTATTCTTCCGCCTGTTTGGGCATGTCGAAGTTCACCACCAGCGACACCTGCAACAGGTCCAGCCCGCGCGAGGCCACGTCTGTGGTGATCAGCACCTTCTGCTGGCCACGGCTGAAGCTGTCCATGATGCGGTTACGTTCGGACTGGCTCATGTCGCCACTGAGGGCGGCGGTGGTCAGGCCCTGCGCGTGCAACAGGGTCGCCAGCCGCTCGGTATCGGGGCGGGTGGCGGTAAAGATAATCGCCTGCTGGTAGCTTTCTGTGGTCAGAATATGCTGCAGCAGTGCCTGTTTGTGATCCAGGTGATCACACAGATAAAAGCGCTTTTCTATGTCCAGGTGCTCGGCGTTGGCGGCACCCACGGCCACCCGCTTGGGGGACCTGAGCAGCTTTTCGGCCATTTCGTTCACTTCGGCGTGTTCCAGGGTGGCCGAGAACATCAGCGTCTGGCGGCGGCGGTGATCGGCGGCTTCGTTGATCTGGTTCAGCTCCTTGGCGAAGCCCAGATCCAGCATGCGGTCGGCCTCGTCCATGATCAGCAGTTCCAGACCGCTCAGCATCAGCGAGCGGGCATCCAGATGGTTGGCCAGTCGGCCCGGGGTGGCCACCACCACATGGGGCTCTTTACGCAGTGCCTTGATCTGGTCGTTGAAGTTTTCTCCGCCCAGCACCAGGGCGATGTTGGTGGAGCTGCCGCTGGTGAGCGAGCGCAGCTGCACATACACCTGCTTGGCCAGCTCCCGGGTGGGTGCGAGGATCAGCGCCCGCGGATCGCGCTTGCTCAGCGCCTTGGTCTTCATCAGCCGGTGCAGAGCCGGCAGCAGGAAGGCCAGCGTCTTGCCCGAGCCGGTTTTGGAGGACGCGATCAGATCATGGCCGGTCAATATAACCGGAATGGCCCTGTCCTGGATCTCGGTGGGCGTGGTGAGGCCCATGTGATCCAATGCGGTCAATAGACGGGAATCCAGCCCAAGATCTTTAAACTGTTCGGGTTTTTGCGCCAAGGTGCTGCTCCGGGTGTGTAATGAGTCAACTCAGAATGGATAGCGTAGAGTCAACAGAAGAAAAGGGAAGGTAAAGGGGTCTATTGTATAGAAGTTTTGACTCCAGGGCCAAGCCCGGCCCCCGGGGGCTGGCCGCATTCAGGCAGGTGCAGGCGGGGTCTGCCCCGAAACATCGCCATCAAGGGGCAACTGCCGCCGTCAGTATTTGCACTATATCGGCGTAACCGCGTTCGCGTGCATGCCGAAGGGGCGAAATACCTTCGGCATCGCCGATATTTACATCGGCCCCGGCATCGACCAGCAACTGCACAATATCCGTGTGTTGCGCGCCGCCGTTACCGAGAATGATGGCTTCCAGCAGAGCGGTCCAGTGCAGGCGATTGACATGATCCACATCCACCCCGGCCGCGATCAGCAGGCGCACCGTTTCTACGTGGCCGCGTTCGGCGGCGGGGATCAGGGCGGTGCCGCCATAGCGGTTGGTACTGCCTAGGTCGGCACCCCGGCTGAGGGTCATGGCCAGGATCTCGTTGTAGCCGCTGGCACCGGCATAGAGGTAGGGACTGTCTTGAATCGCATCCCTGGCATTGACGTTGGCTCCGGCCTCGATCAACAGCCTGGCGGCGGCGATCTGGTTATGGCGAGTGGCAATCAGCAGCGGGGTACGGCCCATCTTGTTGCGCGATTCCATATCTGCTCCTTGTTCGAGCAGCAGGCGGATCTCTTGAGTCTTGCCTTGCTCTGCGGCCGACCGTAACTGGTGTTCGAGTTCGCCGCCATCGGCGGAGGTGGTGATGGACGTCAGCATGGCCAGTATGGCCATGAATCCGATGGATATTTTTTCGATGAACATGCCGCTTACCTCATTGCTGTATGGCGAACCACAGGAGGAACAGAATAGCAGAATCCGGTCATGAATCATGGAGGTCGCTTGGCCCTATGCCTCTCTGTGCTTTTCACCGATACCGATCAATGCCAAGCCAGATAAGAGTTTACAAATAGCAATGGTTAGCAATACCATTAACGTCCATTTTTTATCCTCGAGATTGCTCATGTTCAGAAAGTGCTTATTGCTGCTTTGTGCCTGTTTTATCACACAGCCGGCACTGGCGGCCGAGCGCCAGGTCACCGACCTTCTGGGGCGCACCGTGGCCCTGCCGAGCCAGGTAGAGCGCATCATTCTTTCCGAAGCCCGCTTGATGTACATGCTGATGCCGCTGCAAAAGGACGACCCCTTTGCCCATGTAGTGGCCTGGTCGGACGATATGGAGCGGGCCGATCCCGATACCTACCTCAAGCTGGCCGAAACCTTTCCCGACATCGTCAACACGCTGCCACGCTTCGGCCATCCGGGCAAGGTAACCTTCGATATCGAAAAAGCCCTGACTCTGGATGCCCAGTTGGTGGTGGTCAATCAGGCCTACTTCCAGCTTTGGCAGGAAAACGGCACCCTGGACAAGCTGAAAAAGGCGGGCATTGCCGCCCTGTTTGTGGACTTCCGCGACGCGCCGACCGAGAACACTGTGCCCAGCATCCGCATTCTGGGTGAGGTGCTGCATAAAGAAAAAGAAGCCGAGGCGGTAAACACCTTTATTGCCGACAAAATGGCCCGGCTGGCCGAGCGCATGAAAGGGCTGAAAGCACAAGAGCGCCCGTTGGTGCTGATGGAGCGCGCCTCCGGCATGGGCGACTGTTGTCAGGTGTTTGGTCCCAACAACTTCGGCCACTATGTGGAGCTGGCCGGCGGCAACAACTGGGGGAGTGACAAGACCCAGGCCCTGTCGCTGATCATCAATCCGGAAGCCCTGGTCACCGAGCCCTTCGATCTGATCATCGGTACCGGCGCCAACTGGCAGCGGGCATATCCCGAGGTCAACAGCCTTAATCTGGGTTACCAGGCCGAGGACGATGATTTACAGCGTGGATTCCAGGCCCTGAGCCGGCGCGCCGGCTGGCAGGCCATAGACGCCGTTGGCAACAAGGCGTTTTACGGCATCTGGCACCAGTTCTACAACAGCCCCGCCTATTTCGCCGCCATCGAAGTCATGGCCCAGTGGATGCATCCCGAGCGTATGCAGGACATCGACGCCGAAGCGGATTTGCGGGAATTTCACGAGCGCTTCATGCCTTTCCCTTATGAAGGTCGTTTCTGGGTGAAGATGAAATGAGCACCGACGTCATCATGGCCCGTCAGGAAGACCGGCATCACTATCGTCAACATCAGGGGCGGCGCCTGCGGTGGGTGGCCATCGGCGCCATGCTGCTGCTGGGTATCTTTTTGCTGGACATGACCCTGGGTCCGGGAAAACTGGGGCTGGGGCAGGTGGTCGCCACCCTGATGGATCCGGATGGCGCGGATGTGAAGTCCCGCTTCATCATCTGGGATATTCGTCTGCCGGTGGCGTTGATGGCGGTGCTGGTCGGCGCGGCGCTGGGCGGGGCCGGCGCCCTGATGCAGACCATTCTCAACAACCCGCTGGCCGAGCCCTTTACCCTTGGCATATCCCACGCCGCGGCCTTTGGTGCGGCCCTGGCCATCGCCTTCGGCGCGCCGCTGCTGCCCTGGGAGTGGGCTCAGGGCTACATGATTACCCTTAATGCCTTCCTCTTTGCCTGCCTGAGCGCCGGGGTCATCTTTCTGGTCAGTCGCATGCGCGGCTCCACCCAGGAAACCATGATCCTCACCGGCATCGCCATCCTGTTCGTGTTCTCTGCCCTCAACGCCATGCTGCAGTTTGCGGCCAGCGCCGAGACCCTGCAGCAGATCGTGTTCTGGGCCATGGGCTCCCTTGGCCGGGCCACCTGGCCCAAGGTGGGCGTGGCGGCGGCGCTGCTGGTGCTGGCCTGCGTGTTGCTGTCGCGCAGCGCCTGGCGTCTGACGGCCCTGCGCATGGGCGACGAGGCGGCGGAGGCCATGGGGGTGAACGTGACCCGCATCCGGCTGGTGGTGCTGTTGCTGTCGTCGTTGCTGGCGGCGGTGGCGGTGGCCTTTGTCGGTATTATCGGCTTCGTCGGCCTGGTGGGGCCGCACATGGCGCGGATGTTACTGGGTGAAGATCAGCGCTTTTTCCTTCCCGGCTCCATGCTGTTCGGCGCCATTCTGCTGACCATCGCCGAAATTCTGTCCAAGAGCATCATCCCCGGCATCCTGTTGCCTATCGGCATCACCACCTCGCTTATCGGGGTGCCGTTCTTCGTGTTTTTGCTGGTGGTGGTGCGTAGAAGGAGCTGGTCATGAGCCTGACACTGGAACACCTGAGCCTGGGTTATCGCCAGGGGCTGATAGTGGACGATCTGAGCCTGACCGCCGAGTCCGGTCGATTAAGTGTGCTGCTGGGCCCCAACGGCACCGGAAAATCGACTCTGCTCAAGGGTATTGCCGGCCTGCTGGACCCTGAGCTGGGCAGGGTGCTGCTGGACGGTCAGGATCTGGCCGATCTGAGCCGCGCCCGCCGGGCCGGGCAGGTGGTGTACCTGCCCCAGACCACCCCGGTGGGCGTGCGGATCACGGTATTTGAAGCGATATTGATGGCGCTGAAGGTGCACGGCAAGGTGCGGGTGACCGATGACGATCTGGCGTTGGTACGCGGCGTGCTGAGCGAGCTGGAAATTGCACATCTTTCGCCCCGCTATCTGGAGCAGTTGTCCGGTGGCCAGCGCCAGATGGTGGCCATCGCCCAGGCGCTGATCCGCCGACCCAGGGTGCTGCTGCTGGACGAGCCCACCAGTGCGCTGGACTTGTATCATTCGCTGCACATCATGGCGGTATTGCGTCGCCTGACCCGGGAACAGAACATGGTGACCCTGGTGGCCATTCACGACTTGAACCTGGCGGCCCGCTGCGCCGACGACGTGCTGGCGGTGAAGGGCGGCAAGCTGCAGGCTTTCGGCCCGCTGCATCAGTGCCTGCAAGCCGAGCTGATCCAGACGTTATACGGAGTAGGGGCCGACATTCTGCCCGGCCCGGACGATAGCCTGTTGATCTACCCCCGACTGGCGGGCTGATTGGCCTGCAGGCCGGAGTCAAAGAGGATAAAGGGCCAGCTCCGCCGACCCGCTGCAAGTACATCCGTGTAAGCTCGGACATGCCATCCATGGCATGTCACGGTCGGCTGAGCAGATCCCTTTATCCTCTATTGGTGTTCCGTTGGTCTGCACTTTCAAGCCTTACCTTAGCTGGCTGTCCTTACTTGCGCGGCGGTTGACGCCGTCGACCGCCTTGCGCTGCTTTTCCTGTTCGCTCTGGCACCCGATGCACAACCGCACGCCCGGCACCGCCTTTCGGCGCGGCTCGGGAATGGGAGCGTCGCATTCCTCACAGTGGCTCAGACTCTCGCCGGCACCCAACCGGCTGCGGGCATTCTGCACCGCGTCTTCCACACTGGCGTCTATCTGATCCTGAACGGCGCCGTCTCGTGACCATCCTCCGGCCATGGTGTTTCCTCCTCTCACCTGACAACCGACAATGTTATGTTGCTGCGATATAAGTAATGACTCACATCACCATCATATCCCTTTGCTCGCCACCATGCCTTGTGCGGGAACACAGATTGGAGCCAAATCGGTTTGCAGATAGTCATCGCATACCTCCAGCTCATATACGGTTCGGGATGAGATCAGACACTCACGCATGTTTTGCCGGGCCTGTAGATATGCCGGATCTTCAAGTGACTTGTCTTGCTCCCATTGGGCACGATTCGGCCACTGGGCATAGCCGATCAAGATATTCGGCCTATCTGACGTATGCAGGCGCGAACCATGGCTGCCACAGTGCCGATAAATGGCTTGGGTGACGGCCAGCCAGGACTCACGAAACGGCTGTTCTTTACCGTCCCTGATTTCAAATTCATATACGGCGATGAACACGAGGCTTTCCTCTCTTTGAGTTGTGTAAACGACGAGTCGGAATGAAGGGCAAAAGGCAAGATCCGGCCCCTCGAGTTCGTTCCCGCTGCCTGCCCTTGATAGGGACGTCATGTGCCGAGCATCACAAGGATGCGCTTGAACGGGTCGGCGGAGCGGACCCGTTGTCTTAGATTGGCATGCCGTAGAAAATATCGAATGTTTAATGCTGCGGGTATGAGTATGCAAAGACTTCAACACAAAAACGAGCCGAGAGGCTCGTTTTTGTGTTTGCGGTGCGTTATTTCGTCGGCACCGGCTCGGGGACGAGTTCGGCTTCTTGCCGTTGCCATTGTGCCGCTTCTTCCGCGCCGAGTTTGGGCGAGAACCAGCCCAGGTGGGCGTAGGCCATACCGATCAGCGGCGACAGCCAGCAGGCGAAGGCCAGTGGTATGTACAACAGGTTCTCGGTGTTGCCTTCGGCAATGCCGAGGCCCAATGCGGTGATCACGATGGCGCCACCGGCGTTCCAGGGAATGAGGGGCGATATCAGGGTGCCGCCTTCTTCAACGGCCCGCGACAGGTTGAGCGCCGAATAGCCCTTGGCTCGGTAGGCGGGGGCGAACATGCGGCCGGGCAGAGCGATGGACAGATAGGGGTCGCCGCCAATCACGTTGGTCATGGCAGAGGTCGCGATGGCGGAAGACTGGATGGCACCGAAGCTGTTGGCACGGGTCAGGATTTTTTCCATTATCACTTCCAGGCAGCCGGTGCGCTCCAGCACGCCGCCGAAGGCCAGGGCCACCAGCATCAGGGTGATCACCCAGGTCATGCTCTGAATGCCGCCGCGGTTGAGCAGGGCGTCGATTTCGCTTACGTCGGTATCAATCTGATAGCCGCTGAACATGAAGTTGAAGGCCTGCTGCAGGCCTACGTCCTGGGTCAGCATGGCGGTGGCCAGGCCCAGCATGGCGCCGGCAAACAGGGTGGGCAGGGCGGGCATTTTCTTCAGCGCCAGCAGCACGGTCACGCCCAGGGGCAGCAGCAGCGGCCACGACAGATTGAAGTGCCGATCAAGGCCGTTGATGATGGCCTCGATGCGACCGAAGTCCACGGCCTGTTCGCCAATCAGGCTGAAGCCGGCGAACAGATAGATGACCAGGGCAATCAGCATGGCCGGTATGGTGGTGGGCAGCATGTTGCGGATATGGTCGAACAGATTTACGCCGGTTACCGCCGGGGCCAGATTGGTGGTGTCCGACAGCGGCGACATCTTGTCACCGAAGAAGGCGCCCGACACCACGGCGCCGGCGGTCCAGTACATGGGAATGTCGAAACCGTTGCCGATGCCCATCAGCGCCAGGCCCACGGTACCGGTGGTACCCCACGAGGTACCGAGCGACACCGACACCACGGCGCAAATCAGCACGCTGGCGGCCAGAAACAGCTCGGGAGAGATCAGACTCAGGCCCAGCTTGATCAGGTAAGGCACGGTACCGCTGGCAATCCAGATGCCGACGATCATGCCCACGATAATCAGAATGCCCACCGATTGCAGCCCCAGGCGCACCACGTGCATGATGCCGTCTTCCATCTCGGGCCAGCGGTAGCCGCGCAGCCAGCCGATGAGGGCGGTGATGGCCACGCCGATGGCGAGCGGAATATGAGGGGTAAAGTTGCCGAAATAAAACAGCTGCACGCCCAGCACGACAAAGGTCAGTGCTATGGGCAGGCAGGCCAGCCAGAAGCCGGGTTTGCGGGGTGTTGTTGTGGTCATGGTTCTCTCCTTGAGCCTGTGAGTCTGGCCGGTTTGTGCAACCGGCCGACGCCATATATCCCGGGGGATTTCTTCAGACTAAGGCCACCATGTATGACAGTTACGGGGCAAATGTAAAAAATTGTAAAGATGTTGTTTTATTTGTTGCTATCGAGGCGACCGATGAGCGAAAAGAGCTCTTTTTGAGTTTCATTTGTCGCCTGGATCAGCTCGCCGGCGAGGTTGTGTGTCAGTAAGCTCTGAGTTTCGGCCGCCTGCTCCAGTTGTGCCAGCACCCCGGCCAGCCGGGTCTGAGCCAGCATGCGGGCTGTGCCGCCCAGTCGATGTGCCAGCTGGCCCAGCTCCAGGTGATCTTCTTCTGCCAGCGCCCGTTCAAGGGCCGCCTGTTCGGCCGGCAGCTCGTCGGCAAAGCGGTGCAGCATGGCTTGCAGCCGGGGGCGGCCCAGTACCCGCAGGTGTTCCTGCAGCAGGGGCTGCTCCAATTCCGGTTGTATGCGAACTCCCAGCGCCTGATTTAACGCCTGAGTGAGTCTTGGCCATTGCACCGGCTTGGCCACCACGGCCCTGAGCCCGGCGGCCAGATAACGGCGAATGTCGTCGGGGGCCACACTGGCGGTGAGGGCAATGACCGGGGTGTCCCGGTTCAACCCCTGCGTTTGATGGCGAATACTGCGGCTGGCTTCCAGGCCGTCCATACCCGGCAGATGCATGTCCATCAGAAGGAGGTCAAAGGCCTGATGATGGGTCATCTCGAGCGCCTGTTCGCCGCTTTCCGCCTGGCTTACCAGATGGCCATGCTGCTCCAGCATGGCGGCAAGAATGGCCCTGTTGATGGCCACATCCTCCACCAGCAGCAGGCTGAGGCTGGGCAGGGCGGCCAGTTCGGTCTCTTGTTCTGTGGCCGGCGTAGCGGCGGGTGGCAGCGGCAGGATAAAGCCGAATCGGCTGCCCTGGCCGGGGGTGCTTTGCAGTGTCATGCTGCCGCCCATGGCTTCGATCAGCCGTTTGGAGATGGCCAGCCCCAGCCCGGTGCCGCCATAACGCCGGCTGATGCTTTCGTCGGCCTGGGTAAAGCGCTGAAAAATGCGGTCCTGCTGTTCGGGGGCAATGCCGATGCCGTTGTCTTCTACGCTGAACTGCCAGCCTGCGTCTACCGCTTTGGCTCCGAGCGTGACCCGGCCACCGGTATCGGTGAACTTGGTGGCGTTGGACAGCAGGTTGATCAGCACCTGACGCAGCCGGCCGGCATGACCCGAGAGCCAAATCCGGGCATCGGGCGCATCCAGTTGCAGCTGGATCTGTCTGGCCTCGGCGTAACCCTGCATCATGGCAACACTGCTTTCAAGCAGCTCGTTCAGGGCGAAGGGAGCCGGTCCTTCGGGCAGCGGGCCCTGCTCCAGCGCCGCATAATCGAGCACGTCGTTCAGCAACATCAGCAGGTGCTCGGACGAGTGCTGCAGTATGTCGAGCAGTTCTTGTTCCGGGCTGTCTTTCAGGGCGGTTCTGAGCAGGGTAAGGGTGCCCAGAATGCCGTTCATGGGGGTGCGCAGCTCGTGGGTCATGTTGGCGATGAAGCGGCTTTTGGCCATATCGGCTGCCTCGGCCGCCTCCTTGGCCTGGCGCAGGTGGTGAGTGCGTTTGTCGACCAGGGCTTCGAGCCTATCCTTGTCATGCTGCAGTTCGTTCTGACGGCGCTCGACCGAGCGGCGCATGGTGTTGATGGCGCCTACCAGGGTATCCAGTTCGTCGGGCAACTGGCCGGGCGGACGGGCCAGGGTCAGCGGCGGGCTGCCTGGCTGCCCTTCGCCAATCTGCGCCACATGGCGGGCCATGCGTTCCAGATGGCGGGTGACCCGGCGTTGAAACACCAGCATCAGGCAAAAGGCGATGGCCAGTATCGTGAGGGTCTGGCCCAGCAGTATGGTCTGGGCATGATCGAGCAACTGCTGACGAATACTGTGCTTGCTGAAGGCAACCTCCAGCCGGCCCACTCTCTGGGGCCCCAGCACCGGGCTGGGATAAATCAAATCGAAACCGTGTTTATGCATGCCTTCATCGCTGTTATGACGGGCAAACACCAAGGGATCTGCGAGGGCGTCCCCGGTCACCGAAAGCCTGGCCATGTGTGGCATGTCGAGCATGCTCTCCAGCTGTAACCGGGCTTGCGGCAGGTTAAGATCCCATAGGCTCTGGGTCAGGCTGTCGAGGTAGCTCTGCTCTATGAGGGCGAGCCGATCGTCCAGATCCTGTTTTATCTGGCGATGGTCGAGCAAGAGCTGAAAGGCGGTGGACAGCAGAGAAAGCGTCAGGCTGACGCCCAGTACCAGCAGAAACAGGCGAAAACTCAGTGGATGCCGCCGCCGGTAGCGGGGCAACAGGGTCAACAGGGCATGCATTCAGGGTGTATCCAGATAACGGCGTTCAAAATAGAAGGTAATGCGTTGAATATAACGGTCGTCGGCAAGCTCTCGCAGCCGAGCGGACAGGGCCGGCAGCAGGGGCTCCAGTACCGAGCCTCTGGGCAGGGCCAGATGGTAATGCTCCAGGGTAAGCAGCTCGGGCAGGGCAAGCACCTGCCCGTTCAGTCCGAGTTTTTGTGCCTGCAACTTGCCGGTGGACAGACCAATGGGCATGTAATCGATACGGCCCAGTGCCAGTTTGCGGAAGTTCTGCTCGCCGGTGGATACCCGCTCAACATGAGGATGGCGGGTGGCGGTCTTATCGAAATCGTCACCGAAGCTGTCGCCAAACAGCAAGCCAAGTGTCTTGTCTGACAGGTTCCAGGGGGACTGATTGCCGTTGCCGAAATGGGTAAAGAGCACCACAGGATCCGCCACTATGGGCGTGTCGCTGAAGCGGAAGTCCCGCTCCCTCTGACTGGTTTTGTAGGCGGCAACAATCAGATCCACCTTGCCCTGGCGTGCTGCCAGCTGACAGCGCTCCCAGTTGCCGAATACCCGCATGTTGACCGAATAGCCGTGCTCGGCCAGCAGCTTGCGGACCAGATGGGGAGCTATGCCGGTCAGTTCGCCCCCTTGCTCCCACGACAGGGGCGGATACATGGGGTGGCCACAGGCGGTGAGAGGGCGGGGTTGAACCGGTTCCTGAGCGTGAGACGACAGCGCCGGCAGCAGGGCAAGCAGCAGCGTGAGGATCAGTGGCATGGTACCGGCCTTGGGGTAAAGACGTATCCGGCACCATGCATGGTGAGGATGATCCTGGGCTGGGCCGGATCGTCTTGCAGTTTGCGCCGCAGCCGGCCCACCAGCACGTCTATGGTTCTGTCGTTGGGGGCCCACTCGCGGTTCTTTATCTGATCCAGCAGTTGATCCCGTGACAGAGTCTGCCCCGAATGACGTAAAAAGGCACATAGCAGCTGGTATTCGCCGTGAGTCAGCGGGGTTTGTCGGTCATCTTCATCGAGCAGCACCCGACGATCCAGATCGATGCGCCAGTCGTCGAACCGATGAATGTTGGTCGCGGGAGCCGTGTCGGCCCAGGGCGACACGGTGCGTACCCGGCGGGCCAGGTTCTTGGCCCGGGCCAGCAGCTCGCGGGGGTTGAAGGGTTTGCACACATAGTCGTCGGCACCGCATTCCAGGCCGATGATGCGTTCTATATCGTCCTGACGGCCGGTCACCAATATGATGCCCACTTCGGAAGCGGCGCGCAGCTCCCGGGTCAAGGTCAGGCCGTCCTTGCCCGGCAGCCGGATATCCAGCAGGACAAGGTCGATATCCTGCCCGCTCAGTATCTGCTCGGCTTCTTCCGCGCTCCGGGCCGCAAATACCTGGTGCTGCTCTACCCTGAAGTACTCCACCAGGCAATCCCGCGTGGTGTCGTCGTCTTCCACAATCAAGATGCGGATATCCATATCGGTTGTTCTCATTTTTCTTTCTTGTTGTATACGTGCGAGCCCGGCGGCCAACTTCTACCACCGCCGACGCACAACTGTCAATGTTGCCGTCTATTTTCCCAGCAGTTCGCCCATAGGCCGCAGGTTGGTGACGTGGTCACACAACGACTTGATCACCATCATCATGGGGGTGGCGATAATCAGCCCCACCGGGCCCCATATCCAGCCCCAGAATGAGAGGCCGACAAAAATGGCCACCGGGTTGAGACTGGAAAGATGGCTGGTCAGCCAGGGGGTCAGCAGATAGCCCTGAATACTGGTGACCGCCAGCGAAGTACCGGCCACGATCAGCACCATGTCCAGGGTACCGAACTGTAAAAAGGCCGCCATGCCGGTGCCCAGCAACACGAGCAGCGGACCCAGATAGGGAATGCCGCTGGCCACACCGGCCAGTACACCCCAGAGGCCGGCCTGTTCCACACCGAGCATCCAGAATGCCAGCCAGGTGAAGGCGCCGACAAAAACGGCGCTGAGCAGCATGACAAACAGGAAGCGGCGCACCTGATGATGAAAGTCATCCATGATACGGGCGGCCTTGCGCATGCGTTCAAACGAGGGGCCCGAGATCCGGGTCACCTTGCGCCGATACAGCTTGCCCACCGCCAGCATGAAATACACCAGCAGCAGGGCAGAAAAACTCTGGGACACCATGACCAGCGCCGCCGAGGCGCCGCCAAGCAAATATTCCTGCACATCAAAGGGCTTATCCACGATGCGCACTGCCGTCACGCCCGGCGTTCTGGCTTGCTGCTTCTTGCCACTGGTGCTTTCTTCAATTTCTTTGGCCGCAGCCTGGGCTTTTTCTATGATTCCCGCCTCTTTGGGCGGGGTAGTGGCGGCAGTGCGTTTGAACTTGCTGATGGCCACCGGTACCTTGTCCAGCATGATTACGGCTTCACGCTGCAAGGGGATGCTGGCGCTGACCATGACTGCCAGCAAGACGGACATCACCATGGCCGCGCTGACGGGACGAGGCACCCTGAGCCGGTCGAAGGGGGAAAGTAGCGGATCCAGAGCATAACTGATGAAGACAGCCACCATCAGCGGCAGCAGCACCGCCTGCGCCCAGTCGATAAAATACACGGTCGCCACCGACGCCAGTATGATCAGCGAGACACTGCGCACGTTAACCGCGTCGATCAGGTTCTTTTGGTCGTCGGTTGCCTTTTTGCTGTCGAATGATGTGTCATCTGGGTCTTTCATGGAGTCGGTGTCCGGTTTTGCTGTATGCAGAGTTTAACCGCATTTTGTCGGAGGATACATGACCATTAAACCCTGTAAAAAAAACGAGGAGTGGTCGCGGTATTGAGTGAGTCCGGGCCTCAGCCAGCGGGGAATTGCGGTCATTGCGGTTACTCCTCGCCTCCGACTTGCAACATCGCCAAGTCAGGCTTGGCAATGCGGATTCTGCACGTAGCAAGCCAGTACCGGGTGCGGCATCTGATGAGATCTTTTACATGTTAATCGCTGCTGGCCGCCCGGTCGCATGATGGCGCCGGAGCGCTTTATTGATCGGGTGGTCTGGCCCCCGTATGGGTAAGGCGGCGGGTCGATGTTGCCTGGTACGGGCAGGGCGTAGCTCAACAAATGCCCGTTTCTTGTTTTGGTATGTCGATGTTTCCACCGGTCATGTTACCGGAGGGTAACGGCGGTTTACCGTCGGGTATCCGAGCAGAGGCTCAGTGGTGACCGCCTGTCACGACTGGTGGCGTCCGAACGCTAACCCGACTCCTATCTGCTCAACGATACCGGTACATCTTAAAGGAAGCGGCTCGGCGAGAGCGCCGTGGCCAGCCTGTCGGGTTGCCGGCCGGTCAGGCAGTCGGCGACCATCTGGCCGGTGAATGCGGCCAGGGTCATGCCCAGGTGGCCGTGGCCAAAGGCCAGGATCACACGCTTATGGTTTGGCAGGGCGCCGATAACGGGCAGCGAGTCGGGGCTGCTGTGGCGGACCCCCATCCAGCGGGACGTCACCGTAACCGGCCGGCCGAACAGGCTTTCGGCCCAGTCCTGCATATGGTGGTACCTGCCCTGTGCCTCGGGCGCCGTCGGTTGGGCAAATTGCGTGGTACCGGCGATGCGGATGCCGTTGTCCATCGGGGTGGCATAGAAATAATGAGCGAGCCAGCCGACGGGCCGGTTCAGTACCAGATCCTTATCGTCCAGCATCAGGTGATAGCCGCGTTCGCTGACCACCGGCAGCTTGACTCCCAGAGGCGCCAGCAGCGGCTGGTTGCCCATACCGGCGCAGAGCACCACGGCATCGGCCGCCAGCTCCTGACTGCCGGCCCTTACCTGGATGCGGTCACCCACTTGTTTTACGCTATCGGCCGCTAATGGCCGATAATCCAGTCCCTGTACCAGCAGTTGCTCATGGAGTCGTGTGCAGAGCTGTCGGGGATGACGCAGCGACCAGGTATCCGGATACCAGAGGCCGCCCTCCAAACCTTGTGAGTTAAGACCCGGCTCCAGTTTCAGTAATGACTCCCGATCCAGGGCTTCACACATGACCCCGTCCCGTTGTTTGGCGGTGGCCAGCGCGGCCAGTTGCGGACCCATGGCGGGAACCTGGCGATAGACCTGCAGGCATCCCTTGGTCTGATATATCTCATCCGAGCCCAGGCTTTTCAGTAACTGCTGCTGCAACAGGGTTCCTCTGGCAACCAGCTCGACCAGGGTCCGCTTGTTGTCGGTAAAGGGGCCGTTGCCGATGGCACGCAGAAAAGCGCGGCCAAATCCGGTCAGCTCGGTCAGATAACGGGGATCGATCGAGAGCGCGCGTTTGCTGCGGATGATTTCCGTCAGCATAGAGCGCAGGCTGTCGGGGTTGGCCAGCGGGGTGGTGGCATAATTGGCGATAAGACCGGCATTGCCCGACGAAGTACCCGAGCCGGGTTGGCTCTCATCCAGCAAGGTCACTCGATAACCCTGGTCCAGTAATGCTTTGGAGACGGAGAGGCCAACAATACCTGCGCCGACCACTATGATGTGTTTCATGTTAATAAAATCACCTGATTGACTCGAATGACAGTGACAAGGTGCGCTGTGAAATAACGGCTCCTGAGGTTCAGACGTCCCGGAATACCATGGGAGGCTATTGCTGAACCTGATAGCGGCCTAAAGCAGAGAGCATCGGTTATTTAACAGGGCAATAAGGGGTGATAGGGGGGCGAGCCCCCCTGTTCATTAATTTTCTTTATAGAATCTGTAGGACATAACACCGATAGCCAATGCCGTCAGAATACAGGTGGCGGCTGTGGCATAAATGGCGAATTCGAACCAATGCATATCTGAACTCCTTGTTAACTGTTTTTGGTGATAAGCGTGGCCGAGCGGCCGTTTTTAAAGGTGTGATAAATCACGGTAAAGGTCAGCAGGTTGGCCGATACGCCGGCGACCAGTGCCGACAGTCCCGTCATGCCGCTCAGATCCCAGGGGCCCCATTTCCATACCATGGTGACCAGAGCACCGGCGATGATGGCACCGATGGCCGATTTGCTGCATTTAAGGTCCAGGAGCACACCGAGAACAAAGGGAATGAGAATGGTCGGCGCCCACAGCGAATAACTGATCAGCAGAGCATCGATGATGGAGGTCGCATACAGGGCGAACACGATGGCGCCAATACCTATCAACAGATTCACCAGACGTTCAATCCACAGTTTCTTTTTCTCGCCGACATCGGGGTTGATAAAGCTCTGGTAGATATCCTTGACGAAGATGACCGACGCCGAGTTGAGATAGGAGTCGGCAGTCGACATCACCACCGCCAGCAAGGAGGCGAGCACCAGGCCGGTGATGCCCAGGGGCAGGGCGGTTCTGATCAGCTCGGGCATGGCCAGATCCGGGCTGATATCCGGATAGAGGATCAGGGCAATCAGGCCAATGGTCGAGCTGACAAAATAGAACAGGAAGCCAAACAGACCCGAGATGGTATAGCCGATCTTGGCATTGCGAGAGTCGGGTGCCGCCAGTGCGCGTTGGGTATAGGGAGGCACCAGGGTTTCACCCAGCAGAAAGGCGATAAACAGGCTCAGGAACATGCCGGGGCCGTAATCGCCCATGATGCTGAAATGGCTGTCAGGCAACCGGGCAATCAGTTGCTCCGCGCCACCGACTTCATTGATGCCGATCATCAGGGTAATTGGCATGAAGATGGCCAGCATCAGAAACTGCACCACATCGGTCTGAATAACCGCCCACATGCCGCCAATGGTGGAATAAAGCAGCACCACCCCCATGCCGATCAGGATGCCGGTGGTAATGTCGATGCCGATGATGGCATTGAACACGGTCCCGACCGCCAGAGCCTGGGCACCCAGGATTCCGATACAGAATATCAGTGAAAAGAGTCCGGTAATCAGCCGGGCATAACGGCCGAACTGCTGTTCCATGATGTCGCCCACCGTATGAGCACCGATATACCGTTTCAGTTTTGGGGCAATGAAGATCCCTGTCAGCACGGTGGCAATCGGAAAGGCACTGGCCGCGAACATAAAGGCGTAGCCGTGATCAAATGCCTGCCCGGCCCGCCCCATGGAGGCGCCGCCACCGAGGAAGGAGGCCGCCAGGGTAGCAAACAGGATGGGCCAGGTTATTTTATTGCCGGCAACGGCAAAGTCGGCGCTGGAATTCACTTTTTTGACACTGCGGTATCCTATGTATCCCAGCAAAATAAAGTAGGCCAGCAGGCCCGTCACATCTAAATAGTGCATCACTCTACATCCCTTGTTTGTTGTGAAGATGTATTGATTATGTTAACCATTCAGTCATAGGAACAAATAATACTTTTTGATGATTGTATAAATTATATTTTTACCCAACGTTGGTTAACGGCAAAAGCGATTCGAGGTAACGCATGATCCCGAAAATAAACGCAAAGCAACTATATATATTTCAAGAGGTTATGGGTGGAGGTAGCATCAGCAAGGCGGCGCGGCGATTGGGGTTGACGCAACCGGCAGTCAGTACCGCCATCGCCAACCTCGAAAGTGATATGGGTTTTTTGCTGTTCAAGCGGAACCATTACGGCACCGAAATGACGATAGAAGCCAAGTCCTTTTCCGAAGGTGTAGAGCGGGTGCTGACGGCGCTGAATAACCTCGAGGAGCTGGCCGAGAACCTGAAACATGGCCGGGTCGGTAAACTGCAGATAGGGTGTATGCCGGGGTTGTCGACCATCACGCCCAAGATTGCCGCCCGTTTTATGCGTGACAACCCGGAAGTGAAGCTTTCCCTGCAGACCTTTCCTTCCAGGAAGGTGGAGGAGTGGGTTGCCGCCGGCCACTTCGATCTTGGCATTGTCGAAAGGCCGCAGTCTAAAAATGAGTTGGAGGTTTTTTCTTATAAGTTCGAGATGCTCTGTGCGTTACCCGAAGGCTCTATGCTGGCAGCCAGAGATGAAATAACCATAGAGGATCTGGATGACAAGCCAATGATAACCCTGGGTGATGCGCATCAAACCACCATGCAGTTGCGGAGTCTGGCAAACAAGCACGATTGTCAGCTTAATGTGGTTGCCGAAACCCAGCTTTTCCCCTCGGCGATTGCCTTGGTCAATGAAGGGGTTGGATATGCGCTGATCGATCCTGTTACCGCGATGGAATACGGCAAGAGGAGTGACAGTCAGGTCATTTTGCGGCCTTTCAGACCCCTGGTCGAATTTGAGGTCGCCATTATCCTGCCTAAATTTCACCTTGTTTCCCGGCTTTGTCGCCACTTTCAGGTTGCTCTCAAGGAGGAATTCGATCATCTGGTGCAGTCGTTGATCAAAGAGTGACGGTGACCGATGCGTCAGGTTGACCTTTTCACATAAGCCTTTCGCGGGGCTGCGGTTGGCCGTGGTTTTATCCCATGTCTCGTTTTGGCATGTCGGTGTCTTAATCAGCAATGTGGCGAAAGGGCTTCGGCTGTTTACTGTCGGCTACCTTGACAGGGGCACAGAGGCTGCCTGTCGCGGTTTGTGACGCGCGGGCCAGGTGCCGGCGTTGACTCCCGTTAAGAAAAAGGATGCTGATTATGTGCGCAATTCACGGAAACAGAGGTGTTGTCTATACCGGTCCGGGCAAGGTCGAGGTGCAATCCATCGCCTTCCCCGAGCTGGCCATCGGAAAACGTGCCTGTCACCACGGGGTGATTCTCAAGGTAGTGGCGACCAACATCTGCGGTAGTGACCAGCACATGGTGCGTGGGCGAACCACCGCCGAAGCCGGCCTGGTGCTGGGCCACGAAATCACCGGGCAAGTCATCGAATGCGGCCGCGATGTCGAGTTCCTCAAGGTGGGCGACATCGTTTCCGTGCCGTTCAACATCGCCTGTGGCCGTTGCCGCAACTGCAAGGAAGGCAAAACCGGCATCTGCCTTAACGTCAACCCGGCCCGTCCCGGCGCCGCCTACGGCTATGTGGACATGGGCGGCTGGGTCGGTGGCCAGTCCGAGTATGTGATGGTGCCCTATGCGGACTTCAACCTGCTTAAGTTCCCGGATCCGAATCAGGCGATGGAAAAAATCCGCGACCTGACCCTGTTGTCCGACATCTTCCCCACCGGTTTCCACGGCTGTGTTACCGCCGGTGTCGGCCCCGGCTCTACCGTCTATATCGCCGGTGCCGGCCCGGTCGGCCTGGCTGCCGCCGCCTCGGCCCAGTTGCTGGGCGCCGCCTGCGTCATCGTTGGCGACATGATCCCGGACCGTCTGGCCCAGGCACGCAGCTTCGGTTGCGAGACCATAGATCTGCGCGAAGAAGGGTCGATGGAAGACAAGATTGAACAGATACTGGGCGAGCGTGAAGTCGATGCCTTCGTCGACTGTGTCGGCTTCGAGGCGCACGGTTGCGGTTGTGACCATGGCAAGGAGCAGCCGGCTACCGTGCTGAACTCGGCCATGGCTCTGACCCGCGCCGGCGGCCAGATTGGCATTCCCGGCTTGTATGTTACCGAAGATCCGGGTGCCGTCGACGAGGCTGCCAAGCAGGGTGCCCTGAGCATGCGCTTCGGTCTGGGCTGGGCCAAGTCCCATTCCTTCCATACCGGTCAGTGTCCGGTGATGAAGTATCACAGACCCCTGATGCAGGCGATTCTGTTCGACAAGGTGAAGATCGCCGATGCGGTCAACGTACAGGTGATAAGCCTGGATCAGGCCGCCCAGGGTTATGCCGAATTTGACGGCGGAGTGGCGAAGAAATTTGTGATCGACCCCCATGGTATGGTCCCGGCGTAACGGATAGGGTTGACTGGTTCATGCCTTCCATCTCTCGGTGGAGGGCATGTTTTGGTTGAAAAAAATCATCCGGTCAGGAGCGGCCGGCAGAACAGTACTGTTCATGGCGGTTGATCAGACAGCCTCCATGACCGTTTTTACAAGGTTGATGATATGGATGAGACTCAAGCAGGCGTTCTTGACACCATCGAAGCGATAGTGACGTCAATAAAACACAAACCCGGCGCGCTGTTGCCCATCCTGCATCGTATCCAGGATCAGTTCGGGTATATTCCCGATGCCGCCATCGCGGTGATAGCGACCCATTTACGCAGCACCGCGGCCGATGTGCACGGGGTGATCAGTTTTTATCATTATTTTCGTAGCGAGAAGCCGGGCCGACACGTGATTGAAGTCTGCCGGGCCGAGGCCTGTCAGGCCCAGGGTAGCCGTGAGCTAGAACGCCATGTGCGGGAAAAGCTGAACATCGGCTTCGATCAGACCACCCCGAACCAGGACATCAGCCTGAAGGCGGTCTATTGCCTGGGCAACTGCGCCACCGGTCCTTCCATCAGAGTCGGCGACAAGATAAAGGGTCGTATGAGCCCGTCCAAGTTCGACCGTCTGGTAGACGAGCTGACCACCTTTAAACTGGAGCTGAAATAATGACGCTGCGTGTCTATGTTCCCTATGAAACCACGGCCCTGTCACTGGGTGCCGACGAGGTCGCGACCCTGATCCGGCGCGAGGCCGAACGGCGTGGCATGGATATCGAGCTGGTCCGCAACGGCTCCCGGGGGCTGTTCTGGCTGGAGCCGCTGGTGGAAGTATCCACCGATGAAGGCCGTTATGCCTTCGGCCCGGTCGAGCTGGACGATGTGTCTTCCCTGTTCGACGCCGGCTTCGAGCGCGGTGCGGTCGAGCACCCACTGGCCCAGGGCCTGACCGAAGCAATTCCCTATCTCAAGCAGCAGCAGCGGGTGACCTTCTCTCGCATCGGTATCTCGGACCCGGTATCGCTGGACGACTACCGTGAGCTGGACGGTTTCAAGGGGCTGGACAAGGCGGTGAGCCTGTCGGCCCAGCAGTTGGTCGATTGCGTGAAAGCGTCCGGTCTGCGCGGCCGGGGCGGGGCGGCCTTTCCTACCGGTATCAAGTGGCAGACGGTGCTGGACACGCCGGCCGAACAGAAATATATCGTCTGTAATGCCGATGAAGGCGACTCGGGCACCTTTGCCGACCGCATGGTGATGGAATGCGATCCCTATATGCTGATCGAGGGCATGATCATCAGCGGCCTGGCGGTGGGCGCCACCCAGGGTTACATCTACCTGCGGGAAGAATACCCGCTGGCCCATGAGCTGCTGAACCAGGCTATCGAGCGGGCCTACGCCGCCGGCATACTGGGCACCGATGTTGCCGGCAGCGGCCGCCGCTTCGAGCTGGAAGTACGGCTCGGCGCCGGCGCCTACATCTGCGGCGAAGAAACCTCGCTGTTGGAAAGTCTGGAAGGCAAGCGCGGCATGGTTCGCGCCAAGCCACCGTTGCCCGCCATCGTCGGCCTGTTCGGTCAGCCGACCGTGGTCAACAACGTGCTCACCTTCGCCGCCATTCCCGCCATCCTCAGCGAGGGCGCCGCCTATTACGCCAATTACGGCTACGAGCGATCCAAGGGCACACTGCCGTTTCAGCTGGCCGGCAACCTGGAACGGGGCGGCCTGGTGGAGCTGGCGTTCGGCCAGCGCCTGCATGATCTGATTTATGAATTCGGCGGCGGTACCCGCAGCGGCCGGCCGGTGCGCGCCGTGCAGGTGGGCGGCCCGCTGGGCGCCTATCTGGCGCCGGAGCAGTTCGATGTACTGCTGGATTACGAGTCTTTCACCAAGATTGGTGCCGTGCTCGGTCATGGGGGCGTGGTGGTGTTTGACGACACGGTCAACATGGCCGAGCAGGCCCGTTTCTCGATGGAATTCTGTGTCGAAGAGTCCTGCGGCAAGTGTACTCCCTGCCGGATTGGCTCGGTACGCGGGGTCGAGGTGATCGACAGGATCATCGAGGGCGACAACAGGGCCGCCAATATCGAATTGCTGGAAGACCTGTGCGACACCATGATCCACGGCTCCCTGTGCGCCATGGGCGGCATGACACCCTTCCCGGTGAAGAGCGCACTCCAGTATTTTCCCGAAGATTTCAACGACTCGAAGGGGGCGTAAAAGATGGTTGAACATTTTTATCCCGAGAAGGATTACGGGACGCCGGCCCGGCTGTCGGAAAACCTGATCACCCTGAACATAGACGGTGTCGAGGTCACTGTGCCCGAAGGGACTTCCGTGATGCACGCGGCGGCCCGGGCCGACATCAACATCCCCAAGCTGTGCGCCACCGATAACATGGAAGCCTTTGGCTCCTGCCGGCTGTGCACGGTGGAAATCGAGGGGCGGCGTGGTTATCCCGCCTCCTGCACCACGCCGGTCGAGCCGGGCATGGTGGTACGCAGCCAGACCCGGGCGCTGGCCAAACTGCGCCGCAATGTGATGGAGCTGTATATCTCCGATCATCCCCTCGACTGCCTGACCTGCCCGGCCAACGGCGACTGCGAGTTGCAGGACATGGCGGGTGCCGTGGGCCTGCGCGAAGTGCGCTACGGCTTCGACGGCGAGAACCACCTGGAGGCGGTCAAGGACGAAAGCAATCCCTATTTCAGCTTCGACCCCAGCAAGTGTATCGCTTGCTCCCGCTGTGTGCGGGCCTGTGGCGAGGTGCAGGGCACCTTCGCCCTGACCATCGAAGGCCGGGGCTTCGACTCCAAGGTGTCGACCGGCAAGAACACCAATTTCGTTGAATCGGACTGTGTCTCCTGCGGTGCCTGCGTACAGGCCTGCCCGACCTCGACTCTTATGGAAAAATCGGTCATCGATCAGGGCCAGCCCGAGCACAGCGTGATCACCACCTGTGCCTACTGTGGCGTGGGCTGCTCGTTCAAGGCCGAAATGAAAGGCGACAAGGTCATCCGTATGACCCCCTGGAAGGGCGGCAGCGCCAACCATGGTCATTCCTGCGTCAAGGGGCGCTTCGCCTTCGGCTATGCCACCCACAAGGACCGGCTGACCAAGCCGATGATACGGGCGTCCATCGATGATCCCTGGAACGAAGTCAGCTGGGAGGAGGCCATCGCCTTTTCCGCTCGCCGTT
Source organism: Oceanisphaera submarina (assembly GCF_046521305.1). NCBI lineage: Bacteria > Pseudomonadati > Pseudomonadota > Gammaproteobacteria > Aeromonadales > Aeromonadaceae > Oceanisphaera > Oceanisphaera submarina. Next base: position 146,645 of record NZ_JBKGFN010000006.1, on the reverse strand, counting down.
TGCGCGAAGTGCAGGAGTTGCATGGCCGCAAGAGCGTGGGCGGCATTACCTCGTCTCGCTGCACCAACGAAGAAACCTATCTGGTGCAGAAGCTGATCCGGGCGGCGCTGGGTAACAACAACACCGACACCTGTGCCCGGGTCTGTCACAGCCCCACCGGCTATGGCCTCAAGATGACACTGGGCGAGTCGGCGGGCACCCAGGACTTCGACTCCGTGATGGAAGCCGACTGCATCATGGTGATTGGCGCCAACCCCACCGACGCCCACCCTGTCTTCGGCTCCATGATGCGCAAGCGTCTGCGCGAAGGGGCCAGCCTGATTGTGGCCGACCCGCGTCAGATTGATTTGCTGGACACCCCCCATGCGGGCGAGGGTATTCACCTGCCGATACGGCCCGGTACCAACGTGGCCCTGATCAACGCCCTGGCCCATGTGGTGGTCACCGAAGGTCTGGAAAACGAAGCCTTTGTAGCCGAGCGCTGTGAACCGGAGGATTACCTCGCCTGGCGTGCCTTTGTTGCCGAAGAGCGTCATGCTCCCGAACAGATGGCGGACGTGATTGGCGTGTCGGCGGAGACGCTTCGCCGGGCCGCCCGTCAGTATGCCACCGCCGGCAACGGCGCCATCTATTATGGTCTGGGCGTCACCGAGCACAGCCAGGGCTCGACCATGGTAATGGGTATCGCCAACCTGGCCATGGCCACCGGCAATATCGGCCGACCCGGGGTCGGGGTCAACCCGTTGCGGGGCCAGAACAACGTGCAGGGCTCCTGCGACATGGGTTCTTTCCCGCACGAGCTGCCCGGTTATCAGCCGGTCAACAACGACCAGATCCGCCACCGGTTCGAGGCGGCCTGGGGCGTCAGCCTGGATGCCGAGCCGGGGCTGCGAATTCCGCACATGTTCGATGCCGCCATCAATGGCGAATTCAAGGCCATGTATGTGCAGGGGGAGGACATCGCCCAGTCGGATCCCAACACCCATCATGTGGAGGCGGCGCTGCGCTCGCTGGAGCTGCTTATCGTGCAGGATCTCTTCCTGAACGAGACCGCCAAGTTCGCCCATGTGATCCTGCCCGGCTCCACCTTCCTGGAGAAGAACGGCACCTTCACCAACGCCGAGCGCCGCATCAACCGGGTGCGCAAGGTGATGCCGCCGCTGGCGGGCAAGGAAGATTGGGAAGTCACCATGGCGCTGGCCAATGCCCTCGGCTACCCGATGCATTACGATCATCCTTCCGAGATCATGGATGAAATCGCCAGCCTGACGCCCTCGTTCACCAATGTCAGCTTCGACAAGCTGGACGAGCTGGGCAGCATACAGTGGCCCTGCAACGACGAGCATCCGGACGGTATGCCCATCATGCACGGCGACAGCTTCCCCATCGGCCTGGGGCGCATGGTGGTGACCGAGTTCATTCCCACCACCGAGAAGGTGTCGGAAAGCTACCCGTTGTTGCTGACCACGGGGCGTATCCTCAGCCAGTACAACGTCGGTGCCCAGACCCGGCGCACCGACAACAACGTCTGGCACAGCGAGGACGTGCTGGAAATCCATCCGCACGATGCCCAGCTCAGGCAGATAGCGGACGGTCAGCCGGTGACCATCGCCAGCCGCACCGGCAATACGGTGCTGAAGGCCAGGTTGAGCAAGCGCATGCAGCCGGGAGTGGTGTATACCACCTTCCACTTCCCGCACAGCGGTGCCAACGTGATCACCACCGATAACTCCGACTGGGCCACCAACTGCCCGGAATACAAGGTGACGGCGGTGCAGGTGCTGGGCACGGATACGCATGCCCTGTCCGACTGGCAGCAGAAGTTCTATGCCTTTACCCGCGAGCAGCTGGACCATCTTGAGGCCGGGAGTGAGCAGGGGAGTCGGTAAGTCTCCGTTATAGGTTGAACGGACATCAAAAAAGAGGGCGCCTGTCTGACAGGCGCCCTCATTTTTTTGGGGATCCCTCAGAGCGAAGACGGGCATCCAGCGTCCTTTACCGTGGATCTCCGCCTGCGCGGAGGTGACACCCCTTAACCTCGCTGCTGCAGTCTCTTATCCCTTTGTTTGTTTCTCTGAAAGCACATCCATCTGACTCCTGTTTTCCCTCGCCGCTTTTCCGCCGTCGCATCCAGATAGGTAGGTGACGTATCCAGTGCTTGTTCTGTAGGGAATGTTATCTAAAGTTAAATTAATTGATCGTTCAATTAACATCTGGCAGCCTAGCTACAGGCAAACCGGATCATGTTCGCAGCGGGGTGTTCACAGATCAGAGAAACCGATGGACGGTATTAAGCTAATTTAACGATGTGTCATGGAATCGAGACAAAAGGATGTTACTCATGGAAATGGTGTTATCTGTTGCTATTGTTTTTACCCTGCTGGCGTCGGTGGTGATCCTGCTTCGCTACGGGAATCTTCGTTGCAAGGGCGATATGCCCACCTCCTTATTTACCTTTATCGCAATCCTGTTTACCTCGGGCCTGGACGTAGGCCTGATCATGTTTCCGCTGACCGAATTTCCGGTTTATGCCAGTGAAGCCGAATACGGGTTTGCCAACCCCCTGGCCATCGAGTTCGGCTTCTGGGGCTTTCTGGTCTGGGGCTTCTATTTTCTGACCACCTTCTACTTCGTGCTGATTGAGCCCAGGGTCCGGCTGTTCGAGCTGCCTGTGGTCAAGTTTGTCAACAACCTGGTGATCATAGGTACCTGCGCCTTCACCGGCTTCCTGTTTCTCAGCTATCTGCCCACTTATATCGAAGGCATCTCGCCGGCCATGACCTATGGCCTGGTGGCACTGGTGGTGCTGGCGGCGGTCTGGTCCAGCTCGGACGTGCGTTATGTGAAACTGCTGAGTGTGGCCTCGACCTGGCTGTTTATCGCCCTGATCGCCGCCATGTGGCTGAATACCGGAGCCGGTGTGCAGGGGCTGGGGAATACGGTGGCCGGCATTGGCGAGTATTTTACCAATATTCATCAGTTTGTGGCGCCCATCACCGACTATCACGCCTTCTACCTGTTCTGGTGGTTCTCCTGGAGCATCATGATCGGTCAGTTCGTGGCCCGTTTTTCTGGCGGACTCAAGGCCTGGCAGCTGTGTGTGTCCATGCTGGTGGTACCGTCCATTCCCATCGCCATCTGGTTTTCCGTGCTCTATGTGCATTTCGAGCAGAGTCTGGCCATCGACGGCCTGCTGAACCTGGCGATGGTAGTGGTCGGCGTCATCTTCGTGATCAACTCTCTGGACTCGCTGATCCGGCTCTACACCACTAATCTGCGTATCGAGGCGGAAAAGTTGGGGCCGGTGCGTTATGTGGCCTTTAACTGGAGCCTGATGTTTGGCCTGGTGCTGTTGTTCCAGTTCACACCATTGAAGATAGAGTGGATAGGGCTGGTGGTGATTGGTCTCTATGCCCTGATTACCGTGCTGCTCTGGCATCGTCGCCGCCAGCTTGGTGGCTTGGGGCAGACGCCTTCTTCACTGAGTGCGGCCTCTACCAAGGCCTAAAGCCACAGTTCCCGCTATATTCCTATCTGAAACAGGCCGCCGGATGGCGGCCTTTATATTGCAGACAAACTACCTGTATTTTCCACCGTCTTCCGTGAGTCTTCTGTTGTCGTTCCCGCGCCCCCCTCAATTGTCGTGCCCGTACAGGCGGGAGCCTGGTGTCCAGTGCCATGGAGCTCGGCCTATACGGAGGTGGCTGCATCTTAACCAGGGTATCGAGTGTAACCCACCGGGCAGGGCCCATAAAAAAGCTGGTCGGGGCATACCGCCCAGACCAGCAAAGTGGACCGACCTTAATTAATTCACATTCAATAACTCAAGGTGCCTGTCTGAGGTTAGAACGCCACTTCCACATTGCCCTGAGGCACGCTGCAGCAGCTCAGTACATAACCGTCGGCGATGTCTTCATCCGTAATACCGCCGTTGTGATCCATGGTGACTTCGCCTCTTACCACCTGCACCTTGCAGGTGCCGCAGATACCCATGCCGCAGGCCTTGGGAATGTGCAGGCCTACCTGGGCCGCGGCGCTGTGCAGCGTTTCGCCCGGCATTATCTCCACCTGCAAATCGCTGTCCTGGAACGACACCGTCAGCCGGTCTTCGGTACGCTCCAGCTCCTCGGCCAGCTCGACCGCATCGCGGGCTTGCTCTTCGACGTCTTCGGCCACATCTACCGGTGTCGCGCCGAAGCTTTCCTCGTGGTAGTGCTCCATCGGGAAGCCGCTGTTCTGGAGCAGGGTGCGTACCGCCCGCATGTAGGGATTGGGCCCACAGCAGAAGATTTCCCGCTCCATGAAGTCCGGGGCGATCAGGGCAAGCATGGAACCGTTAAGGTAGCCTTTGAAGCCACTCCAGGTTTCGCCGATGTCGGTACGCTCGCAGATCAGGCTGAGGTGAATATTGTTCAGCCGCGAGTCCATGTGCTGCAGCTCCCGGTAGAACACCAGATCCTTGGGCGTGCGGGCACTGTGCACGAAATGGATGTCGACGTCGGCATTGGTGTCGAACCACCAGCGGGCCATGGACATCACCGGGGTGATACCAACGCCGCCGGAGAGCAGCAGCACCTTGTCATTGGGGAAGTCGATACAGTTGAAGTTGCCGACTGGGCCATGGACCGCCAGTGCGTCCCCTTCGTTCAGGTTGTCGTGCAGCCAGTTGGACACCTCGCCGCCGGGTACCCGCTTGACGGTAATGGAGAAGCTGTAGGGCACGGAAGGAGAAGAGGCGATAGTGTAGCTGCGCATCACCGTTTGCCCTTCTATTTCCAGTTCCAGGGTAACGAACTGCCCGGGCTTGAAGAAGAACAGCAGGGGGCTTTCTGCGGTAAAGCAGAAGGTCCTGACGTCCCAGGTTTCCTGTATGACCCGGACGCACCGCACCGGATGGCGCCCGTTGCTCCATGTCTGGGTATTGATGGGTGAGATAAAATCCTGATTCATCGCTGTTCTCCGTCTGGGCTTCGCCTGATTGTCCTTATGCCGGCATTTTTGTGCACTTTTGCCGTTGCTGATTGTCCAGAAACGACATGCAGATACCTGCCAGCCCCGTTTTTGTTCATGAGCAGGCGCATATAGGGCGGGGCGGGGGCGGAGAGGTCGGAAATCATCTGCAGTCGGGTCGTTTTCAGACAACCACGAGATGATGGCCTTGGTGAGAATAGCGTCACTGGTGTCCAGCTCAGGTGGCAGAGACACAGCTCAATATCAACAGCAAAGGAAGCAGCAAACATGGAGCAGATCAACACCGCATTGTTAGGCACAGCCCCCGGCCTGGGTGATGCAGTGCAGATGTTGCAGCAGCGTCGTCCCGGCTATTCACTCCCCCAGGCGTTTTATAACAGCCCCGACGTCTTTGCCGCCGACATGGAGCAGATCTACTGCAAGGAATGGCTCTTCGTCGGCCTGACCTGCGAAATCCCCACAGTGGGCAACTTCATGACTCTGGAGGTGGGTAATAATCCCATTACCATAGTACGTAACAAGCAGGGCATTCAGGCGTTTCATAATGTCTGCCGTCATCGGGGATCACGCCTTTGTACCTCGAAAAAAGGCAAGGTGGCCAAGTTGGTTTGTCCCTACCATCAGTGGACCTATGAGCTGGATGGCAACCTGCTCTATGCCGGCAACGACATGGGGGACAGCTTCAACAAGGCCGACTTCCCGCTGAAGCAGGTGCACACCAAGACCGCCGGCGGTTATATCTTCATCAGCCTGGCCGACAACCCGCCCGCAATAGATGATTTTCTGGCGGAGCTGGAGCGTTACCTGGAACCCTACGACCTGGAAAACGCCAAGGTGGCGGTGCAGTCCGAAATCGTCGAGGATGCCAACTGGAAGCTGGTAATAGAGAACAACCGCGAGTGTTACCATTGCAACGGCTCGCACCCCGAGTTGCTCAATACCCTGCTGGAGTTTGACGACACCACGGATCCCCGTGCCACCGACGCCTTCAAGGCCCACGTGGCGCGCATGGGCGAGCAATGGGATGCGGAGAACATTCCCCATCACCATGTGTCGTTCGGGCTGCGCAACCGCATGGTGCGGATGCCGCTGGCCGAAGGCAAGGTGGCCATGACCATAGACGGAACCCATGCCTGCGAGAAGACCCTGGGCCGGGTCAAGAACCGGGAGCTGGGCTCGCTGCGCATCCTGCACCTGCCCAACTCCTGGAATCATGGCCAGAGCGATCATCTGGTTACTTTCCAGGTTGTGCCGATAGGCCCGCAGAAAACCAAGGTGATCACCAAGTGGGTGGTACACAAGGACGCGGTGGAAGGGGTCGACTACGACGTGGAAAAACTGCGCCGGGTGTGGGACGCCACCAATGCCCAGGACAGAACCCTGGCCGAAGAAAACCAGCGGGGCATCAACTCGGTGGCCTATGAGCCCGGTCCTTATTCGCCTACCTATGAATTTGGTGTGGTGAACTTCATCGACTGGTACTCGGATACCTTTATCGACCATGCCACCGGTCGCGCCGGCGGGCAGACCCTGTCCGTCGAGTTGTCCGAATAAGGTGAATTCAAAGGGGGAGCCATCGGCTCCCCCTTGTTATTTCCGCTGATTTTCTACCGTTATTCCCGCGCAGGCGGGAATCCAGTGCCCTTTGCCATGGCTCTCCGCCTACGCGGAAGTGACGTTTATTTCATGCAGGCGTCCAGCATGGCCTGTACTTCGGGATGCAAGAGTTCCCGTTTGACCAGCAACGACGCCAGCCGTTCTTGCCATAACTCCTGCTCCGGACCCGACAGCGCCTCATTCAGCCTGTTACTGCACTCCACCAGCGACAGCTGCCTTGCCCCCTCAAGCCCCCAGGCCTGCAACTGGGCACGTAAATCGTCCTGATCGATAAGCTCGGTAATCATCATGGCTCTGTCCTCCTCGGTTCATTATCGCCACAGCCTATGCCGCCGGTTTCCGCCGGGCAATAGATCCGTGGTTATTATGTCGTATTCAGGCAAGCTATTTGGGTTGTGACACAATTAACTTAGTTTCTCCGGTTTTTGTCGCTATCGGGATCATGAGATATGCTCGAGCCTGTAGCATGGGCGTAGCACCGCAATCAACAGTCAGTATCCGACGAGACGGACTGTCCTCCAGAGAGTCTCCCCTGCTTGTTTGCGACCAGTACCATTTTACCGTTAAAAGGACTTGTACACCGTCTGCGCTCGAATACGCTGAGCAGTGCGGCCTGTATATGGCGTGTCGTATCGGTAATGTATTGATTCATAAACGGTCAAGCCATAACCATTGGGGGCCTCCAGGCGCCCCTTTGTTCTGCTGACAATGCAATTGGAAATGATGACGGCTTTATGGCCTGTATACCCGCGTCACCAGAATAATTTATGATCAGGTGTGCTTTGATAGATTCATCCGGCCGTAATAGCGGATATCAATTAGTTAGTGAGGCACTCCAGAATATACTTTCGGTACTTCGGGATGCAGAGTTACGGCTTGGTGCCCGCCGTTCTGCCATAACTCCTGTTTCGGAGGTGACAGTGTCTCATTCAGCCTGTGACTGCACTTCACCAGCGACAGCTGCTTTTTCCTTGCCTGCTACTTGTCATGCAAGTCGTCCTGATCGATAAGCTCGGTAATCATCTGGTCCTTCTCCTTGATTTATTCATAACGTTACACCCTATTCCACGGCTTTTCCCACTGCAGTTGTTCTTTGGTTCATATGTCGCATTCAGGATGGTAAGCGGCCGGTAGGACGCACAGACGTAACCGGGTGTCGTATCGGGGAAACTGTACCGGGGTGATAGCTGTTGTTATAGAGGTCAGTTTTTGCCCATAACGACAGCCAGCTGGCGTTATGGACAAAAGTTGTACCGGCAAGCGCCGGGCCGGCAGGACCCCTGGCCCCCGGTTGCCGTTTTGATGTTTACCAACCCGACGGAGATCTTGTCCTATGTTAGGCAAAGATGGACTTTTGAAAGGAATGAGCCCGGCGGCGACGATCAGTTCCATGATTATCGTTACCTTATTTGTGGTGGGAGGCGCCTTGTTACCCGATGCGGCGACCAGCTTGTTTGAAAGCGTATCGGGATATCTCATCAACAATTTCAAATGGTATTACATCGCCATTCTGACGTTGATGCTGGTGTTCTGTGTGGTATTGGCCTTTAGCCGGTTTGGCAGTTTGCGCCTGGGAGCCGATGATTCCCGCCCGGAATACAGTTTGTTTTCCTGGTTTGCCATGTTGTTCAGCGCCGGCATGGGCATTGGCCTGGTGTTCTGGTCTATCGCCGAGCCCATCTACCATTTTCAGAGTAACCCCTTCATTACCGAAGGCATGACGCCGGAAGCGGCCGAAGTGGCCATGCGGCTGACCTTCTTCCACTGGGGTCTGCATCCCTGGGCCATCTATGTGGTAGTGGGGCTGACCCTGGCCTATTTTTCCTACCGCAAGGGATTGCCGCTGACCATTCGCTCGGCGCTCTATCCGTTGATTGGCAAGCGCATCTACGGCTGGATGGGACACACTGTGGATGTGCTGGCGGTATTCGGTACCATCTTCGGGGTGGCGACCTCTCTCGGCCTGGGTGTCGCCCAGATCAACACCGGTATGAACCACCTGGTCGGTATGGAAATCAGCACCAGCAATCAGCTGATCCTGATAGTGGTGATCTCGCTGATTGCCACCCTGTCGGTGCTGTCCGGGCTGGGGCGGGGCGTAAAATGGCTGTCGGTCATCAACATGTGGTTTACCGCCGCCATTCTGTTGTTCCTGTTGTGCTACGGCCCCACCCGTTATCTGTTGCTGAGCTATGTGCAGGGCATCGGTGATTACCTGACCCATGTGGTGGCGCTCAGTACCTGGACCGATGCCAGCAAAGACAGCCAGTGGCAGTCCTGGTGGACCGTGTTCTACTGGGCCTGGTGGATGTCCTGGTCACCCTTCGTCGGCATGTTTATTGCCCGAATTTCCAAGGGGCGCACCGTTCGCGAGTTTATCTGTGGTGTGCTGCTGGTGCCGACTCTGCTGGGTATGCTCTGGCTGACCATGTTCGGTGGTACCGCCCTTTATCTTGAGCTGACCCATACGGTTACCAATGCTGCCGGAGAAGCGGTGGCGGCCGTGGGGCAGGCCGGCATAGTGACGGCGGTGGGCGAAAATGTCACCTCGGCCCTGTATGCAACCCTGTCCCAGCTGGATGGTGGTGTCATGGGCACGCTGGCTGCGATCTTGTCGACCCTGCTGGTGGCACTCTACTTCATTACCTCTGCCGACTCCGGCACCCTGGTCGTGACCACCATATTGTCGCTGGGCAACGAACATCCTCCGCGCAGTCAGCGAGTATTATGGAGTATGGCGGTGGCGGCGGTGGCGGCCATACTGATGTTGGCCGGTGGTCTCAAGGCGCTGCAGACCGCGGCCATTATTGCGGCTTTTCCCTTCTCGTTCGTCATCCTGATCATGATGTGGGGTCTGTACCGAGCCCTGCATCAGGAGGTGCCCGTCACCCAGCCGGTGACGGTCGACTCGCCGGTCACCATGGAAGCACCGGTAAAGGTGCCACCGGCATCCTGAGCCTGATATCGAATGGTAACAAAAGGGGCGAAAGCCCCTTTTTTAATGTGCTTTTTCGGGGCTGTACTGCCCCGCTCTGGTGCGGTATCGGTCGTTCGGCCGAACATTCTCGCAACAAATAACGATTTTTTACCGAAAACCCTCGGCAAACACCTGTTTGACGAGGGTTTTTTTATCTTTTTATGGCGTGAAAAAATGGCGCGTATCTTGCTGATTCTGGCTGATGAATATGAGGGAACTGGCTGTGTCCTCATGCTCTTGCGGGGGCATGCCGACAGCGAGCGAGTCTTTGACGACGTCCATCAGGACGGAATTATCATAGCTTCGTCACAAGTTATCACTGAACGCCTGAAAATTACCTGTGATCGGGTTTCCGAAATCTCACTTATGGTATATGTTTCGCAAATGTGAGCATTTGTAATTTAAATGTTCACGTCCAGTTATCGTGACGCCATCGTATCAACAGGGATCCCGACTGCGGTTGTACAGGGACCAGGAGCAAGCGAAATGAGCCAAACACAACGTGTCGGTTTCCTACTAATAGACAATTTCACCATGATTTCCCTGGCTTCCGCCATCGAGCCCCTGCGCATGGCCAATCAGTTATCGGGTCAGCCCCTCTATGAATGGGTGATGCTGTCCGAAACCGGAGCCCCGGTGCGGGCCAGCGACCATATGCTGATTACCCCGGATCACAGTATTCAAGATTGTGGTCACCTGGACATGATGATCCTCTGCGGCGGGGTAGGGGTGGTCAATGCCCGCAGCCGTAACCTGCGTGTCTGGCTGCAGCAGCTGGCCAGGCGTAGGATCAAACTCGGAGCCGTCTGTACCGGCAGTTATCTGCTGGCCGATGCCGGTGTACTGAGCGGTTATCGTTGCACCCTGCACTGGGAATACATGGCCTCGTTCAAAGAAGCTTTCCCCCAGCTGGAAACCAGCAGCGCCCTCTATTGCATCGATCGGGACCGTCTGACCAGCAGCGGCGGCACAGTGCCGATGGACATGATGCTGCATCTGATCGAGAAGGAACATTCCAGCGCCCTGAGTACCGCTATTTGCGACATGTTTCTGTGTGAACGTATTCGCGAGGGGCAGGAAGAGCAGAGGGTGCCGCTGCGCCATATGGTGGGTACGGCCCAACCCAAGCTGGCCGAGGTGGTGGCGTTGATGGAAGCCAACCTGGAAGAGCCGATCACTCTGGACGAGCTGGCCTGTTATGTGGGGTTGTCCCGGCGTCAGGTCGAACGACTGTTTCAGCGTCATGTAAAATGTTCCCCCTCCCGCTATTACCTCAATCTGCGGCTGAAACGGGCCCGGCAGCTGTTGCGCCAGACCTCGCTGTCGATAATCGACATCGCTACCGCCTGCGGCTTTGTGTCGACGCCTCATTTCAGCAAATGCTACCGGGAGAACTTCGGGGTACCACCGCGAGATGACCGCTGTAGTCGTTCCGCCTCCAGACCAACCACCCCGGTTCTGCCCAACCTGGTCATGCATATCCAGCTGGATTCGGCGAAGGGTGAGCCCACCTTTGCCTCTGTGACCTTGTAGCCCCGGAAGATATAGCACTGTATCGACAAGCCCCGCATCGCGGGGCTTTTTACTTTCCGGAGTTTGTCGTCAGGCGTGACGTTTTTGGCTATGTGCTCGTCGTTTTCAGCCAGCGGGCGAGCATGGCTGCGGGCTAGACTGCCCTTGAATCCGGTGGTCTCCATACCACCAGCCACATTTATTCAAGGAAGGTCTGGCTATGCAAAATGCAGCTGAACTACACAAGCAGGCAGTCGTCATCGATGGCCTGATCATCGCCAACTGGGGGCGGGAACTGTTTGAGGACATGCGTCGTGGCGGCCTCACCGCCGCCAACTGTACCGTGTCGGTATGGGAAGGGTTTCAGGGCACGGTCAACAACATTGCCGCCTTTAATCGCTACTACCAGGAGCATGCCGACCTGATCCGTCCGGTGCGCACTACCGCCGACATCCTCAAGGCCAAGGAAGAAGGCCGCACCGGCGTGATCCTCGGGTTCCAGAACGCCCATGCCTTCGAAGATCAGCTGGGTTATGTGGAAATCTTCAAGCAACTGGGCGTGGGCATAGTGCAGATGGCCTACAACACCCAGAACCTGGTGGGCACCGGCTGTTACGAACGCGATGGCGGCCTGTCCGGCTTTGGCCGCGAGGTGGTGGCCGAAATGAACCGGGTCGGCATCATGTGTGATCTGTCTCATGTGGGCGCCCAGACCTCCAAGGAAGTGATCCTCGAGTCCGGCAAGCCGGTGTGCTATTCCCACTGTCTGCCGGCCGGCCTGAAAGACCACCCGCGCAACAAGTCCGACGAAGAGCTGCGTTTCATCGCCGATCACGGCGGCTTTGTCGGGGTGACCATGTTCGCCCCCTTCCTGAAAAACGGCATCAATTCCACCATCGACGACTATGTCGAGGCCATCGCCTATGTGATGGAGTTGGTGGGTGAAGATTCCATCGGTATCGGAACCGACTTTACCCAGGGTCATGATCAGAATTTCTTCGAATGGCTGACTCACGACAAGGGCTATGCCCGTCGTCTGACCCGCTTTGGCGAGATCATCAATCCCGAGGGGATCCGTACCATCGGTGAATTCCCCAATCTGACCGAGGCCCTGCTGCGTCACGGTTTCTCACCACGTCAGGTAGAAAAAGTCATGGGCGGCAACTGGATGCGTGTGCTGAAAGACGTCTGGGGCGCATAAGCCATAACAGGTAAGTTAAAGGAGAATCACAATGTCAGTACATGCACCCGAAATGCCAATTGAAGTGAGCAATGAAACCGGCGTCTGGACTACGGACGCGCTGCCCATGCTGTATGTGCCGCGCCACTTCTTCGTCAACAACCACATGGCGATCGAAGAAGAGCTGGGCCCGGAGCGCTATGCCGAGATCCTGTACAAGGCCGGTTACAAGTCTGCCTGGCACTGGTGTGAAAAGGAAGCCGAGTGTCACGGCATCAGCGGTGACGCCGTGTTCGAACACTACATGAAGCGCCTGTCTCAGCGTGGCTGGGGTCTGTTCACCATCGAAAGCCTGGATATCGCCGCCGGTACCGCCAGGGTTCGTCTGGATCACTCCGCCTTCGTCTACCAGTACGGCAAGGTGGACCGCATGGTGGATTACATGTTCACCGGCTGGTTTGCCGGTGCGGTCGACCAGATTGCCGAAAGCCTGGGACTGGCGGTGCGTACTGTCGCTCGCCAGACCCAGAGCGGCTCCCAGACCGGCTGTGACTACGGCCTGTTCGAGGTCAGCCCGCGTTAAGATGCACCGCCTGCGTGGTCATCGCGACAGGATAGTAGTTTTCGGCGGGCCGGTTGCCGGCCGCCAGACAAGTCAGCAGAGGGATCCAGGATGGGACAGTTCGACGCCTTGTTTCAACCCATGAATATCAACAAGCTCACCATTCGTAACCGGGTGGTGAGCACGGCCCATGCCGAGGTGTATGCCACCGACGGCGGCATGACCACAGAACGTTACGTCAAATATTACGAAGAAAAGGCCAAGGGCGGCCTGGGGCTGGCCATCTGTGGCGGCTCGAGCGTGGTGTCCATCGACAGCCCCCAGGAATGGTGGAGCTCGGTCAACCTGAGTACCGACCGCATCATTCCCCACTTCCAGAACCTGGCCGATGCCATGCACAAGCATGGTGCCAAGATCATGATACAGATCACCCACATGGGCCGTCGTTCCCGTTGGGACGGCCATAACTGGAGTACTCTGGTCAGCCCGAGTGGTATCCGCGAGCCGGTGCACCGTGCCACCTGCAAGGTCATCGAGCCGGAAGAAATACAGCGCATCATCGGTGACTACGCCCAGGCCGCCCGTCGTGCCAAGGAAGGCGGGCTGGACGGCGTTGAACTGTCTGCCGTGCACCAGCATCTGATCGATCAGTTCTGGAGCCCGCGGGTCAACAAGCGCACCGACGAGTGGGGTGGCAGCTTCGAAAACCGCATGCGCTTCGGTCTGGAAGTACTCAAGGCGGTGCGTGCCGAAGTCGGGCCCGATTTCGTGGTGGGTATGCGTATCTGTGGTGACGAGTTCCATCCGGACGGCCTCAGCCACGACGACATGAAGCAGATTGCCAAGTACTACGACGACACCGGCATGGTGGATTTCTTTGGGGTGATCGGCTCCGGCTGCGACACCCACAATACCCTGGCCAACGTTATCCCCAACATGAGCTATCCGCCCGAGCCCTTCCTGCACCTGGCGGCGGGCATCAAGGAGGTGGTGACGGTACCGGTGATCCACGCCCAGAACATCAAGGATCCCACCCAGGCCCAGCGTATCATCGAAGGCGGTTATGTCGACTTCGTGGGCATGACCCGGGCACACATGGCCGACCCGCACCTGATCGCCAAGATCAAGCTGGGCCAGGTCGATCAAATTCGCCAGTGCGTGGGCGCCAACTACTGTATCGACCGTCAGTACCAGGGGCTGGATGTACTCTGCATCCAGAACGCGGCGACGTCACGTGAGTCGACCATGCCGCATATCATTGAGCCCAGCAGCGGGCCCAAGCGCAAGGTAGTGGTGGTCGGTGGCGGTCCTGCCGGTATGGAAGCGGCCCGGGTCAGTGCCGAACGCGGCCATGATGTGGTGCTGTTCGAGAAAGCCCCCGAGCTGGGCGGACAGATTACCCTGGCGGCGAAGGCACCCCAGCGTGATCAGATTGCCGGCATCACTCGCTGGTTCTCCCTGGAACTGGCACGCCTGAAGGTGGATGTGCGTCTGAATACCGCGGCCGATATGCCTGCCATGATGGCGGAAAATCCGGATGTGGTGATCCTGGCGGTAGGCGGAACCCCCTTCATCGAGCAGAACCCGGAGTGGGGCGCAGAAGAAGGCCTGGTGATCAGCAGTTGGGACATCCTGTCCGGCAAGGTAGAACCGGGCAAGAATGTGCTGGTCTATGACACCATCTGTGAATTCAGTGGCATGTCGGTGGCCGATTACCTGGCTTCCAAGGGCAGCCTGGTGGAAATGGTCACCGACGACATCAAGCCGGGCGCGGCCATCGGCGGTACCACCTTCCCCACCTATTACCGTTCGCTGTACGAGCGTGAGGTGATCATGACTTCCGATCTGGCGCTGCATCAGGTGTACCGGGAAGGGGACAAGCTGGTGGCGGTACTCGAAAACGAGTACACCGGCCAGAAGGAAGAGCGGGTGGTGGATCAAATCGTGGTGGAGAACGGTGTTCGTTCCGACGAGCGGCTTTACTACGAGCTGAAGGCCGACTCCGTCAACAAGGGGCAGATCGATCTGGAAGCCCTCTATGCGGCCAAGCCCCAACCGAGCCTGTCTCACGACGGTCAGGGATATTTGCTGTTCCGTCTTGGTGACTGCGTATCCCAGCGCAACACCTATGCTGCCATCTACGACGCCCTTCGCCTGTGCAAGGACTTCTGATCTGAAAGGTGCCGGAGCCTGCTCCGGCACCATGAGGTAAGCCCTTATGTTTGAGCCTGTGATCCCCTATTTGTTATTGCTCGCCTTCGCCCTGGGCTTTGTCGGGGCACTGCGGCGAGTCCGCCTCTGGCGCCAGGGGCAGCCGAGCCCGGTTTCGTTCTGGCAGGGGCTGGCCGCCATGCCGAGGCGTTATCTGGTTGACCTGCACCATGTGGTCGCCCGTGACAAGTACATGTCCAATACCCACGTGGCCACCGGCGGCGGCTTTGTGCTGGCGCTGGTACTGGTGGTGCTGGTGCATGGTTTTGGTTTGAAGACCGCCTGGCTGACCTGGCCGCTGCTGGCGGCCAGCCTGCTGATGATGACAGGCGCGATTTTTGTGTGGCTGCGCCGTCGCAAGTCGGCCGACGAGCTGCCTCATTCCCGTCTTTCCAGAGGCCCCTGGCAGCGCCTGCCCAAGAGCCTGATGGCCTTTTCCATCGGCTTTTTCCTGGCCACTCTGCCGGCTACCGGCATCCTGCCCGAAGGGTTCGGCAGCGGTCTGCTGGCCCTGCTGTTGCTGGCCGCCTGTGTCTGGGGCCTGGGTGAGATGGTGTTCGGCATGACCTGGGGCGGCCCCATGAAGCACGCCTTTGCCGGTGCCCTGCATCTGGCGTTTCATCGCCGTCCGGCCCGTTTCAATGGTGGCCGCGATACCGGTCTCAAGGCGCTGGATCTGAACGCCGGCAAGCTGGGCGTAGAGAAGGTCACCGACTTCAAGTGGAACCAGTTGCTGAGTTTCGACGCCTGCGTGCAATGCGGTCGCTGCGAGAGCAAGTGTCCCGCCTTTGCCGCCGGCCAGCCGCTCAACCCGAAGAAGCTGATCCAGGACATGGTGACCAGCCTGGCCGCTCAGGAGGAAGTGAACTACCACGGCAGCCCCCACCCGGGCCAGGAGCAGGCCGCCCGTACCGGCTGCCCCGACAAGCCGCTGGTGGAAAGCATTCTCGACAGCCAGACACTGTGGTCCTGTACCACCTGTCGGGCCTGTGTGGAAGAGTGCCCCATGATGATTGAGCACGTGGATGCGGTGGTGGACATGCGTCGTTACCTGACCCTGGAGCGCGGTGAAACCCCGGGCAAGGGCCAGGAGGTGCTGGAAAACCTGATTGCCACCGACAACCCGGGCGGCCTGTCGCCGGCCAGCCGTAGCCACTGGGCGGCGGACCTGTCGATTCCCCTGCTCAAGCAGATCAGAGAGACCGACATTCTGTTCTGGGTTGGTGACGGTGCCTTCGACATGCGCAACCAGCGTACCCTGCGTGCCCTGGTCAAGCTGCTGAAGGCGGCGAATGTGAACTTTGCCTTCCTCGGTGACGAAGAGCTGGACTCCGGTGATCTGGCCCGCCGCCTGGGCGATGAAGCCACCTTCCAGCGCCTGGCCAGAACCAATATCAACACCTTAAGCAAGTATCAGTTCAACCGCATCGTCACCGCCGATCCCCATGCCCTGCAGTGCCTGGGGACCGAATATGCGGAGCTGGGCGGAGACTACCAGGTGGTGCACCACACCGAGCTGCTGGCCGAACTGCACCAGCAGGGGCTGTTGGCGTTCAGTGCCAACGGCAACGGGCGCATGACCTATCATGATCCCTGTTATCTGGGTCGCTACAACGGCGTTTATGACGCCCCTCGTTACCTGATCGACCAGCTCGGGTACGAGCGCACCGAGATGGAACGCAGCGGCTTCCGTTCCCGTTGTTGTGGCGGCGGCGGCGGTGCACCTATCACCGATATACCGGGCGAACGTCGTATTGCCGACATGCGTATGGACGACGCCAGGGCGGTGAATGCCGAGTTGATGGCGGTAGCCTGCCCGCAATGCACCCATATGATGGAAGGGGTGGTAGAGCCGCGGCCCGAAGTGAAGGATATTGCCGAGCTGTTGCTGGAGGCGCTGATCGTGCCTGCTTCGCCGCAAACTGCTTCGCAAGGGGTGCAGCAACAGCCAAAGGAGGAAGTGGCGCATGTCTGAACTGAATCGTCGTGATCCGCGCCTGGAGTGGATACAGCGCAACCGGCTTCATCCTCGTCATGGTGAGCTGAATGGCCAGCCGACCCGAGGCCCGACCGGCCTGCTGCGCAAGAACCCCAGGCCCCAGTGGCAGTATGGTCCCAGTGGCCTGCGCCGACTGGATCGGCTGAACATGGGCGGAGCGGCCGGAATCACCCAGCTGTCTTCCAAAAAGCGCAACGAACAGCCGGTGTTGCCGCTGCACCAGGTGGTGGAGCCCCAGGCATATATTGCGGTCTGGCTGCAGACCAGCGGCGGTCGCCTGACCAGCCACTGCAAGGACGTGCTGGGCCAGGCCCAGCAACTGGCGGTGGCCCGGGAACAGCCGACGGCGGTACTGGGCCTGCTTTGTGGCGAATTGAAGGAAAGTGTGGAAGGCGCCGGAATCGATCGGCTGCTGCAGGTACAGGGGCCGGAATATGAAGGCTATCAGCCGGAGGCCTGGAGCCAGCTGTGCGCTCAGGTGGAAGCGGCGCTGACACCGCTGTACTGGCTGCTGCCCGACAGCGGCGAGTCCGCCGAGCTGGGCCGCCGCCTGGGGGTCGCCTTGGGCGAGCGTCCGGCTACCGGCGTATGGAAGCTGGAAGCAGACACCCTGCTGGCCAGAAACGGTGCCGGCAACCGGGATATCAGTCGGCCCTGGTCGCGGGTCATGCTGTTGCTGGAAGAATGTGCCCTGCCGTGTGGCGAGTATCGTTACGAGGCCGGCCCGGTAGCGCTGGAGCTCTCGGCACCGATCCGTTCCCGGCTCGAAGATCTGGGTCAGGTGGCGGTGGATCCCGCCGAAATCCCCCTGGCCGAGGCCGAGTTCATCCTCGCGGCCGGCAACGGTGTGCACGACTGGCCCCAGTTCCATCAGGCCGCGACCCTGCTCGGGGCCTCGGAAGGGGCCAGCCGGGTAGCAGTGGACGACGGCTTCATGCCCCGCAACCGTCAGGTGGGGGCGACCGGTACCTGGGTCAGCGCCCGCGTTTATATTGCGATCGGCATTTCCGGCGCCGTGCAGCATCTGCAAGGCATCGGCAAATGCGAAAAAGTGGTCGCCATCAACCGGGATGCCGACTGTGACATGGTCAAACGCGCCAGCCTGACCACCATCGGCGACAGCAGCGAGATCCTGGCCGAGTTGATGAAACTGGTCGAAGCCAAATCCCCCCAGGAGGTGAGTGATGCAGCCTGACACCCTGAATATTGCCGTGCTGGTCTCCCAGGGCCAGCATCCGGTATCCGGGCGCGCGCGGCGCGCCCATCAGGATGCCTGCGCCCTGGAGCTGGCCCTGTCGCTGCCTCCGTCTCTGAACGGCAAGGTGAGCGCCATTCACGCCGGTGATCCCGAGCAGGATGCCCTGCGCGATTACCTCGGCATGGGCATCGATGGCCTGACGGTGCTGAACCAGACGGAGGAAGACGATGCCCTGGCGGTGTTGACTCCTTACCTGAACGAGCAGCAGCCGGATATCCTGCTGACCGGGGTGCGGGCCGAGTGTGGCGAAGGCTCCGGCCTGCTGCCCTACCTGTTGGCCGAACGCCTGGGCTGGCCCCTGGTGACCGGCATTGCGGCCATCGAAAGTATTGAGAACGACGAAGCCAGCCTGTTGCAGGCCCTGCCCAGAGGCCAGCGCCGGCGCATCAAGGTCAGGCTGCCCTTCGTCGCCAGCGTGGAGAGCGCCGCCGCCGAGCCCCGGCAGATTGCCTTTGCCAAGGCCCGGCGTGGCAATATCGCGCGGCTGACCCCGGCCACCGAGGTCGATCTGACGCGTGCCGAATGGACACTGTCGGCGGCCAAATCCAGGCCCAAACGACTCAAGGTATCTACCGCCAAAACCGCCGCCGACCGTTTCAAGCAGGCGACCGCCAAGGCCCAGGGCGGCAAGGGCCAGATCATCCGCGATGATCCCCAGGCCGCGGCCAAGGCCATCTACGATCTGCTGGTAGAGGAGGGAGTATTGAGAAAGTAGGTAACTGTCTTGGGGAAGACAATGTAACAACGCCGGCAAATGCCGGCGTTTTTGTTCCAGCTGCGGATGCTCGCGAAAGCGTCGCAATGATTTCACTTGTTAACTGTGACTATCGCGTGATTTTCTGGCAATAATCCAGTGGGCCATAAATACCAAGATATCAATTACAAGAATAATAAAGTTTTGCGCGAGACTTTGCAGCGCGCTCCGTTGCTCACTCTTTATTTCTTGCTGCCAGCTAGCATTTCTTGCATCCGTGAGATCTTGACCACTTGGCAGAATAAACGCATCTTCATTGTACTGATTTCGTTGAGCCAGCCAATCACGATACTGCTGATCAGATAGGTGCGCTTCATATTCGTTGTTATTTATAGTGAACTCCGGGGCTGACAGTTGAACGGCATCCCAGGCTGTCATTCCAGCGACAATAACGAAACAGGCAACAGTAAAAAAGCAAACAGCAAGAGCATAGATTTCAACAAGATTCTTTTTCAATGTATGGTTCCTTTCGATTTTTGCTAACGTTCAAATAATACGCGTGTTTTTTTGCATCGTATTGGTTTTCTGGTTAGGTAAAACATTAAAAGTCAATAATATTCTGATTAACAGCTGTTCTTGCCGGCAAGTTTGATGTATCCCCCTGTTGGTGGTTTTGCCACAGGGTTCAGGATTGTTTCTGCTTCGCCAGATCGAAGGCCTGAGTAATGGTTAATATCTTCTCGGCTTCCTCGTCGCTGATTTCAATACCAAATTCGTCCTCAAAAGCCATGACGATTTCTACCATATCGAGAGAGTCGAGGCCCAGGTCGGTGACGAAATTACTTTCCATATTTACCAGGTCGGGGTTCACTCTGTCGAATAGTTTTACCACGTTGAGAATTGTGTCTTGAAGCTCTTTATCTGTCATGTATTATCCTTAAGGGTATTTTTTCCAACCAAAGCACCTGATTATATGGTGCATAACGCCGCCAACACAGGCGAGCGTAGCGAGTCCAGCCAGCTTGCTGGCTTTTGTGATTGGCCTTGTTAGGTTTACTCGGCATAATATTTTGATTTAACTTCGTCAAGATCCATTTCTTTGGCTTCTTTCACTATTGCGACAAGTTCTTCGTGAAGCTTCTTATCAAGTTCAATTGCTACTCCCGCCAAATCACCCATGCTACCACTACGATTATTCAGCAAGTATCTTGTTTTAAACTCAGTAGCATAAGCTATACAATATATGGCCTCAAATTTTTTACAAAGTTTTTTATTGTTACTTCCTGATTGATTATCTATTAACTCTTTGAGCTGATTAATCAGCTCGTTAATAGTTTTAATAGAATCATAAGTGTCCGTCAGGCCAATTCTAGCGCTTCTCGATAAATCCATGCATATCTCATGGAAGTGCTCATCAAAAATAAAGGTGTGAATTCTACCTGGTACCGAAGTAACTTCCTGACTCAATACGATTAGCTGAAGAGAGTATTTCGTTTGATGTAACATTCTTACCAGCCAAGCGTTTACGTCTGAAAGTTCTGTATAGATAGACTCAACCACTTTTCTCTTTCGTCTTTTATCTTTAGTTAAGTCGGTAAGTTGACTCAGTAGCCACCCAAGACTGACACCAATTAGAGCAGAAACAATTTTAACGTCCATGATTCTCCGAAATATAGATTGTAAACCTAACGCCCGCATTTGCGGCTGGTTTGGAGCGCAGCGGAAAACCAGTCCGACAACATGCGCTTGTTACATGTTGTCAACTTTGTAGCTCCAAGCTTAAAGTTGGGTACACAGAAGTTACAGGGTTTTCAACTGAGTCTGGGTCATCT
Source organism: Oceanisphaera submarina (assembly GCF_046521305.1). Classification (NCBI taxonomy): domain Bacteria; kingdom Pseudomonadati; phylum Pseudomonadota; class Gammaproteobacteria; order Aeromonadales; family Aeromonadaceae; genus Oceanisphaera; species Oceanisphaera submarina. Next base: position 125,832 of record NZ_JBKGFN010000006.1, on the reverse strand, counting down.
AGCACTCTTCTAGCTTGCGCTGCGATTTCGGACTTATAAGTTTCTAATTTGGGCACCAATGTATATATATCAGTACAGTCGAGAACTATCGTTCTAAAGTTTCCAATATCAAATGGGATTTTGTCTCCCTTACGAACTATTTGAATAGTTGGCAACCTTGAGACATGACGCAAAGCTAACTCGTAAAAAACATTAGGATTATGAAATGAAAGATCAGCAATCACTAAACGTGAGCGAAGGATATATTCAATGATCTGATTTGTAATTAGACCCGGCTGGTCTATTGTATCTGCTCGAACAACCTTTAGCCCCAATGGCTCAATTGCCGGCTCAATAATAGAGCCTAAAAATAAATCTGAGTGCTTCCTGTTTTCAGAATTTTCTTCTCCAATAGGAGTAATATAAAAACAAGTGGAATCATAAACAGAGTTACCTGATGTTATGATTCCTGCAATTTCTTTTCCTTGGGCTGGAACAGGTAGATCATTGTTAGCATTAGGTAACTTTGCTTTTGTTCTTGAGAAAGATTCTAATGCGTGATCGACTGTTACTATCCTTTCTGCACCAGCTAGAGTTTGTAGGACTCCAACATACTCTGCATTTACTACAAAAATATCAACAAGGGTATCTATGACGCTTTCTTCAACTTCAGCCTCTCTTAAAGTGTCTGCCAGAACCGTTTTCACTGGCATTTTATTGCCGGAAAATTTCTCATAGAGGATTTTTAGAGGTTCAACATTTAGGATGGCAAGCTGTATTTTAGCTTCAGCTTTTGAATGCTCTGATCCTGATTCATCAAAAGCTTTTAATGCCTCGGGTGTTAGTTCAAGTTGTTCAGCCTGATACCCACCTTTTACGAGCCCATATTTATTTGAATTTGTGATTAATGTCCTAGACGGGCCACTATCAGGTGATTTCTTTATATGGTCAAAAAGCGTTACGCGTCTAACTTTATGCCCTGAACCAAGCTCATATAAGGCTTCTGCGAACTCAACAACCTCTTCAAATGGACAGAGTGGATAAGGGACGACTCTCCTAGTTCTCTTTTTCTTTGGTGTTGTTTCATTTTTTTCTTCTGACACTGAATTCTCCTTTTAGTGACATGTAACGCCCTGTTAAGGTGTGAGCAACGCAATACAAAGGCCGCCGCATACCACCTTAAACACTAAACGCAACGCATAGTAAAAATGCCACGCGTTGCGAATCACTCTTAAACAGTTTGTTATGCTGATTATTCACCGTCTACATATAGCTTTCTTTTAAATGATTCACTGTCAAAACGTTTGATGTTTTGCAGGATGTCTATCGTCGACTTGCTGATTGGCTCTTGTGAACCAGCTATAGAGTTAATGAAATAAACTATACGGCACCATGCTTTGAAGTGCTCATTAGTCAGTTCAGATGCTACGGGTAGCAAATTCTCTAACGTACGAGACTCTCTCATGCAATGCTGTTGGATAGAGGTTAAAGCAGCTTCATCTAAACCGTTAGATTTAACGTACTGGATAAGATTATCGATCTGCTCGATATTCTTTTCATGATCCTTCCCGAAGAATCTGCCAACTCGATATTCCTGAGGAACATTTTTAAAGCTGTGCTTTAGAAAAAAGATCAAGTACTCACGTAAACGTCGTTCCAAGGAAACTAACTTCTTTTTCTTACTATTTTCTTGCCAACGATCAAACACCCAAAGGATGATTAACAGCTCAATACAAACGCCCATTAACTCGGGGGTGAGATTTCCAACTAAAAAGTTATCGGAATCCCCAAAGTATGCAGCTAATGACAAAAGTGCCAAAGCCGTGATTAAAATTGCTGAAAATGCTTTCTGATTAAGTTTTTCGAATCTCATACAAAATACGTTGATACAAAAGGTGGCGTATTCTACTTTGAAATAACCAAGTTGCATATAGATTCGTAGCAGCATAACATTTTAATACTGCGCATGCGCGTTTTTGTTCGGTTATGACGGTCTGGATTTCTTTCTTAAATTTATTATTTTATTGACTTAATCAGAGTTTTTAAGCTTTTTGACAGCGTGGAAAACGAGCATGCTCATTTTCACTCAGGCCTTGCTCACTATCTCCATACAGAAGCTGCGTAACCTTTTGCTCTACCGTATATTTTTCTGATGCTTCTGTTCTTTTTGAGCATGTCTGCGCAGCAATATGCGCATGGTTGGCGGGAGTGCTTAAATAAAATCAGTTTTGTGGTGTGTAACAAACACGCTACCGCCCCTCACTGTACTGGGGCTTAAGCGTATGCCCGGCTTACTTGTTTGAGTCTGTATTTTTGTCGTATGAGTCTGAAAAAGCAATGTGAAAGGTCATTTTGCGAAGTGGCTGTGTGAATTTGGTTGGGTTGTAAGCAGTTTTTGGGGAAGAGCTTGCCGGTTTGCTGTATTCGGGCAGGGTGCGTAGGGTTGATGACCGTGGTGGTATGAAGGTTCGCATGGACCCCCGTTTTCGCGGAGGTGACGGCTTTATAGCGAGTCGTCCTCATTCAACATGCCAAGGTCGCAGACGGAAAAACAGCCAGTATCTGGATGCTGTAATGTCCTGAAAAACACAGGAAACATAACATGACTACAAACACACTCGGGATTTTAGGGGTGGGTCATCTGGCCACCTACACGGTAACCGGCTTACGCAAGAGTGGTGATCACAGGCCGATCACCTTGAGTCCACGCAATGCACAAGCCTCGGCATTGCTGGTCGAACGTTGCCGGTGTTCCATTGCCGACCATAACCAGGAGGTAGTGGAGAACAGCGATATCATACTGCTGGCGGTACGGCCGGAGAGTCTGGGCGACCTGCTGGAGGATTTGACGTTCAAGCCGGGACAGCTGGTTATCTCGGTGATCGCCGGTGTCACCTTATCGCAGTTGCGGCACTATCCGGCACTGCAAGCGGTCACCCTGGCACGTTCTCTGCCTTCCGCCAGTGCCGAGGTCTGTGCCGGGCCGGTGCCGCTGTTCCCTGCCAATGAGGTAGCCGAGCAACTGTTGGGCAATATCGGCAAGGTCATCGTGCTGGAGTCGGAAGCGCTCTTCGATGTGGCACTGGCCCATGGCTGCCTGCATGGCTGGAGTTATTTTCTGGTGCAACAACTGATTGACTGGAGCATTGGCCAGGGCATGGATAAGGCAACTGCGCGGGATATGGTGGTGCATTCGATCGGCAGTGCCATCGAGCTCGCCGAATCCCGCCCCGAGCTCGACTATGGCGATATCGGCAACGCCATAGCGACCCCCGGCACCTTTACCCGAAAGGGCATTGAGCAGATAAAGGCAGAAAATGGTTTGCAAGCCTGGAATGATGCGATGGACAGTATCTGTAAAGCGTAATAACACAAATTGATCTATTTGGTTGTTTTGCAAAGGTCGGACAAATGGCCTGCTCCTCCGACACGCCGTGAATACCTCCATGTAGGCTCCGCCCTGCTGCCATGGAGTGACCTGTTAGCGCAGTCTACTGACAACTCGGTGCTTGATAAGAGGTAACAGAGAACGGCTCCCACGACCGTGAAATGCCAGGGATGGTATTTCCGAGCCCCCACGGATGGGTTTATGGCGTGTCGAGGGAGGCGACTGTGTTGCCTCTGGTGCTCCGATCGAATATTTGATCAGATAGTATTAAGCCTCGCACGGAGTCGGGGCCAATCCCTTTTTGCGCCGCTTGACCGGCCACGACTGGCAGGCGAGGGCAGCGACGACCACCAGGCCGCCCAGCCAGGCTTGCTGGCCGGGTTGTTCCGCCAGTACCAGCCAGACCCACAGCGGTCCCAGCAGCATTTCCAGCATCATTATCAGTCCCACTTCCGGCGCCGACAGGTAGCGCGGGCCCTGAGTGATCAGGGCGTAGGCCAGGGGGACCACCAGCAGGCCGAGAATGGCCATCCACAGCATGTCTTGGGTCGGCATCGCCAGGGTGGGCGCCTGGAACAGGGCGAACAGGCTGATCAGCAGGCCGGCCGGCACCAGTGCCGGGGTCATGTTGGCGGGGCTGGCGGCCCGCTCCACCACGAACTTGGCGGCCATGCTGGCGGCACACAACAGCGCGGTGAGATCGCCCAGCAGGTGGCTGCCGTCCCGGCTGCCGGAAAACACCAGCGCCAGTCCGCCCAGGCACAGCAATATCGCCAGCCAGGTGCGGCCGGATACCTGTTCTTTCAGCACAAACCGGCTGAGCAGGGCGCCAATCAGCGGCGCGGCGCTGAGGATGATCAGGGTATTGGCCACGCTGGTCAGCCGTATCGAGATCACGAAGGTGACGGTACAGACCGCATAAAACAGCGCCGAGCCCAGGCCGAGGGTGATCAGCTTGCGGGTGGGGCGGTAGCTTTGAGCCCGAAACAGGCAGACACCGCCGATGCACAGGCTGAGCAGCAGCCCGCGCCAGAACAGCAAAATCCAGGGGTCGGCGCTGATCAGCCTGATCAGCAGGGCGTCCAGACTCAGTACCGCGACCCCGGCTGTGGTCAGCAGCCCGCCTTTCAAGCGGTTATCCATGGTGTTCTCCCGTTTATCTTGTTGTTATGTCGGCATGGTAGTCTGCCCTGTCTTCGGCATGGCTCTGGCGGCGGCGAGATATTGTCTTAAAGCGACCTGCAGGGGGAATTTTGTCGGCGTTAAACGCCAACACGGCACCAGATAGGTGCCGTGTTGGCGAATTGCGTGTCGGATGATGCCCGGATCCGTCAGGGCGGGCCAACCGAATGTCTGCTCAATAATGTCGTTGGTTCAGGGCAGACGGCGAAGGGGGGAGCCTGCCCGCTGATGCTGCTGCCATTGTTCATCCATGCCCACTTCTGCCACCGAGGGCGCCAGCGGCGTCCTGCCTCGGATCAGATCCGCGGCCCGCTCCGCCACCATGATGGTGGGCGAGTTCAGGTTGCCGTTGGGAATGGTGGGGAAAATGGACGAGTCCACCACCCGCAGGCCCCGTATGCCGTGCACCCGGGTATCCGGGCCCACCACGGCCCGCTCGTCCGTGCCCATGGGGCAGGTGCAGGAGGGGTGGTAGGCGCTTTCCACCGCCTGGCGCACGAAGGCGTCGATTTCTTCATCGGTACGGATGTGCTCGCCAGGCTGAATTTCTTCCGCCCGGTAGGGGTCCATTGCCGGCTGGTTGATGATCTCCCGGGTCAGGCGCACACAGGCGCGAAAGCCTTCCCGGTCGTCTTCGTGCTCCAGATAGTTGAAGCGGATTTTTGGCGCTACCCTGGGATCGGCGCTGACCACCCTGACAGTGCCGCGGCTTTTCGGTTTGTTGTGGCCGATATGTACCTGAAAACCGTGGCCGGAAAAGGCTTCCTTGCCGTCGTAGCGCATCGCCGCCGGCAAGAAGTGGTATTGCAAATCAGGCCATTCCACCCCGGCCTTGGAACGGATGAAGCCGCAGGACTCGAAGTGGTTGGTGGCGCCCAGGCCGTCTTTTTTCAGCAACCAGCGGCTGCCTATCTTGAACTTGCTCCACAGCCCCAGCTGGCCGTTGAGGGAGATGGGCTCCTTGCAGCGGAACTGGAAGTAGAACTCCAGATGATCCTGCAGGTTTTCACCGACCCCGGGCAGCTCATGTTCAAGCTCGATACCGGCCGCCTGCAGCGTGTCCCGGGCGCCGATGCCCGACAACTGCAGCAGGTGCGGCGAGCCGATGGAGCCGGCGCTGAGGATCACCTCCTTGCCGGCCCGTACTTCCTGAACCTGACCCTGGCGTTCAAAGCGCACGCCCACCGCCTGCTTGCCTTCCAGCAGCACCTTGTGCACCAGGGCATGGGTGATCACGGTTAAATTGGGGCGGTTCATGGCCGGGCGCAGGTAGGCATTGGCGGTAGACCAGCGTTTGCCGTGCTTCACCGTCATGTGCATGGGGCCGAAGCCTTCCTGCTGGCGTCCGTTGTAGTCGGGGGTATGGAAATAGCCGGCTTCCTGCCCTGCATCGACAAAGGCCTGATACAGGGGGTTTTTCATGTTGTTGCCGTTGTTGACCCCGAGTGGACCCTGATCACCCCGGTAGTCGTCGCCACCGAAGGCCCAGCTTTCGGCTTTCTTGAAGTAGGGCAGACAGTGGGCATAGTCCCAGCCCTCGGCGCCCTGGCTCTGCCATTCGTCAAAGTCCCGGGCGTGGCCGCGTACATACACCATGCCGTTGATGGAGGAAGATCCCCCCAGTACCTTGCCGCGGGGGCAGTGCATGACTCGGTTGTCGAGAAAGGGCTCGGGCTCGGTATGAAACTGCCAGGCGTATTTCTCGGTGTTCATGGGAATGGACAGGGCGGTGGGCATCTGGATGAAGATGCTCTTGTCGCTGCCGCCGGTTTCTAGCAGCAGCACGCTGCTGGTGCCGTCTTCGGTGAGGCGGTTGGCCAGCACGCAGCCGGCGGAGCCGGCGCCCACTATGATGTAGTCGAATTGCTTGTTCATTGCGTTACCTCGTCACCGCCCCTTAAAACGGGCTTTCCAGCTTGTTCATGCCTACATACACCGCCTTGAGCTGGGTGTAGTGATTCAGGGTGGCCATGCCGTTTTCCCGGCCGATGCCGGACAGCTTGTAGCCGCCCACCGGCATTTCGGCGGGTGAGGCGCCGTAGGCGTTGATCCAGCAGATGCCGGCCTGCAGTCGATGAATGACCCTGTGCGCCCGGCGAATGTCGTTGGTGAAGACCCCGGCGGCCAGACCCGTTTCGGTGTTGTTGGCGCGGGCAATCACTTCTTCTTCATGCTCGAAGGTCAGCACCGACATCAGGGGGCCGAAGATCTCTTCCCGGCAAATCGTCATGTCGTCGCGGCAATGAGTGAAGATGGTGGGTGCCACAAAATAGCCATCGGGCGCGGCTTCCGGGTGCAGCGCTTCGCCGCCATGGGCCAGGGTCGCACCTTCCTCTATGCCCTTGCGGATGTAGCCCAGTACCTTCTGCTGATGCTCCCGGGAAATGAGGGCGCCGAAGTTGGTGGCCGGGTCCATGGGGTCGCCGATGATGATGTTGTTGCGGGTGCGATCCAGCAGTCGTTCCATGAAGGCCGGGTAGATATTTTTGTGAACGAACACCCGGGTGCCGTTGGTACAGATTTCTCCCTGGGTATAGAAGTTGCCGAGCATGGCGGCGGAGACCGCGTCGTCCACATCCGCATCGTCGAAGATGATCAGCGGCGACTTGCCCCCCAGCTCCATGGTGACCTCTTTCAGCGAACCGGCGGCGGCGGCCATGACTTTCTTGCCGGTGCCGACTTCGCCGGTGAAGGATACCTTGGCGATATCCGGATGTTGGGTAAGCCAGGCACCCACGGCGCCGTCACCCTGTACCACGTTGAACACCCCGGCGGGCACCCCGGCCTCGATGAAGATTTCGGCGAGCTTGAGCGCCCCGAGCGGGGTTTCTTCCGACGGTTTGAAGATCATGGCGTTACCGCAGGCCAGGGCCGGGGCGGCTTTCCAGCAGGCGATCTGCAGCGGGTAGTTCCAGGCGCCGATGCCGGCACAGATGCCGAGCGGTTCGCGCCGGGTGTAGTAGAAATCGCCGCCGAGATCCTGCTGATTGCCTTCGATGGAAGGGGCCAGACCGGCGAAGAACTCGATGCTGTCGGCACCGGTCACCACATCCACCACCGAGGCTTCCTGCCAGGGTTTGCCGGTGTCCAGCACCTCGATACGGGCCAGCTCGTCATTGCGCTCGCGCAGCAGCGCCACCGCCCGCAACAGGATGCGGCTGCGGTCCATGCCACTCATGGCCGACCACTGCTCGAAGCCCCGGCGGGCCGAGGCGATGGCCGCCTTTTGTACATAGGCGTCGGCTACTTCCATCTGGTAGGCGACGCCGCCGGTGGCCGGATTGATGACGTCGAAGGCCTCGCCGCTTTCGTTGGCCAGATAGCGTCCGTCGACAAAGTTCTGATAGCGCATCAATGACATGTTTTTGCTCCATGCGGGGTTAACAATTGTTCGATAAAGGACTTGCACAGGCCTTCGGCCTGGGCGAAGTCGGCAGAGGGATCTGCGCTCATGGCGCTGCGCAGCCAGAAACCGTCGATCATGGCTGCGGTCTGCCGGGCGGCGCTGGTTGCCGCCGCCTCGCCCAGCAGCTGGCGGAAGGAATAGCGCAGGTTGCTGTACAGGCGGCGGCTGTTGATGTGCTGCAACCGGGCCAGGGCCGGGTCGTGCATGGCCTGGGCCCAGAAGCTGAGCCAGAATTTGATGGTCGGCTGCGAGCGCTGAAACTCGGTGAAGTTGGCTTCCACTATCAGCATCAGCCGCTGCCGGGGCGAGTGTCTTTCACCGCCATTGGTCTTGCGCAGCAGCGCCAGTTTCAGTTCTTCCAGCAGCTGCTTTACGGTGGCTTCAATCAAACCCTGTTTGCCACCGAAATAGTGGCTGATGATGCCCGATGACATTCCCGCCAGCCGACTGATGCTGTTGATGGTGGTGTTATGCAGGCCATACTCGGCCACCGACGCCAGGGTGGCGTCGATCAGCTGTTTCCTGCGAATTTCCTGTACTCCGACGATAGGCATATGATTTTAATTAATTGACCGTTCAATAAAAATAAATCCTAGAGGCTGGCGCGGGAATGATCAACCGGCAGTGTCGGTTTTGTGTTGCACCGGATGATGAATATGATGTTAATTGATTGTTTTTAAATGATTAATTATTTTTATCGTGATGATGTTTAAGGAGGGAGTGATGAACCGAACGGGCGCGCTATGCCCGCCCTCGCTCGGGGCGGGTGAGGTGGGCGCCGGTTAACCGCGTTTTAGCTGACGGGCCTGGCTGGGTGAGACGCCGAAAAAGTCCTTGAAGCAGTGGCTGAAGTGGGTGGAACTGACAAAGCCGCAGGCCACGGCGATGCTGGATATGCTGGCGCTGCTTTGCAGCAGCAGGCGGCGGGCGTGGGTGATGCGCAGCTCCAGATAATAGCGGGAGGGCGTGGTCTCGAGGTGGCTCTGAAACAGCCGTTCTATACGCCGGCGCGACAGGCCCACGTAGTCGGCCAGCTCCTCGATGCCGAGCGGCTCTTCGATGTTGCTGTTCATCAGCCGCAGCAGGGTGCGCAAGGCATCGGGCATGGTCGGGTCGTTTTCGGCCGGGATCAGCCGGTTTTCGTCGTCGTCGGCCACGCGGTCGCTGCTGAGAATTTCGCGAATGGCACGCACCGTATCGGTGCCGTGCAGTCGTTCGATTAACGCCAGCATCATCTCCAACGCGCTATTGGGGCCGGCGCTGGTCAGTATGCGCGCTTCCACCACCATGGCCTGAGGTGACACCTGTATCTGGGGGAAACCTTCCTGTACGAAGGCATGGTTGTCCGGGTGCATGGCGCAGCCAAGCCCGTCGAGCACACCGGCGTGGGCCAGGGCCACGGCGCCGTTCCACAGGCCGCCCAGTACCTTTTGTTTTTTGGCCGCCGCCTTCAGCATCAGGCTCAGTGGCGGGTGCTCGCTCAGGTTGCAGCGAAAGCCGCCGCACACAATCAGTACATCCAGGGCGCCTTCGCCTTCCAGCATTAGTTCGGCCAGGGTGCTGTTGGCCGAAATGTCGATGCCCAGATCGCTGCGCACCCTGGTGGCGTCAAGGCCGAAGATGGTAAAGGTGAACAGCGGCGTGGCCTGCACTAGGTTGGCGGTGACCAGGGCGTCTACCGCGGCGGTAAAGGCCATCATCGAAAAGTGGGGCTGCAGTACAAAGCCGACTCTTACCGGCTCTGCGCCGTTTTGGCGCGCCGGCAGAAAGGCGCTGTTGGTGTCGCGCAGACGATGACTGAAGTAACGTTTTTCACTGATTTGAGACATGGTGTTTGTATGATGGATCCGGGGTGAAGGGAGCGTTTCCAGAATGTTACCGCTTAGGGCCGAATAGTACCCCGCCGGGCAGGGCTTTGCACCTGTACCCGTGCATAAGGTTCGGTCTGACTCCGGTTCGTGACGGATATTAATCACAATGTTGTTCATATGTGAAATATTGTCGCAAATGCGCAGTTTTAGGCCGCAGCCAGTCACCCCTGCAATAGTGGCCCCCAGTAGTATCCTCCTAACGCAAGGCCGCCGTGTTTATATCGGTTGCCAGGCAAACAGGATACATCAGGCACCGGGAGTAGCCCGGGCCGCGCAAGGAGGTCACAAGATGTTCAGCAAAGACACCCGCATTCAGGATATAGACCCGGCTTTGTGGGCCGCCATGGAAGAAGAAGCCGCCCGTCAGGAACAGCATATCGAGCTGATTGCTTCAGAAAACTACACCAGCCCGGCGGTGATGGAAGCCCAGGGGTCGGTACTGACCAACAAATATGCGGAAGGCTACCCGGGCAAACGCTATTACGGCGGTTGCGAAGCGGTAGACAAGGTTGAAGTGCTGGCCATCGAGCGCGCCAAGGAACTGTTTGGCGCCGACTATGCCAACGTGCAGCCCCATTCCGGCTCTCAGGCCAATGCCGCCGTTTACATGGCGCTGTGCGCCCCCGGCGACACCGTACTGGGCATGAGCCTGGCCCACGGTGGCCATTTGACTCATGGTGCCAAGGTCAGCTTTTCCGGCAAAATCTACCACGCGGTGCAGTACGGCCTGAACGAGGCTACCGGCGAAGTGGATTACGACCAGGTTGAGCAGCTTGCGCTGGAGCACGAGCCGAAGATGATCGTTGCCGGTTTCTCCGCCTATTCCAAGGTGTTGGACTGGGCCCGCTTCCGCGCCATCGCCGACAAGGTGGGCGCCTTCCTGTTTGTCGACATGGCTCACGTGGCCGGTCTGGTCGCTGCCGGCCAGTATCCCAACCCGGTACCTCATGCCCATGTGGTCACCACCACCACGCACAAGACACTGCGCGGCCCTCGTGGCGGCCTGATCCTGGCCAAGGGCAATCCGGATCTGGAGAAAAAACTCAATGCCGCCGTGTTCCCCGGTGGTCAGGGGGGCCCGCAGATGCACGCCATCGCCGGCAAGGCCGTGGCCTTTGCCGAAGCGCTGAAGCCGGAATTTACCGAGTATCAGAAAGCCGTAGTGGAAAACGCCCGCGCCATGGTGGACGTGTTTCAGAGCCGTGGTTTCGATGTGGTATCCAACGGCACCGATAACCACCTGTTTCTGCTCGACCTGTCCGCCAAGGGCATTACCGGCAAGGATGCAGACCGGGTACTGGGTGATGCCAACATCACCGTCAACAAGAACGCCGTGCCCAACGATCCCCAGTCGCCCTTCGTGACCTCGGGCCTGCGTATCGGCACCCCGGCGGTAACCACCCGCGGCTTCAAGGTAGAGCACTGCCGTCAGCTGGCCGGCTGGATCTGCGACATTCTGGATCATATGGACGACCCGGAAGTGATTATTTCGGTGAAGGATCAGGTCGCCAGCCTGTGCAGCTACTTCCCGGTATATCGCTAATTTATTGATTAAAGGCAGGTTGCTCCGTGGCCTGATAGCCGATTGGAGCAGTCCTCTAAGCCGACCGTGACATGCCAGGGATGGCATGTCCGAGCCCCGAGGGGGCGAGGTGCCTCGCCGGGACGAGTGTTTCAGTCAGACCGAACATCCAGTGAATGTTCGTAGCTGTCTGAAACCACGAGTGGCAAGACTTGCGGCGAGTCGGCGTGAGGGTGCTTCAATCGGCGCACGCACCGGCTACAGAATTCAAACTGACAGGTGAGACTATGAAAAAGTATTCAGGATTCGGGCTCCTCAAGCATGCCCTGACCCACCACGAAAACTGGCAGCGCGTGTGGCACAACCCCACGCCCAAGCCGGAAGGTTACGACGTTATTATCGTTGGCGGCGGTGGCCACGGTCTGGCCACGGCCTACTATCTGGCCAAAGAGCACGGTATTACCAACGTGGCGGTGATCGAAAAGGGTTACCTGGGTGGCGGCAACACCGCCCGTAACACCACTATCGTGCGTTCCAACTATCTGTGGGACGAAGCGGCTCACCTGTATGAACATTCCATGAAGCTGTGGGAAGGCCTGGCGCAGGATCTGAACTACAACCTGATGTTCAGTCAGCGCGGTGTACTCAACCTGGGCCACACCCTGCAGGACATGCGCGATATCGAGCGGCGGGTAAACGCCAACCGCCTGAACGGCATCGACGGCGAAGTGCTCAATGCCAAGCAGGTACAGGATCTGGTTCCGATTCTGGACTGCTCCACCAACGCCCGTTATCCGGTACTGGGTGCCTCCTGGCAGCCGCGCGGCGGCACCGCCCGTCACGACGCCGTGGCCTGGGGCTTTGCCCGTGCCGCCGACGCCATGGGGGTACACCTGATCCAGCAGACCGAAGTGACCGGCATCCGCCGCGAAAACGGCGCCGTGACCGGGGTGGAAACCACCCGCGGCTTTATTTCTGCGCCCAAGGTGGCCTGCGTGACGGCCGGTAACTCGGGTGTGATGGCTAACATGGTCGGCATGAAACTGCCGCTGGAGTCCCATCCGCTGCAGGCCATGGTGTCCGAGCCGGTCAAGCCGATCCTCGATACCGTTGTCATGTCCAACCACGTGCACGGCTATATCTCCCAGTCCGACAAGGGTGACCTGGTTATCGGCGCCGGTATCGACAGCTACCTGGGTTACGGTCAGCGCGGCTCTTTCCCTGTGGTGGAAGAAACCATGGCGGCGATTGTGGAAATGTTCCCCATCTTCAGCCGGGTTCGTCTCAACCGTACCTGGGGCGGTATCGTCGACACCTGTCCGGATGCCTGCCCGATTATTTCCAAGACCCACATCAAGGGCTTGTATTTCAACTGCGGCTGGGGCACCGGCGGCTTCAAGGCCACCCCGGGCTCGGGTAACGTCTTCGCCCACACCATCGCCAAGGATGAGCCTCATCCCCTGGCCAAGGCGTTCAATGTCGACCGTTTTACCAGCGGCCATCTGATTGACGAACACGGCGCAGCCGGCGTAGCCCACTGAGGAGAGTGACATGTTAAATATTTATTGTCCGCATTGCGGCGAACACCGGGAAGAAGACGAGTTTCACTACGGCGGCGAGGCACACATTGCCCGCCCGGCGGACCCCAATGCGCTGAGCGACGAAGAATGGGCCCAGTACCTGTTTATGCGCAAGAACCCGCGCGGTCTGCACCACGAGATGTGGTATCACGCCGCCGGTTGTCGCAAGTTCTTCAATGTGACCCGGCACACCGTGACCTATGAAATTCAGGAAACCTACAAGGTGGGCGAGCAGCCCCAGCAAGGAGGCCAGTCATGAGCCAGAAACATCGTCTTCAGGGCAAGGGGCGGGTAGACCACAGCAAACCGCTCAGCTTCATTTTTAACGGCAAGACCTATCAGGGCTTGTCAGGCGACACCATCGCCTCGGCATTGCTGGCCAACGGGGTCGACGTGGTCGGCCGTTCGTTCAAGTATTCCCGTCCGCGCGGCATCATGGCCGCCGGCGCCGAAGAGCCGAACTGCATCCTGCAGGTGGGCAGTTCCGAAGCCACCATGATCCCCAACATTCGCGGCACCCAGGGCGAGCTGTACGACGGCCTCACCGCCGCCAGCACCAACGGCTGGCCGAATGTGGATAAAGACATCATGGGCGTGATGGGCAAGCTCGGCGGCAGCATGATGCCCCCCGGCTTTTACTACAAGACCTTCATGTATCCCCAGTCCATGTGGCCGAAGTACGAACATCTGATCCGCAAGGCCGCCGGCCTGGGCCGGGTGCCGAAAGACAAGGATCCGGATACCTACGACAAGCTCAACCATCACTGTGACGTGCTGGTAGTGGGCGGTGGTGCGGCCGGTCTGGCGGCGGCACTGGCTGCGGGTCGTCGTGGCGCCCGGGTAATACTGGTGGACGAACAGAACGAATTCGGCGGTCATCTGCTGCACGGCACCCAGCCCATCAACGGCCAGGCGCCGGTACAGTGGGTTGCGGACGCGGTTAAAGAGTTGCAGGGCCTGCCCGACGTCACCCTGCTGCCACGCAGCACCGCCGCCGGTTATTACGATCATAACTTTGTCACCGTGCTGGAGCGCCGTACCGATCACCTGGGTGAGCGCGTTTCCGGCAAGACCCGTCAGCGTCTGCACCGCATTCGAGCCAGGCGTGTGGTGCTGGCGACCGGTGCTCACGAACGCCCGCTGGTGTTCGGCAACAACGATCTGCCCGGCTGCCTGGTGGCCAGTGCACTCTCTACCTACGTCAACCGCTACGGCGTGGCCCCGGGCAACAACCTGGTACTGATGACCTGTAACGATTACGGCTATCAGGCCGCGTTGGACTGGCTGGATGCCGGCCGCAAGGTGACCGCGGTCGTCGACAGCCGTCATCGTCCCGAAGGTGCCCGTCATCGGGCGCTGAAGGCGCGCGGCGTCAAGATTTATACCGGCCATGGCCTGATTGAAGCCGTTGGCAAGAAGCGGGTGACCGGCGCCAGGGTTGCGGCCCTGTCCAGCGACGGCAGCCAGGTGACCGGTGCGGCCGAACAGCTTGCCTGTGACATCATCGCCAGCTCCGGTGGCTGGAGCCCTGTGGTGCACCTGACCGCCCATACCGGCTCGCGTCCGGTATGGAACGACGACATCATCGGCTTTGTACCCGGCGAATCGGTACAAAAGCAGCTGCTGGCCGGTGGCATTCAGGGCACCTACGCCTTGTCTGCGGTGCTGGCCGAGGGTCTGACCGCGGGCCGTGCGGCCGCCGATGCCACCGGTTACGGTGACATTTCCGCCCAGGTTAAGGATGCCGAGATCAAGACCGAAGATCCGCAGGAAGATGCGGCCCAGGCCCTGTTTTTGGTGCCCCACAACAAGCCGGTGAGCCGTGCGCCCAAGCAGTTTGTGGATTACCAGAACGACGTCACCGCCGCCGGTATCGAGCTGGCCGTGCGCGAGGGTTTCGAGTCCATCGAGCACATCAAGCGCTACACCGCCATGGGCTTTGGTACCGATCAGGGCAAGCTTGGCAACATCAACGGCATGGCCATCGCTGCCCGAGCCATGGGCAAGACCATTCCCGAGACCGGCACTACCGTGTTCCGTCCCAACTACACCCCGGTCACCATGGGGGCCCTGGCCGGTCGCGACGCACACCACCTGTTCGATCCGGCGCGCTTTACCGCCATGCATGCCTGGCACGTGAAGCACGGTGCCGAGTTTGAAGATGTGGGTCAGTGGAAGCGTCCCTGGTTCTTCCCCAAGAACGGGGAAGATATGCACCAGGCGGTGAACCGTGAATGTCTGGCGGTGCGCAACAGCGTGGGCATACTGGATGCTTCTACCCTGGGCAAAATCGATATTCAGGGTGCCGATGCCCGCGAGTTTTTGCAGCGCATCTACACCAACGCCTGGGCCAAGCTCAGCCCCGGTAACTGCCGCTACGGCCTGATGTGTAAAGAAGACGGCATGGTGTTTGATGATGGCGTGACCGCCTGTATCAACGACAACCATTTCGTGATGACCACCACCACGGGGGGCGCCGCAGGCGTACTGCAGTGGCTGGAGTTGTGGCACCAGACCGAATGGCCGGAGCTGGAGGTGTATTTCTCTTCGGTAACCGACCACTGGTCAACCATGACGGTCACCGGCCCCAACAGCCGCAAGGTGTTGGAAAAGATCTGCGAAGACGTGGACCTGTCTGCCGATGCCTTCCCCTTCATGGGCTGGCGCGATGCGACGGTAGCCGGAGTGAAGGCGCGGATCTTCCGTATCTCCTTCACCGGCGAGTTGAGCTTCGAGATCAACGTACAGGCGAACTACGGCCTGCATACGTGGGAAGCGGTCATGGAAGCGGGTGCCGAGTTCAATATTACGCCGTACGGCACCGAAACCATGCACGTGCTGCGGGCAGAGAAGGGCTTCATCATCGTCGGGCAGGACACAGATGGCTCCGTGACCCCCTTCGACCTGGGCATGGACTGGTGTGTGGGTAAAACCAAGCCGTTCCCCTTCATCGGCCAGCGCTCCTGGAGTCGTTCCGACACCGCACGCACCGATCGCAAGCAGCTGGTGGGCCTGAAGTGCAAGGAGCCGAAAACCGTGATTCCGGAAGGCGCGCAAATCGTGCTGGATCCGAACCATCCGGTGCCGGTACCCATGGTCGGCCATGTGTCGTCCAGCTACTACAGTGCCAGCCTGGGCCACAACATCGCCATGGGCGTGGTGAAAGGCGGCCTGAGCCGCATGGGCGAAACCGTGTACTGCCCGCTGGCCGATGGCCGGGTGCTGGAAGCCGAGATTACCAGCCCGATTTTCTATGATCCCAAAGGAGAGCGTCAGCATGTCTAACAACACCGCCAAACTGGCCGAAACCCAGACCGAGGTGCGGGTGGAATCCCCGCTGTATCACGCCAACCTGGACGCGCTGGCCAAAAAACAGCAGCAGGGCGAAGTGGTGTTGCGCGAGAAGGCACTGCTGGGCCACCTGGTTTTGCGCGGCAACGTAAATAACGAGCTGTTCGCCAAAACCGTAGAGAAGGTACTGGATGTGGCGTTGCCCACCACCCCGTGCAGCTCGGTCGAAAACGGCCAGGTGCTGGTGCAGTGGCTGGCGCCGGACGAGTGGCTGATCATCACCGAAGGCGGCCGGGAAGGGCAGCTGGAAGCCCAGCTGCGCGAGCATCTCACCGGTCACTACTCTCTGGTGGACGTGAGCGGCGGTCAGACGGTGCTGGTGCTGTCCGGTCCCAAGGCCGAGCTGGTGATCCGCAAGTCTTGTCATTACGACGTGCATATCTCCAACCTGCCGACCGGCAAATGCGTGGGTACTACCTTCGCCAAGAGCGCCGTATTGCTGCGCCGCACCGGTGCCGACAGTTTCGAGCTGGTTGTTCGTCGCAGCTTCTCGGACTATCTGTGGATGTGGCTGCAGGACGCCAGCCGCGAATACGGCCTGGTGATCGAGAAGTAAGGGAACCGAGCGGCCTTTGTGGAATGCGCAGGGTCGAATTGATTCGACCACCGCCAATGCGGAGGCCGCCAACTCTCTTGAAACACACTATGTTGAACACACGGGAATGACAAACGGGCCCAACAAGGAGGCTGTCGCATGACACAACACGATACTCTGATCCTGACCGCCAGCTGTGCCAGTCGTCTGGGCACCGTGGACGCGGTGACCGGCTACCTGCGTGAACAGAGCTGCTACGTGGCGGACATGCAGACCTTTGATGATGCCCGAGCAGGCCACTTTTTTATTCGTGCCGAGTTTCGAAAGCCCGAAAACGGGGACTTTGATGAAGCGGCGTTTCGCGATGGTTTTTCGCCCCGGGCGGCCGAATTCGGCATGCAGTGGGAGCTGACCGAGCGCAGCCGCAAACCCAATGTGGTGATCATGGTGTCGAAGTTCGATCACTGCCTCAACGATTTGCTGTACCGCTATCGCACCGGTCAGCTGGCCATCGAAATCCCGGCGATTATTTCCAATCATCCGGATCTGCAGCGATTGGCCGACTGGCATCATATTCCCTATTACCACCTGCCGGTGACTGCCGAGACCAAGGCCGAGCAAGAGGCCAAGATCTGGCAGATAGTGCAGGAGTCGAAGGCGGATCTGGTGGTGCTGGCGCGTTACATGCAGGTGCTGAGTCCAGAGCTGTGTAATCAGCTGGCAGGGTGGGCCATCAATATTCACCATTCGTTGCTGCCCGGCTTCAAGGGCGCTCAGCCCTATCACCAGGCCTATGCCAAGGGGGTGAAGCTGGTGGGGGCGACGGCCCATTACATCAACAACGAGCTGGACGAAGGCCCCATTATTACCCAGGGCATTCAGACGGTCGATCACAGTCATTACCCGGAAGACCTGGTTGCCAAGGGGCGCGATGTGGAATGCATCACCCTGGCCAAAGCCATTCAGTATCACATCGAAAAACGGGTGTTCATGTACCAGGGCAAGACGGTGGTACTGGGCAGCTGAACCTCGTTCGATGTTTTCCCGGCAGGGGGCGAGCCGCAGTTGTGGTGTGCCCCCTGCATAGCAAACAGGCTTGTTCGACAAGTCTGTTCACGTAAAAGAAAGTCATGACAAGGAGATATCATGTCTAACAAGATCACGGTTCTGCGCGATACCCAGCCTGAAGTATTACTGGATGCCACTCAGTGGGAAAAGCTGTCCGGCGACCCGCACACCGTTAACCTGAACGCTTACAAGTCGGAAGACGGCAGCAAGCTGATGGGCACCTGGATGTGTACTCCCGGTAAGTGGGCGGTAAACTACACCAAGTGGGAATATTGCGATTTCCGTGAAGGCTACTGCATTCTTACCCCCGAAGGCGGTGAGCCCATTCACCTGAAAGCCGGCGACATCTTCGTGGTCGAGCCCGGCTTCCAGGGAACCTGGGAAGTAGTGGAAACCGTTCGCAAGTACTTCGTATTTGCCTAAGGCCGACGGCTGTAATAACAGCCTCACCCGATAAATGACCATCGGCCTGCGCACTGCGCAGGCCGATTTTGTTTTTACTGACCGTTACATTCCGGGCCAAGGGCCAGCTTCGTCGACTCGCCGTAAACCCATCCATGGGGGCTCCGCCGCGCCCTCCCTGGCGCGGAGGGTCGGCGGAGCAGATCCCTTTACCCTCCTTGATGCTCTGGCATCGCCTGTTAATGCTGCCCGGTAGCTGCCACTTCAGTCGGCAGGCCCAGCGAAGCTGGGCATCACAGGCACCGATTGTAGGGGCGAATTTATTCGACCGCTGGTGCAGCAACCAGTCTGGACGGGGTCATTGAAACTCGGTATTTGAGCGAACTATGCTGAAAGCTGCGGTATGGGCCCGGCAGGAGGATGAATGAATCGCCGATGGATAAAAATACTGGCTCTGTTGATGAGTCTGGCACCGGTAGTGGGGCAGGCGGTGTCTGTTCGGGCCCAGCTTGACGACAATGGCCTGCAGCGGGTGAAAATCGTGGCCGGCAGCTATTTTTTTCAGCCCGAGCATATCATCGTCAAGGTCGGTGTTCCGGTGGTGCTGGAGGTAGATACAGAGGCGGGAGTCATACCTCATAGCCTGGTGATCTGGTCTCCACGCATGGGCATAGATGTGAACGAAAGGCTGGGGACCACCAGCATTATCCGCTTTACTCCCCGGGCTACGGGCCGGACTCCCTTCTACTGCAAGGAAAAACTCATGTTCTTTCGCAGCCATCAGGAGCGTGGCATGGCTGGCGTGCTGGAAGTGGTGGAGTGAATGGTATGGGCTGACTCCACTGCATGAACGACAGAGTTAAATAATCGACACACCGTCGATTTCCATCACCGAGCTGGCATTGGCTCGATCGATGATTTTAATCAAGGCAGATTGAATTACCTCGTTTTCCCTGACATCCGTTTCACTGGCAAACCGTTCTTCCTGAACTTCCGCACCTTCTTCCTGGGTGAACCGAATAGCGACTTCCGTTGCACAATCAGCACTCTTACCAAAATACTCCAGGGTAATCAGCGGATATCCTTTAAAGCCCTTCTTGACCTGTTTTGCGATTCGTTTTTTAGCTTTATCTACATTCATACAAAATCCTTTTCAGCACTGAAGCCAGAATGAATCAAAAACTCGAGGGTTGGGCTGATCATGCCGTTGCCTGTGAGCGGCAGACTCCCTCTATGTTTGTTCATTGAACGTCAACCATGGGGGGAAGGCAAGGCTCCTCTGCTGATGGGAGTCACGGAACAGAGGCAACAGGGTACCTCGCTCGATACGCCATAAACAGATGGATGTGCTCGTAGCGAGTCGGCGTAACTGGCCTTGCACTCTGTACGGCCTGAACGCCTTTGCGGATATGCTGGAGTCGATAGGGGAGCAATACGAAATACGGAAACCACTCACCATTTCCTTTAACTAGGGCCAGAGGTGAGGTGTCATTTTCAAACAAGGTGACCAATGGAAATGACCGATGATACTGCTCTTTGGAAAAATGCGTATCCCATCTCTCTACCCACTTGAACGGCCATCAAAATATACCGGCGATCGCCGGTATATTAGGGACGGATTGGGTGCCGGTTGTTACACCTTGAATTGGGTGACCAGGCTGCGCAGGTGTTCGGCTCGCTCTTGCAGTGCGCTTATCGCCTCAAGCTGCTCTTCGGCATTATGGTGAATGCTGGCGGCACTGTCGGAGATCAAATGCGCGGACTCGTTGATGTGCTCGGCCACGGCACCTTGCTCTTCGGTGGCGGCGGCCACCTGATGGTTGCCGGAGCTGATAGCCTCAAACTTCTGTTTGATGTTCATCAGGGCGGCGACCGACTGTCCTGTGTTGTCCGCCACCTGCCGGCTGCTGGCGGTACCCTGCTGTATCGCCTTGGTAGACTGCTGGGCGGTTTGCTGCAATTGCGCGATTTGATCGCGAATTTCCAGCGTCGACTCCTGGGTGCGCTTGGCCAGGTTGCGCACCTCGTCGGCCACCACCGCAAAACCACGCCCTTGTTCACCGGCGCGGGCGGCTTCAATGGCGGCGTTCAGGGCCAGCAGATTGGTCTGTTCCGAAATGGCGTTAATCACCTCGACCACCGAATTGATGGCCGCCGCCTGACTGGCAAAGTCGACGATGGTGTGCTCAATGTCGCTCATTACCGTGTTCAGCTGCTGCATGGTCTGCGAGGTCAGCGCCATGTTGTCGTTGGTGCTGTGGGTGTCCTGTACCGCGCTCTCGGTATCTTGCGCCGTTCGATGGGCAATGCCCGATACCTCGGTAATGGTCTGGCCCATTTCGGTGATCGCCGTGGCCACCTGATCGGTCTGACCACGCTGTATTTCGGTGGATCTGAAGGTGTCGTTGGCCAGTTGTGCCAGCTGCTCTATTCCGGTTTTCATCGCGGTTTCGGTGTGCTGAATTTCCGCTACCAATTCGCGAATTTTGCCGATGATGGCGTTAAAGCCCTTGGCCAGATGGCCCAGCTCGTTGTCGTGGCTGTCGTCCAGTCGTGTAGTGAGGTCACCGCCATTACCGGACATGCTCAGCAGGTCGTCGCCGACCCGGCGAATGGAATTGCTCAGGGAGTTGGCAAACAGAACGGTCAGTGCAATAAAGATGGCCGTCAGTATGATGCTGGCGATAACGGAAAAGGAGATAACGCTGTTGATCTCGCTGCTGATCTCCTTGGAAGGCAACACCGCCACCAGTTGCAGGCCGGTGTCGCGTATGTCCTGTACCGCCAGATAGACCTCTTCACCCTGAAACTCGGTTTTTTCAAAGGTAAAGCCGGATTGATGCCTTTTCAGCAGCCGGCTGACCGCTTGATATTGACTCACCTCGGTGATGTTTTTCTCGGTCAGTGCCAGATCGGGATGCACGGTAATCATCCCTTTCTGGTCAACCAGAAACATGAAGCCGTTCTGGCCCAGCCTGTAGTTGGAAATCAAGTCGACAATGGCAGAAATGTCATAACCCAGGCCGGCGGCACCGACGCGTTTGCCATCTATCTCTATCAAGGAGTTTACAAATAGGGTCAGATTGCCGGTCCGTTCGTCCGAATCGATGGAAAACTCGTGCTGAGAACTGCTGTTGATGAAGTTGTAATACCAGTTATCCCGGGGGTTGGTACTGGATATGTTCTTGAAGAAGCCGGCGTCGGTGTAATAGGTGTTGGTCAGACCGGATATCCAGAACAGGGTGGAGGCGCCGGTATTTTCCCGTTGTTGTTTCAAATAGCGTATCACTTGTTGATGCTGTGGGGAGGCGGTTTCATTCGCGCGCATCCAGTCATGCAAGATGCTGTTTTTGGACATGTCTTCCGACAGAATAATGGCGGGCATCAGTTCGGCTCTTACCTGTTCTGCGATAAGCCCCACGCTGTTGGGCAAATATTCTTTTTCGGTCTGACCGTAATAAAGACCGGAAAACTGATTGATGTTGATCAGGGTGGATACCAGTGTCAACAAGGCCAGTGACAGGGCGACAAAGGCGATGCAGAGGGTACGTAATTTAAACTTGTTCATGACGGATCCAAGGCTGGTGTTACTGTTACGAGCTGATGCGATCAAAGGTTTTCCACCCTTTTGTGTCTGGCTGTTTGAAGCGCGTCACCGGCATCACAATTTACTTCATGTGAAGATATTTATTATAGACGGGTCTTGTTGCTGAATGGAAGGTCAACTTTTCTCGCTCTTTAGGCTCGATGCCATCGGTGCTCCTGGCCGGGTGCCCTTGCTATGCTGAAAACAGGATTTGTGTCCGGGAGCGGGTTGATGAGTGGATTGTGGTTGCTGATGGCGTTGACGCTGACGAGTACGGAGCCGCTGAATCCGGAACCGCTCAAGGAGGCACTGGCACGGTTTGAGCGGCTCGATGGCTACCGGCTACAGCTGCGCAGCGAAGGGCCGGACGGTAATCAGCATCTGCTTTATGCCTATCGCAAGCCCGGCCTGGTGCGTATGGACGTGTTGTCTCCCTATGCGGGAGCCGTGCTGGTTTACAGCCCCTACCGCCAGCAGGTCCGGCTCTGGCCCTTCGGCCTGAGCTGGCCTTCCGTTAATCTGAGCCCCGATCACCCGCTGGTGACCAGCCCCCGTGGCCACCGGGTAGACAAATCCGACGTGGGGGTGCTGTTGCGAAAGGTATTGCAGATGCAGAAAACGGGCCAGACTCCGGTGCAAAACGAGGCGCACATCTCGGGTCGGGCGGCCCGGCATCTGGTGGTGTTGGGGCCGGACGGGCCGGGTGAGGCAGCGCGTTACGAGCTGTGGCTCGATCGGGAGTCGTGGTTTCCGCTCAAGGTGGTCAGCAGCGATAGCCGGGGCAACCGGCTCGAAACCGTCTGGCTGGAGCAGATTGAGCTCGATCCCGTGTTTCCCGACCATTTCTTTTTCCCCGAGTAACGCCATGGCGAACTACGACTTCATGACCTGTTGGCATCTGGCGGCCCCGATGGAAGAGGTATACAAAGCCATCGGTCAGCCGTTGCACTGGCCGCATTGGTGGCCGGGGCTGCAGGGGGTCGAAGCGCTGGATTCGGATGGCGAGCAGAGCCACGGGCAGGTCACAGGCCGGGTGTATCGTTATTACTGGCAGAGCCGGCTGGGCTATCCGTTGTGTTTCGATATCCGGGTCACCCGCCTGTATGTCCCCTGGCTGATAGTGGGGCAGGCCAGCGGTGATGTGGAAGGCTGGGGTTGCTGGCAGCTGACCGAGGCGGCGGGTATTACCCGGGTGCGTTACCGGTGGCGGGTGCGTACCACCCAACCCTGGATGAACCTGGCCGCGCCTCTGGCCCGGCCGCTGTTTGTCTGGAGCCATAATGCCATGATGCACAACGGCGCCCTGGGGTTGTCCCGCTGGTTGCAGGCCCGGCTGCTCGACGGCAGCCGGTGCTGAGCGGGCGTTATTTCTTGTGCTTGCCGATGCCGTAGTCCTTGAGCTTGTTGGCGATGGCGGTGTGAGAAATGTTGAGCCGTTTCGCCAACTGCCGGGTGGAGGGATACTCCGGATAGAGCCGCTCCAGCAAAATACGTTCGAAGCCTTTTACCGCGTCTTCCAGCGATCCTTCACACAGGGTATCCAGTCCCTGCAGGCTGTTTTGTTCCGGCAGCGCCAGTTCGGTCAGGCTCAGTTCGTCACCTTCCAGCAGGCTGATGGCCCGGTACAGGCTGTGGTGCAGCTGGCGCACGTTGCCCGGCCAGGGATAATGCTGCAGATACTCGCTCAAGGCACGCGACAGTCGGGGGCGGGGTCGTTCCAGCTCGGCGGCGAAGCGAATGCAGAAGTGCTGGGCAAGGGGCAGTATGTCTTTTTGCCGTTCGCGCAGGGGCGGAATACGCAGGTTGAGTACGTTGAGCCGATAGAACAGATCCTGGCGGAACTGGCCGCCCCGCACCAGAGTCGCGAGATCCTGCTGGGTGGTGCAAATGACCCGGATATCCACCTTTACTTCCTGCTCGTCGCCAAGGCGGCGGAAGACACCGTCCTGCAGCACGCGCAGCAGTTTCATCTGCATCAGCGCCGACATCTCGCCGATCTCGTCCAGCAACAGGGTACCGCCGTTGGCCTGATCCAGCACCCCGCGTTTGCCCCGGGTGTTGTTGCCGAAGGCGCCGGCGGCGTAGCCGAACAGCTCGTTTTCGGCGGCTTCGTCGGGAATGGCGGCGCAGTTGAGCAGTATGAAGGGGCCTTCACCGCGCAGGCTGGCATGGTGGCAGGCGCGGGCCAGCAGCTCTTTTCCGGTGCCGGTTTCGCCCTGGATCAGCAGGGGGGCGTCCAGGGTGGCGAGCCGGCGGGCTTCGCGGAGCAGTTTTTCCATGGCCGGGCTCTGGGCGATAAAACCGTCGAAGTGGCCGCTGTCGCGGCTGCGCATCACCTTGAAGTGCTGGCCGATACGATAGGCAGACTTGAACACCACCACGGCGCCGGCCAGGCTCTGGTCGCCGGCCTCTTCGGTGACCCAGATGGGCAGAAAGTCGGCCAGATAGGGTTCGCCGTCCAGGGTGACTTTTTCACTCAGCGGCTGAGGCGAGGCCTGCTCCAGCCAGCGGCCGACATGCACGCCTTTCAGCAGCGGGCCCAGGGGTTGCTGCAACAGTTGCTGCGGGCTCTGGTCGAGCAGGGCGCAGGCGGCATCGTTGGCCAGGGTGATCTGGCCGCCGGTGTCTACCGCCACCACCGTATCGGGCAGCGCCTTGAGCAGCGCCATAATGGCGTTATGCTCCTGCTCCGAGGGCATGCAGGTGATGGTTTTGACATCGAATACCCCGGGAATGCGACGAATGGCCGGCATCAGATGTTGCAGGGCAGCAAAGTCGAGAGTAGGGAAGTTGATATAGATGATGCCGCTGATATCGATTTCGATACCGCGCAGGTCAATCTGGTGCTCTACCAGGATGTCGAGCAGCTCCCGGGTCAGGCCCAGGCGGTCTTCACAGGTGACTTTTAAGCGCATGATAATGTCTTGAACCTTTTCGGGGTGTAAATAATACCTTACACCCGGTGTCGATACGAGCCTCCACCGGATGACCTGTGCCGCAAACTTAAAAAAAGTCGGCATTTTATGCTATGGAATGGTTTACGGCGGGGGATGCCTCATACATCCTTAGCCCCCTTCATCCGGCCCGGCGCCGGAATGATATAAATTCAGACTATTTCAGCACAAACGATATTCAGGTGAAGTAATGAGCGAAGCGGTTTATAGAACGGTCAAGTCGTCGCAGGTGATCCTCAAGGAACTGATGGTGCCTTCTTATGCCAATTTCGGCGGCAAGGTTCACGGCGGTATTATCCTGTCGCTGATGGATAAAATTGCCTATACCTGCGCGGCCACCCATGCCAAAGGGTATTGTGTGACCGCCTCGGTAGACTCGGTGGACTTCGTCAACCCGGTCGAAGTGGGCGATTTGCTGACCCTGTATGCGTCAGTCAACTATGTGGGTAAAAGCTCGATGGAAGTGGGCATCAAGGTGGTGTCGGAAGACTTCAAACAGGGCATCGTCAAGCACACCAATACCTCTTATTTCACCATGGTGGCGCTGAATGAGGAAACCCGCAAGCCCTGCCAGGTGGCCGGTTTGCAGCTGGAAGACGAAGAAGAGATCCGCCGTTTCGTGATGGGCAAGCTGCGCAAGAAACTGCGCCGAGCCCACCAGCAGGAAATCACCGATATTCGCCGTTCCCTGGAACTGGGTCAGGCCTTCAGCGAATTGGAAGGCGAAAACTGCCTGGTGCCGAAGGGCTAAGCCGCCCGTAACATGACCCGATACGAGCAGCTGGCACAGCAGCTGCGTGAGCAGATCCGCACCGGTGTCTGGCAGGAGGGTGACAAGCTGCCCTCGCTGCGTGACACGGTGCGGCGCTCGGGGCTGAGCCTGATGACGGTGCTCAGCGCCTACCAGTTGCTCGACAGCCAGGGCTGGATCCGCTCCCGGCCCCAGTCTGGCTATTTTGTCGCCCCCACCCGGGAGGCGACCGGTTATCAAGCACCACCGCCGCTTCTGCCGGCGGAAACGGTGGACATCAACGCCTTTATCTTCAGCGTGCTGCAGGCCGGCAATGATCCCGATTGTGTGGCCCTGGGCTCCGCCTTTCCCGACGCTTCGCTGTTCCCCAGGCATCAGTTGTCCCGCTCCCTGAGCCGGGTCGCCCGGCAGATGCACGCCGAAGGTACCGGCGTGACGCTGCCGCCGGGCTGCGCCGATTTGCGGCGCAGCATCGCCCAGCGCTACGCCGCCCGGGGCATGGATATTTCGCCCGACGAAATCGTCATCACCTCGGGCGCCCTGGAGGCGCTCAATCTCAGCTTGCAAGCCCTGACCCGGCCCGGAGACTGGGTGGTGGTGGAGTCGCCGGCTTTTTACGGCGCCCTGCAGGCCATAGAGCGGTTTCAGCTCAAGGCGGTAGCGGTGGCCACGGATCCACAGCAGGGCATGGATCTCGATGCCCTGGCCCAGGCCCTGCGGCAATATCCGATCAAGGCCTGCTGGTTGATGAGCCATTGCCAGAATCCGTTGGGCGGCAGCATGCCGACGGCCAACAAGCAGCGATTGCTGGCGCTGCTGGCCGAGCATGGAGTCAGTCTCGTCGAGGACGATGTCTACGGCGAGCTGTATGCAGGCCTGGAGCCGCCCTTGCCGGTCAAGGCCTGGGACAGGGAAGGGCGGGTACTGCACTGCGGCTCTTTCTCCAAAACCCTGGCCACCGGCTTTCGCATCGGCTGGGTGGCGGCGGGGCTGCAGGCCGAGGCCATTCAGCGGCTGCAGCTGATGAGCACCCTCTCTACCAGTGCTCCCATGCAGCTGGCTCTGGCCGACTACCTGTCCACCCAGCGGTATGACAAGCATCTGCACACCCTGCGGCGCACCCTGGAGCAACGCAAGCACATCTTTCATCGGGCCATTCAGCGGGCCTTTCCCGATGTGGTGCGGGTCTATTACGCCGAAGGCAGTTATTTTCTGTGGCTGGAGCTGCCGGTGCACTGCTGTGCCACCCGTTTGTACTGGCGGGCGCTGGAAGAGGGCATCACCATAGCGCCCGGACGCATGTTTGCCGCCGACGAGCAGTACCGGCACTGTTTTCGGCTCAATGCCTCGCTACCCTGGGATCCGCGCAGCGAGGCGGCCGTCTGGCGGCTGGCCGGGCTGATCGACGAGCTGCTCACCGAGGGGTTATCAGCCTGATCCTGTCGATACTGTTATAGGGGTTATCTCGCCAGTTGCCACTGTTATGCTTTATTCGGTGGCAACTGTGCATGTTGTGGGGCGACGGCCCGTGTTTTACTGCGCCGGTCGTAACAGGCGGTGCCGGCCGGCATCGGCCTGCCTTTCTCATAACAAGCAATGTGAGCCCTATGGAAAACCACGCTTCCCGGATTGACGTCAAGGTCTGTACCGATCCCCGGCCCATCAGCCAGGGTCATGTCTATGTGCGAGCCCAGCGCGGACGCTGGCAGCGGTTGCGCCAGTCGACCGGCTGGGTGCTGATGCTGCTGTTTCTGGCCGGCCCCTGGTTGAGCTGGAACGGCCAGCAGGCCCTGCTGCTGGATCTGGAACAGCAGCGCTTTCACCTGTTCGGTATCACCATCTGGCCCCAGGATCTGACCCTGCTGGCGCTGTTGCTCATGGTGGCCGCCTTTGGTCTGTTCTTTATCACCGTCTTTCTGGGGAGGGTATGGTGCGGCTATCTCTGCCCGCAAACGGTGTGGACCTTCTGGTTTATCTGGGCAGAAGAAAAACTGGAAGGCAGCGCCAACAAACGCCGCCAGCTGAACAAGGCACCCTGGAGCCTGAACAAGGTGGCGCGCAAGGGGGGCAAGCATCTGATCTGGTTGCTGATTTCCCTGCTTAGCGGTTTTACCTTCATTGCCTATTTCGTGCCGGCCGCCGAGCTGGGCAACGGCTTGCTGCAGTGGTCTGCCGGTCTGTTGCCCACCTTCTGGGTGGGATTCTTTGCCCTGTGCACCTATCTCAACGCAGGCTGGATGCGGGCCATCATGTGTACCCACATGTGCCCTTATTCCCGCTTTCAGTCGGCGATGTTCGATCAGGATACCTACAGCATCGCTTACGATGCCGCCCGTGGAGAGCATCGTGGACCCCGTTCGCGCAAGGCCGATGTAAAGGCGCTGAAGCTGGGAGACTGCATCGACTGTCAGCTGTGCGTGCAGGTGTGTCCCACCGGCATCGATATTCGGGATGGTCTGCAGTACGAGTGCATCAACTGCGGTGCCTGTGCCGATGCCTGTGATCAGACCATGAACCAGATGGGCTATGCCACCGGCCTTATCCGCTATGCCAGCGAGCGTCAGTTGGCCGGGGGCAAGACCCGGCTCTGTCGGCCCAAACTGCTCGGTTATGGCGTTATGCTGTTGCTGATGCTGGTGGCGCTGGTCTATGCCGCCGCCAGCCGGGTGCCGATGGCGCTGGATGTGCAGCGGGATCGCAACCAGCTGTTTCGGGAAACGCCGGAAGGTTGGGTGGAAAATACCTATACGCTCAAGCTGTCGAACCGGACCCAGCAACCTCAGCGCTATCGGGTACGGGTGGAAGGGCTGACCCGTCCTCTCTGGCTGGGAGCCGACGAGGTTTGGGTGCCGGCCGGGGAAATCGTCAACCTGCCCATCAGCCTGGCGGCGGATCCTTACCTGTTGTCCGGCAGCATGCATCCGCTCCGCTTCGTCGCCGGTAACGACGAGACGGAAGTCGGCGCCGAGAGCCAGTTTTTCAGCCCGGGGCGCTAACGGAATTGGCATTTCTGCGAACCAGACTTGTCGTTCACGAGGCCCAACCCCGTCACTCCCGCGCAGGCGGGAGTCCATCAGGCCGACACGCTGAGATAACGGTATGATACCAAACAGAGTAAATAACTGATCTATTTGATTGCTCTGCAAAGGTCGGACAAAGGGCCCGCTCCGCCGACACGCCGTAAACCCATCCTTGGGGGCTCCGCCGCGCCATCCTTGGCGCGGAGGGTCGGCGGAGCAGATCCCTTTATCCTCCCTGATGCCAAGGAGTTGCCTGTTGACATCGTCTACAGATAACTCGGTGCTTGAGAAGAGGCAACAGAGATCGACTACCACGACCGTGAAATGCCATGGACGGCATTTCCCGAGCCCTCAGGGATGAGTTTATGGCGTGTCGTGGAAGGCGGCTGTGTTGCCTCTGATCTCGGGTTTAAAATGATCAGATGTTTATTCAAATTGGTATGATACGGTGATTCAAGGATACTTTTTCGACGATACCCATACTGGCGAAGCCAAGGAAATATGTACTTATCATATTGAAAAAAGGAGTAAAAATGATCCATTGGCCGGCCATCATCGAGTTTGCCGAGGGGCAGGGCTATGCCTGGGTGGCGAACCTGGATGAGGTGGCCGAGCACAGGCCACGGGTCGGTGATCGGCTGCTCGACAGTCAGGGTTATCCGCATCTTCTGTCGCAGCAAACAGGCGAGGCCCTGTACTGGCAGCATCAGCTGCGGTTAGTATCGTTGTTTGAGCTCAATGCCGGGCTTAGAGACTATGCCGCCAGCCTGGGTATCTGCTGCACCAGCAAACTGGTAGTGCGCACCATGGCCGAGGCCATAGCGCTGGTGGCCTGGCTGGAGCAGCAATAGTCGATACAAGAGGCTTACTCGATGACATTCCCCTTACGCTGGCTGTGGTGGCTGCCGCTACTGCTGCTGGCGCAGTCCTGCAGCACCGATTTTTTGCCAGCATCACCCGCTTCAACCCAGACCACTCCGGTTGCTGGAGTACAAGGCATGGCGTCTTATTACGGGGCCCGCCATCATGGTCGAAAAACCGCCAGTGGCGAACGTTTCAATCAGCATGCGCTGACCGCGGCTCATCGAACCCTGCCATTCGGCACCCGGGTGCGGGTCACCAACCTCAACAACCAAAAGTCGGTGATAGTGCGTATCAACGACCGGGGGCCCTATGCCAAGGGGCGCATTATCGACCTGTCCGCCCAGGCGGCCCGCGAGCTCAACATGATTCGGGCGGGGGTGGTACCGGTGCGGGTAGAACGGTTGGAATAGTCAACCGGATTAGCGCCCGATACGCCACGGGGCGGGGCCAGTCGCCGGCTGCCGTGGGTACGCTTCGGCCTGCCACCAGCAGCCGGGCGGCGTTGATCCAGCCCGCATGCCCGACCGCCAGCCGGGGCGTGTCGGGCAGGGCCGCGAGCCACAGTGCCACCCGGGCAAAGAGCTGACGCAGATTTTCGCCGCCGCTGGGGGCATAATCGGCAAATTGTTCACACCACAGATCCATCTCGGCCCTGGGAATCTGCTGCCAGGGGCGACCGTCCCAGTGACCGAAATCCACTTCTGCCAGCGCGGGAGTCACTTCACAACGAAAGCCCCGTTGAGCCAGTATTTTTCCTACGCCCAGCGAGCGCTGCAGCGGGCTGACCCATATCACTTTTTCCAGCCTGTTGCGCCGGGCGAAGCGCTGGATCTGGTTGGCCAGGCGGCGGAGCTTGCGTTTATCCACTTCTACATCGGTTTGCCCCAGGCAGAGTCCGGTGGCATTCAGCGGCGTGGGATGGCGCCAGATATAAAGCGTCATGGGGTGTCCTTACAAGAGCGCGGCCAGGCCCGCATAAATTGCCAGTTCGCTCAGTTGCTGGGTGGCGCCAAGGCCATCGCCGGTGTAGCCGCCGAGGCGGCGCTTCATCAGCCGGCGCATGTAGTCGGTGGCCACCAGCGCCAGACCCAACGGCCATAGCCAGTGCCAGGGGGCTATCTCGACACCCGCTCCGGGCAGCCAGAGCCAGACAGGCAACAGTGACAGCAGCACCCAGCCGGTGCCCATCATGCCTTGGGCCGGGGTCAGCTGCTGGGCCATGGGTTTGGCTTTGGCGTGTGCTATCTCGCCGCCGTACGGCAGCAGGGCAATCAGGCAGATGCACATCAGTCGCGAGCCGCTGTGGCCCACCACCAGGGCGGCCAGTGCCAGCGGAAGGGGCATGGCCGCCAGCAGGCTGACTTTCAGCAGAAGGGCGAGCACCAGCCCCAGGGTACCAAAGGTGCCCAGGCGCGAGTCTTTCATGATGGTCAACGCCCGCTCTTTGGTGAGGCCGCCGCCCAGGCCATCGCAGGTATCGGCCAGACCGTCTTCGTGAAAGGCGCCGGTCATCCTGATGCCGAAGGCGGTGCTGGCTACCGCCGCCACCAGGGGACTGAACAGCAGGCTGGCCAGCCAGAACACACCGGCGCACAGCAGCCCGACCAGCAGGCCGACCGCCGGAAAGTGACGGCTGCTCTGGTGTAGCCAGTCGGGCTGATAATCATTGAGCCGGGGCACCGGCAGTCGGGTGAGAAACTGGGTGGCCACCAGCAGCAATCGCGCTTCGTGGTGCAGCAGCCGGCTCAGACCGGATTGGCAGCCGGTTTTCTCGGGCGCCTTATTCTGCGGCATCGTCATTGCTCTCACTGATACCGGCATCGGTGAAACTGGCCATCTCGTTGAGAAAGGCGCAGGCCGACTGCAACAGCGGATAGGCCAGCACGGCGCCACTGCCTTCCCCCAGCCGCATCTTCATGTTGAGCAACGGTTCGGCGTTCAGCAGGCGCAACAGATGCTCATGGCCGGGCTCGGCGGAGTGATGGGCAAACACCGCGTACTGACGTACGCCCGGCGCCAGTTGTTCGGCCACCAGCAGGGCGACCCCGGCGATAAAACCGTCCATCAGCAGAATACGGCGCTGGCTGGCGGCCTGGATCAGGGCGCCGACCATCATGGCGATTTCCAGCCCGCCCAACGCCGTCAGGGCGGCCAGCGGTGTTCTGGCATCATGATGGCGCTGCAACACCTGCGCCAGCACTTGCTGCTTGTGGCGCAGGCCGTCATCGTCCAGACCCGTGCCCCGGCCGACGCAGCCGGCAAGCGGTATGTTACCCAACCGAGCCAGCAGCAGGCTGGCGGCTGAGGTATTGCCGATGCCCATTTCACCCACGATGAACAGGTTGCCGGGCAGCTGCTCCGCCAGCGCCATGCCCTGTTCAAGCGCCTCCCGGCACTCGGCATCGGTCATGGCGGCCTCGGACAGGGCATCCCGGCTGCCCCGGCGTACCTTGCAATCGAGCAGGGCCGGATGATAGGTAAATTCGGCATCCACGCCGGCATCCACTACCTGCAGGCCTATGTTGTGCTGGCGGGCAAAGACGTTGATGGCGGCGCCGCCCTGCAGAAAGTTGTGCACCATCTGGGCGGTCACGGCGCTGGGATAGGCGGAGGTGCCGTGGCGGGTCAGGCCGTGATCGGCGGCAAAGACCCGGATCTGCGGTTGCGTTATCACCGGATTGGCACAGCCCTGGATCAGCCCCAACTGCAAGGCGAGGGTTTCGAGCCGGCCCAGGGCGCCGAGGGGCTTGGTTTTTTGATCGATAACCTGCTGCAGCTGTCGTGTCAGCGCCGGATCGGCACAGTCGGGAATGGTGGGCAGAAGCAGAGGCTGAGACATGGCGATACGGGTCCGTTCACAGTGGTGGTTCCGTATGCTACCAAAAATACACCGAAGGAGGTAATGATGGAAAGACGGCCGTCAGCTAGGATACCCGTCCTCAACAAATGATTTATTTCATCTCAGTACCCATGTCGGACAAAGAGTCTGCTCCACCGATAGAATTACCGCTGTTCGCTGACGGCCAACAGCGGCCGTTCCCGGCAGCCGCTCTGGCTGCCCGGTTGCAGGTAGGGGCGCAATATCGGCTCCATGCCCTTGAGCACCTGGACCGGCAGCGCCGAGGTAAAGTTGAACTTGTCCGACTCCTGCCCCGGTACATAGGCGGTGAGGGTGCCGAAGTGCCGCTCGCCGAGAAAAAACACGAAGGTGGCGGTGCGGTTGCGGGCCTGAGATTTGATTACCCGACCGTAGCGGCTCACGGTTTCGATGCGGTTGTCACCGGTGCCTGTCTTGCCGCCCAGGGTCAGCGGGCTGCCGTCCGGCAGGGTAAAGCTGCCCTGCAGACGGCGTGCCGTGCCGCCGTCCACCACCTGTGACAGGGCGCCGCGCAGCACCATGGCCACTTCTTTGGCCATCACCCTTTGTGCCTGCTGTGGCTGGCGAACCAGATGGGTTTCATAGGGGGTGTCGACGGCAAACTGCAGCTGGTCCATGCGCACCGTGGGCAGGCGCACGCCTTCGTTCAGAATAATGCCCACCAGCTCCGCCAGGGCGGCGGGTTTGTCTCCCGAACTGCCGATGGCGGTGGCCAGTGACGGCACCAGATGATCGAACGGAAACCCCAGTCGCTGCCAGCGTTGGTGAATATCGCTAAAGGCCTCGACTTCCAGCATGGTGCGGATCCGGCTGTCGCGGGCACTGCGATGGCGCGTCTTGAACAGCCAACCGTATACTTCCTGACGCTCTTCCTTGCTGGCGTCGGCGGCGTCGGCAAACCCGGCGTCGGGCATGTGCTGCAAATAACCGAGCAACCACAGCTCCAGCGGATGCACCCGGGCGATGTAACCCTGATCCGGCAGGCTGTAGGCGCCGGGGCCATAACGGTGATACAACTCATCGAGCCGCTTGTCGGTCAGCCGCTCCGCAGGCAGCCGCCGGTGTAAAAAGGCGGCAAACTCCTGCGGAGTGGCATCGGGCAGCAGGTAGCGGTGCACCGCCGCCAGCCGCACCGGGGTGGGACGCAGGCCGTCGAAGAAGCTGTCGAGGCGTTGCTCTGTGGTTTTACCCTGATACTTGCGCCAGAAACGCAACAGAAAGACCCTGCCTTCCCGGTCGGCGAAGCGACTCAGATATTCCTGACGCCGGGGATCCTTGTCATCGGCCAGCAACTGGGCGCGGTTTTCGCTCTGATACAGGCTGTAACGCACTATGTCGCGCATCAGCCGGATAAAGGGCAGGTTAATGGACTCGCGCAAGGCTTCGAGCAGAGTCGGATTGCGACCGTTGTCCTGACGGCGAAAATTGTTGAAGCTGTGCAGGCCGCCACCGGTAAAGAAGCGTTCACCTGTGCCGGCGGAATAGCGCCGTTCCAGCGCGGTATTCAGCATGGCGGGCAGGGCGTGATCCGGGTGGCGCAGCAGATAGTCGATGGCCCAGCGGCTGAGCAGATCCTTCGGCTCGGGATCGAGCGCGCGCAGTTTCTGGGGCGACAAGCCGGCGTAACGCTGGTGCAGCTCGGCGATAATTTCCAGATAGGTGGCCATGACCCGCAGCTTGGCGGTGGAGCCCAGCTCCAGCTTGCTGCCTTCGTTGATATCGAATGGCTGCAGTGTGTTGTCGGTTTGCACCCGCACATAAAAGCCTTCGTCGCCGCGCTCGAACAGGGTAAAGCTGTAGCGTACCTCGGCGGTTTTTTCCGGCGACAGCAGCCGCTCACCATAAAGGCCTATGTCTTTGGCCACCTCGGGTTCGGCCAGTTGCTGCAGATAAGTGGTTACCTGTTGCTGCAGATCGGCGTTGAGGGTGGTGCGGGCAGACATGTCCAGTCGGTCCAGTTCATAGAAGGAGGTGCCCAGCAGGTTGGCCAGGCGACCGCGGGTCACCTGCAGTGTCTTGTTGTTTTCAACAAACTGGGTGACGGGGCTTTCCCTGAAATGACGAAACACCAGCCGCTGGGCCAACGCCGCATCGCGCAGGGGCGGGCTTATCATGCCGGCCGCGGCCTGTAGCCGCAGATAGCTGTCGGTCAGGGAGTGCAAATCGTCCCGCCCCCGGTACAGGTAATAGGAAGGTCGACGCTGGGCTATCATCAGTGCCATCACCTGGCGCAGGGCCATTCCCTGCTCGGCGAGCGAGCCGGTCGGCGGCTCGGTGGTGTCCAGCAGGCGGTTGACCCGCTCCAGCTCTGCCCCGAACCAGATCCAGAGGCCGTCACCCAGGCCGTGAATTTCACCGTGGCCGGGGGCGGCGGCCAGGGGCACAGAGTTGAGATAGGCCAGGGCAATGCCCTGGCGGGCGGCCAGGGTCTCTGGCCCCTGTTGATAGGCGCGCACGCTGGCGGAGATCATCTGGCGCAGCTTTTCGCTGGCCGATGGCGTCCGGCCCCCCGGTGAGTGACGGTATTTTTCTATCTGGGTGGCGAGGGTGCTGCCGCCGGCCGAGTCATCCTGTATCTCCAGTGCCCGCCCCAGTTGTGACAGCGCCGCCTTGATAAAGCGTGGCCAGTCTACCGCCGGGTTGACTTGCGGTTGTGTCTGGCTAAGCAGTTCCCGGTGTTCGATAAACAGCAGGGTGCCGACCACCAGCGGGGCTATGCCGGCAAAGTCCGGATAATGACGTTGTGGATAGCGGTAGTCGTAGACAGGGTCATTACGGCAATCGCCGATAAAGAGCCCGGCCTGGGTTTTCTCCTGATAGGGCAGAAACAAGCCATGGTGGCTGTATTGCTGCAATGCCGGTGAAAGCTGCACCTGTTGTGCGATAATAAATTGCTGCTGTTGCAACCGGGCGAGCAGAGCCGGCAGCCGGGTGTAGCCGAGCCGCTGATCGAAGGGCCCCAGAGCGGGATAGCGGATGGCCGAGCTGGGCCCGGGTTCCAGGGAATAGGTCAGGGTCCGGGCATAGCGGGTGATTTCCCGTGCCTGCAGTTTGGAGGTACGCATTTCATAGGTCAGCAACACGCCGGATACCACCAGCAACAGCAATACCAGAAACCACAATAACCAACGCCAGCGCCGCCGAACCAGCCGTGGTGACTGCTGGGCATCGTGAAGGGAAGCGTGTTCAATTTGCGGTGCCGTATCCATAAAGGACCCCTTGTCGCCATGTTTGGTATCAGGGCTTCTTGTAGTAAAAGCGTAGCTTGGCGGCAGGGTCCGGGTGTCGACAGCGCACAATTATTTGTGTGTTGGGTGCTGAATGAATCTATCTGTGCTACCAGTCGTGTTGCTCGGCAAGTTCCACCCGACGGGCCTGTTGCTGCAGCCGGTACATGGCCCGATAACGGCCCTCGGGCAGGGTCATCAGCTGGCGGTGACTGCCGGACTCCACCAGATCGCCATGAGCCATCACCAGAATACGATCGGCCTCTTTGATGGTGGATAAACGGTGTGCCACCACGATCAGTGTCACCTTGCCGTGCAAGGCCTGCAGCGCTCGTTGCACCACCTGCTCGGTTTCGCTGTCGACGTTGGCGGTGGCCTCGTCCAGCAGCAGAATGCGAGGGGCGGCGGCCAGGGCCCGGGCGATCACCAGTTGCTGGCGCTGGCCGGTAGAGAGACGGCTGCCACGCTCGCCGAGGAGGGTGTCAAACCCCAGCTCCAGTCCGTTAATCGTTTCCAGCAAGTGAGCCTGTCGGGCGGCGGTTGCTATCTGCTCCCGGGGCAGCGTGCGGCCCATGTCGATATTGTCATAAATGCTGCCTGCCAGAATAAAGGGCTCCTGCGGAATAAGCCCTATGCCCTGACGCAGCGCATCCTGGCTGTAGCCGGTAAGAGGTCGACCGTCGATGCAGATGTCGCCCGCATCGACCGGATAGAAGTTGAGCAACAGATTCAGCAGGGTGCTCTTGCCGCTGCCGGTATGACCCACCACGCCGATAAAGGCGCCGGCGGGAATATCCAGGCTCAACTGCTCGAACACCGGCTGGTCGGGGCGGTAGCCGAAGTCGACTCGATTAAAGGACAGGGCGCCCCGGTGAATGGTGTCGCTGGTCTTGCCGTAGTGTTGCCGGGGTTGCTGCATCAACTGATGCACCCGATCCCCCGCCACCATGGCCTGCTGGTAGAGGTTGAAACGCTGGGTAATTTCGGCCAGCGGCTCGGTAAAGCGACCCATGAAGTTGAGAAAGGCATAGAGGACACCGACTTCCGCCACGCCGTTGACCTGTTGCCAGCCGAACACCTTGAGGATGCCGAGCAACACCAGCACGCTCAGCAGATCGATGGCGGGTCGCAGCAGGGCGGCTCCTATGTTGATGGTGCGCATGCGGGCCCGGTAATAGTGCCGGTTGAGGCGCTCGAAGCGTTCGGCGGAATCCTGCTGCAGGCCACAGGCCTGCAGGACCGCCATGCCGGAAATGGACTCGCCGAGGGTGCCGTTGATGTCGGAGCGCAGCTGACGGCTGTCGGCCACCGCCGCGCCGCTCAGCTTCTGATACAGGTAAATCACCCCGACCACAGTCGGGATCAGCAGCAGCGCCACCAGCATCAGTTGCACGTTCAGTAACGCCATGGCAGTGATAATGCCCACCAGCAGCACCACATTGGTCAGCACCACCGACAAAAACTGCACATAGAGATCCTTGATGGCCTCGGTGTCGTTGGTGATCCGGCTCACCAGCTGCCCGGTCATGGCCTTGTCGAAAAAGGCCATCGGCAGTTGCTGCACATGGGCAAACACCCGCTTGCGAATATCCAGCACCGCGGCCAGCGCCATGTCGGTAAAGCGCAGTGTCTGCCGGTAGCGAAACCAGGCGGCGGCCAGCTGGGTAAGGATATAACCGAGGGCCAGCCCGGCCACAGGCCACACCGGCAGGTGCCCGGCCAGCAAATAGTCGTCGATAAACACCTTGGCCAGCAGCGGGCCCGTCACGTCGGCGACGGTGGCCAGCAGCAACAGCAGCAGTACCCTGATCAGCAGCGGCTTGTCCCGGTAGACATAGGTCAGCAGCAGGCCGAAGGTGCCCTTGCCCCGACGCCGGGAATGATCGGTCGGGGGCGGTGCTGTCTGCGCTTCTTCAGTCGTCATCGAGGCGGGCCTCCAGTTGTTGATAGGTCCACATCCGGCTGTACCAGCCGTCCTGGTTAATCAGTTCGTCGTGGCGGCCCGACTGCTGCGTGTGGCCATGCTGCAGCACCAGGGTACTATCCGCATGTTTCAGCGCCGACAGCCGGTGGCTGACGATGATGCAGCTCTGGCCCCGACGGCGGCGCAACTGCTGCAGTATGCGTTGTTCGGTATGCACGTCCACCGCCGACAGCGCATCGTCCAGGATCAGGATCGGGGCCTGACTTATCAGGGCCCGGGCGATGGCCAGCCGCTGACGCTGGCCGCCGGACAGGCTCATGCCCCTTTCTCCCACCTGGGCGTCATAACCGCCGGGCAGACGCAGTATGTCTTCATGTACACAGGCCTGGCGGGCCGCCGCTATGATGTCTTCCCGGCAGGCTCCGGGCCGGCCGAAGGCAATATTATCGGCAATGCCGGCGCTGAACAGAAAGGCATCCTGGGGTACATAGGCAAACTGGCGGCGCAGGGTGTCCAACCGACACTCGGCCAGGGGCACAGTGCCCAGGGTGATGTGTCCGCTGTCGGCCTCCCAGTAGCGCATCAGCAACTGCAGCAGGGTGCTCTTGCCGGCACCGGTCGGGCCGGCGATGCCCAGCACCTGGCCCGGGGTCAGGGTCAGCGATAGCTGTTGCAGCGCCGGCTGCCGGCTGTCGGAGTAGCTGAAACTCAGCGCCTCGACCCGAAGAACCGCACCTTGCGGCTCGCGGGTACCGAGATCGGGAACGCTGTCGGGAATGGCCAGCAGTGCCTCGACCCGGATCAGGGCCGCATTGCCGCGTTCGACGATATTGAGCAGCCAACCGAAGGCGAACATCGGCCAGATCAGCTGGGCCAGATACAGGGTGAAACTGGTGAGCTGCCCCACGCTGAGCTGCTCGTGCCAGATAAGTCCGGCGCCAAAGCCCAGGGTCAGCAACAGGGCGGCAGACATGGACAAAAATACCACCGGCTCGTAGAGGGCCTCGGCCCGGGCTACCTGATAATTGCGATCTGCGGCCGCCTCGGCAATGGTGCCAAACTGACGGCTTTCGATGGGCTCCCGACCCATGGATTTGACCAGCCGGATGCCGGCGATGGCTTCCTGGGCCTTGTCGTTGAGCACGGAAAACTGTTCCAGTGCGCCCTTGAAATGATGGTGGATACGGTTGGAAATCCGGTAAAACGCCAGCCCCATCAGCGGAAAAGGCAGCAGGGCCACCAGAGCCAGCCGCCAGTCGATAAATCCGAACATGATGATCAACACCAGCAACAGGGTCAGCAGGCCGTCGAATCCGGACAGCACACCTTCACCGGCGGCGATTTCGATGGCGTCGATGTCGTTGGTGGCACGGGCCATCAGATCACCGGTGTTGTGGCTGCTGTAAAAGGCCTGACCCTGGCGGGTGAGCCGCTCGAAGAAGCGTCGTCGCAGCAGGTTGCCCAGCCGGTAGGAGGTGCCGAACAGCAGGCGCCGCCAGCCCAGGCGCAGAATATACACGGCCAGACCCAGCCCCAGGATCAACAGCAGCAGGCGACCCTCGGCCTCGCCGTCGGGTGAGGCGACCAGTTGATCGACCGTTTTGCCGATCAGGTAGGGAATGGTCATGTTCATCACCGTCACCGTGGCCAGCATGAGCAGCGCCAGGCTGTAGGTACGCCAGTGGGCCTTGAAAAACCAGGCCAGTTGCCCGAATAGTTGCATCTTTTATCTCGAGGTTATATCCATCCCATTAAACATTTGATCTGTTTGATTATCATATCAATCCCGGACAAAGGGCCCGCTTCTCCGACCCGCTCAAGCACCTCCCTGTGACGCTCAGCACATGACATCCTTGTCATGTGCTGGTCGGTGAAGCAGATCCCTTTGTCCTCCTTGATGCTCCCGCGTTGCCTGTTGGCGCCGTCTGCGGGCCACTCGGTGTTGCCTCTCTGGTACCGCAAGCCTTACTGTTGCTCCAGATCGGCCAGAAAGGTGCGGATGCGTTCGGCGTTGGCACCCAGGTCGCTTTTACCGACCCGGGAGGCGGAGCGCATATCGACTCTGGTATAGACACCGGTATGGGCTCCGGGCTCGTTTTCGACGGGCCTCAGGCGAATGGCCACGTCGTCGCGAAAGCCGAACAGGCGGCTGACGGCCACGGCTTCCAGCTGCCGTTCACCGTTTGCGGTCAGGGTCCAGCCCCGTTGTGTTATCAGGGCCTGTACCCGGCGGTGAACCTGCGCGGGCGGGTAGGGCAGCACCAGGGGCGCCAGGGTCGGCCAGGTGGCCGCCTGCTGCCGGGCCAGCGCCTCACCTTCGTAGTCGGTGGAATGATCACCGGCACCGCGCAGGCGGGCGGCGGCGGTGAGCGTCGGTGGCTCTGTGGTGTCGGTGCTGATGTCGTGAATGGCCGGCAGGGTCAGACCACGGAGAAGAAAGGGGAACACCAGCATTAACAGCAGAACCGGTGGCAGGGCGGCCAGCCACTGCCGGTGCCACAGTGCCAGGGGCAGCAGCACCAGGGCCAGCCCCAATGCCGCCGCCACCAGTATCAACCCCAGGGTGTAGGGCCACCAGTGCCAGCGGGTGCCGGCCACACCGACTATGCCGAGCAGCGGCAGCAGTAAACAGCTCAGGGAGACCAGTAACCAGCGGCAACTGAAAAATGTTTCCATATGGTTTCAATCGGTTAGCATACACATCGATAGACTATGGGTAAGCCAAGGCGGCTTGTAAAGGAGTAAGCGGGTGGTCAGACAAACCCTGATGATGTTGCTGCTGTTAGTAGCGCTACCGGCTCAGGCGGCCCAGGCGGTATTTGCCGGGGGCAGCTTTTGGGTGATGGAAAGGCTCTTTGCGGAGCAAGCCGGGGTGCTGGGTACCGAAACGGGCTGGATGAAAAGTGGCAGCCGCCACCTGCGCCGACAGGTGGTACGGGTGGAGTATGATCCCCAGTCCCTGAGTTATGGTGAGCTGCTGACCCTGTACTGGGCGGCGGTGGATGCGTTTGACGGTGATGGCCAGTTTTGCGACAGGGGGCCCGAATTCAGCCCGGCGCTTTATGTACAGAGCTCTCTGCAGCAAAAGTGGGCCCAGCAAAGCCGGGCCAGGCTGGCGCTGGAGCAGGGCCGTGATGTTGAAGTGCGGATACTGCCGGTAGGGAGCTTTGTGCCGGCCCCGGCCCGGCATCAGCAATACAGTCGGCGGCATCCGCTGCTTTATGGCGGCTATCGCCGGGTATGCGGTTATCCGGCCGGCGAACGATTCAGTCTGCAGGCACTGGCAGGCGCCCCGCTTGCCACCAGTGAACAATAATCTCGGCGATGGCGGCGGGGTTATTCAAATCCAGCAGCGGTACCGGGGCGACCAGGTCCGGGACGTCGGTGGCCACCGCCAGAATATGGGGATCGTGCAGGCACAGCAGGGGTTTGTCACAGGCGGGCCTGTGCACCTCAATCTTGGCGATGGGGGCCGTGCGAAAGCCTTCCACCAGTACCAGATCGAGCCGGTCCAGGCTGAGCCGTGACAGAGATTCGTTCAAATCAGGTTCTTCCGGCTTGGTGTTTTCCCAGGTGAGAATGCTACGATGAGGCCCGGCCAGCAGGCACTGACGGGCACCGGCGTGACGCAGCTCGAAGCTGTCTTTGCCCGGTTGGTCCTGCTCCACATCGTGATGAGTATGTTTGATGATGCCGATACGCAATTGGCGCCGGGTAAGCAGGCCGACCAGTTGCCGCAGCAGCGTGGTTTTACCGCTGCCACTGAAGCCGGCAAAACCGAGCAGAGCACAGGAATGATGAGATGGGGACATAGGGCACCCGGAAAGGTTTCGACAGAGGCTCAGTTTGCCATGTCGAGTCGATATAATACACAAACACAAAATAGACGGGTTACGCCATGAGCAAAGGAATATGGGGAGCCTTGGTTCTGCTGTTGCTCAGCCAGAATGTCAGGGCCGAGGACGTCAGCCTCGAGTTGCAGGGGCTGAAGGGCAAGCTGAAAAGCAATACCCAGGTGTATCTGGATCAGTTGCCCGCCATCGACGCCGAGCAACTGCCCCGTTTTCGCCAAGACATAGAAACGGCGGTGATCAACAGCCTGCAGTCACTGGGTTACTATAACCCGACCATTGACATCACCGCCGACCAGGACAAGCCGGATCGGGTCGAGGTACGGGTGACTGCCGGTGAACCCGTGCGTATTCGTACCCTGGATCTGCTGCTGCAGGGTGACTCGGCGTCGGACCCGCAGTTTGAACAGCTGGTCAACAAGCTGTCACTGAAGGAAGGCGATGTCTTTCGTCACGACAAGTATGAAAAGACCAAGGCGAGCCTGCTCAGCCTGGCCCTGGCGCGCGGCTACTTCGATGCCAGCTATGAACGCAGCCAGGTACTGGTGTACCCCCAGGACAAAGCCGCCGATGTGGTACTGACTTTCGACTCAGGCCCCCGTTACCTGTTTGGTGAATTGAGGGTGGACGCCGACCGGTCCGTGGATCGGGTGCTGACGCCGCTGGTGAAGGTGAAGCCCGGCGATCCTTATCAGGCCATTCGCCTGGCCGAGCTGAGTCGCGATCTGTCCGCTTCCGGCTACTTTCGTCAGGTCGGAGTCTTGCCGATGGTGAGCGAGGCCGATGAAAACTACCGGATTCCGCTGGCGGTGGTGCTGCGCGCCAAGGCCGACAACGAAGTTGAAGTAGGCGCGGGCTTCTCGACCGATGAAGGACCCAGGGTCTCGACCAGCTGGGACAAACCCTGGATCAACAGCCTGGGGCATAGCCTGAAGACCAGCGTCAAGATATCGGCGCCCAAGCAGGACATCAGCGTTATCTACAAGATCCCCCGCGGCAATCCGCTCAACAATTATTACACCGTTCAGGGCGGTTATCAGATGCTGGATCAGGACGACACCAAGAGTGATCGTCTGGTGGCCTCAATCCATCGCTGGGACAAAGACACCGATGACTGGACCCGGGATGTGTTTATTCGCTCCGAATACGAAACCTATACCCAGGGTCAGCAGGAAGATACCAGTTTTCTGTTGATCCCCGGTGTGTCTTACAACCGTACCCGGGTGCGCGGAGGCCTGGACCCGATTTGGGGGGATGCCCAGCTGGTCACCCTGGAGTTGTCCGAACCCTGGTGGGGTTCGGACACCCGCTTCATCCGCCTGTGGGGACGTAGCAAATGGTTGAGGACCGTTGCCGAGAAGCAACGGCTGATCGCCCGGGCCGAGCAGGGCGCCGTGTGGGTGGAGGATGTGCAGAAGCTGCCGCCGTCGTTGCGTTTCTTTACCGGTGGTGACATGACGGTACGCGGCTTCGGTTATCAGGACATCAGCCCGATAGACGAAAACGGTGATCGGCTGGGGGCCAAATACGCCACCGCCCTGAGTCTGGAATACGACTACAAGGTGGCGGAAAAGTGGCGTGTCGCCACCTTCCTCGATACCGGTACCGCCACCAATGATTACACCGAAGATTGGAAGGTGGGGACCGGCGTCGGGGTGCGCTGGCTGACGCCGGTGGGCGCGGTGCGTATCGATCTGGCATTTGGCGTATCGGAGGAGCAAGTTCCGATGCGGATACATTTTACCCTGGGGCCTGAACTATGAGTGTTACGCGTATCTTCACCGGCCTGGTGGTGACCCTGTGTTTGCTGCTGATGCTGTTGTTCAGCCTGCTGTTTACCCAGGTGGGTAACCAGTGGCTGTGGGGCCTGGCGAAACAGCAGGTTCCGGGGCTTGACGGCACCATGGTGTCTGGCCAGCTCGGCCGGGGCTGGCAGTTTGACGAGCTGAGCTACGAGCAGGACTCGCTGGCCTTTACGGCCCGGCAGGTCACCATCGACTGGCAACTGGGCAAGCTGCTCGATCGCCGCTTCTGGCTGCGGCAGCTGGTGGCCGAAGACATAGAGGTCACCATCAGGACTCTGCCGCTAGCCAAAGAGGATACGTCGACCGAGCCGCTGGGACAGATAACGCCGCCGCTGCGTATCGA
Organism: Oceanisphaera submarina; assembly: GCF_046521305.1. Taxonomy (NCBI): domain Bacteria; kingdom Pseudomonadati; phylum Pseudomonadota; class Gammaproteobacteria; order Aeromonadales; family Aeromonadaceae; genus Oceanisphaera; species Oceanisphaera submarina. The sequence goes on along the minus strand of NZ_JBKGFN010000006.1, from coordinate 82,345 downwards.
TCTGGATGACATTCGTGCCGACCGGGTAAAAATATCCTTGCCGGGGCAGACTATCGCCTGGCAGAGCCTGCAACTGGCGGCGCACTGGGATGCCGATGGCATGGTGCTTACGGGCCCCAACATGCAGGGGCTGACCCTGACGCTGGAGCCGAATGATGAGGCCGCCCCCGCAGGTGACAAAACCGCCGTTGCCGGCAGGTCGCCACTGACCCTGCCGGAGGTGGTGCTGCCTTTCCCTATCAAGCTGCAAGGCTTCAGCCTGACCGACAGCCGCTTGATTCAGGGCGGACAGACCCGGGCCCTGCATGCCCTGATACTGGAGCTGGAAGGACAGGACAGCGAGCTGAACATTCTGACCGCCGAGCTCGACCACGAGCTGGCCAAGGTGAGCCTCGGCGGCAACATCACCCTGAGCGGTGATTATCCGCTCGAACTGGCATTGAACGGCATCCTGCATAAACCGCTGCTGGACGGACAACTGGAAGGCCAGACCCTGGACCTGACCCTGTCCGACAGCCTGCAACAGCTCAGGGGCAAGCTGACCCTGGACGGGGTGGTGGAAGCCAGTGCCGCCCTGACGGCGCAACCGCTGAACCCCGAACTGCCGTTCGATATATCGCTGAACTGGCAACGGCTGGGCTGGCCGCTGACCGATCCCCAATGGCGGCTGGAGCAGGGCAAGTTCCGGCTGAAGGGCAGGCTGGAAGACTATCAGCTGACCCTGAATGCCGAAGGCTTGGGACCGGATCTGCCGCCGATAGGCATCAAGCTGGCGGCGAAGGGGGACCTGGAAGGTGCCCGCCTGAACCCGCTGACCCTGACGTTGCCTCAGGGCGAGGCGAAGGTAACCGGCGCCCTGAGCTGGACCGGGGGTATCGACTGGCAAGGGCTGCTGGCACTGAGCGAGGTCGACCCCGGTGCCTTCGTGGCCGGGTTGGACGGTCGGCTCAACGGCGAGCTGGACACCCGTTTCGTGCTGGATGGCACGCAGTGGGAATTGAATGCCAGGCCCGATATTCACGGCCAGTTGCGGGATTACCCGTTGCTGTTCAAGGGCGAGGTGGTGCTGGATCAGGCGTTGCAAGGCAACATCAATCAGCTCCGGCTGATCAACGGTAACAATCAGTTGACGGTCAATGGCCGCATCACCGACAGCTGGCAGTTGGACGGCGTGCTGAAGGCACCGGAGCTGGCGGTATATGCCCCCGGTCTGTTCGGCGATCTGGCCGGTGACATCCGGGTGCGGGGCGAGCTGGCCGCGCCGCAAGTCGAGGCCAGCCTCGCCGGTGGCCGGGCCGGCTTCAACGATAACGAAGCACGCGACATCAAGCTGCAGGCCAAGGCTACCCTGGGCGAAAAGATGAGCGGCGATATTCGGCTGAATATACATCGCATTCAGGCCGGTGACCTGACTTTCAAGGAGCTGCTGCTTACCGCCAGGGGGGATGAGGCGGCGCACCGGCTCGAGCTGAATGTGGAGGGTGATCCTCTGGCGGCCGATCTGCGTCTCGACGGCAGCCTGAACAAGGACGGTTGGCGCGGCCGGCTGAACCGGGCGGTGCTGGATACCCCGTTCGAACGTTGGGCCCTGCAGCAGGAAGTGGCCATGTCGTGGCAGGCTCCGCGTTTTCGGGCCGAGCCCCACTGCTGGCGCTCGGGCGAGGCGTCCTTGTGTTTCGATGCCCTCACCGCCAGCGCCAAAGAGGGCCGGGGTGGGGTGAGTATCCGTGATCTCAACCTGGCCCGACTGGAGCCGTTCTTTCCCAGAGACTTTGCCTGGGAGGCCATACTGGGTGGCCGGGTGGATCTGCGCTGGAAGGACGGCGCGCCCACGCTTAACGCCAACATCAGTACCACGCCGGGCACCTTTGTCAGCGGCGATACCCGACTCGGCTATCAGACACTGTCACTCACCAGCGAGATGGTAAACAACCGGCTACAGTCGTCGCTGGCCTTTCGTTCGGCCAGTCTGGGCCGGTTGGCGCTGGATGCCAATGTGGCGGATCTCAAGGGACGCCGTGCGCTCAGTGGCAACCTGAGCATCGAGCAGCTCAAACTCGACTGGCTGGCGCCGTTGCTGCCGGAAGTTGCTCGCTTGCAGGGGACTCTGGCCGGCAAGGCGCGACTGGACGGCACCCTGCAGGCGCCCTTGCTGTTTGGCGACATCAGCCTGACCGGCGGCGAGGTGGACACCTATTCCGATACGGTCAAGGTGCGCGACTTCGGTACCCGGCTGGATATCAGAGGCACCAATGCCACCATCAACGGCCAGCTCAGGGTAGGCGATGGGCCGTTGAATATCAGTGGTGAGCTGGACTGGCGGCAGTTGCCGGTGAGCGGCGAAATTCGCCTCAAGGGCACAGAGCTGGAGGCCGGCTATCCGGGCATGGGGCGGGTGCGGGTCAGCCCGGATCTGCAAATCGGTCTGGGCGAGCAGGCCACGGTGCGGGGCGAGATCCTGATCCCCTGGGCCCGAATAGAGGTCAAGGAACTGCCGGAAAGTGCGGTGTCCCGTTCGGCAGACGTGGTTATAGTGCAGCCCTCGGGCATCATTCCCGAAAACGGCCCCAAGCTACCGCTGGATATTCGTATCAATGTACGGTTGACCGAAGATGTACGTCTGGAGGCCTTTGGTCTTGATACCCGGCTGGAAGGTCAGCTGCGCATCGTGCAGCGGCCCAGACGCAGCATGCGTGCCAACGGCGAGATCCGGCTGATTGACGGCAAGTTTCGTGCCTACGGCCAGCACCTGCTGATCCGGGATGGCAGCATTCTGTTCAATGGTCCGCTGGATCAGCCCAACCTGAGGGTGGAGGCGATTCGTAACCCGTCCAGCATGTCCGACAGCAGCATTACCGCCGGGGTACGGGTCTCGGGAAGCGCGGCTCAGCCCAAGGTGGAAGTGTTCTCGGATCCCGTCATGCCGCAGGTGGAGCAGTTGTCTTACCTGCTGCGCGGACGTGGCCTGGAAGGCGGTGGTGACGCCGACGGTAACGTCCTGGTGCAGTCGATGCTGCTGGACGCCGGGGTCGGAAAAATCGGCGGCCTGGTAACCAACGTGGGCGAGGCGCTGGGGCTGCAGGACGTGTCGCTGGATACCGGTGGCAGCGGTGACACGACCGAGGTGAATATCAGCGCCTATGTGTTGCCGGGACTGCAGATTGGCTATGGCGTCGGGGTCTTCTCGTCCATCGGCGAGCTGCGGCTGCGTTACGAGCTGTTGCCCCGGCTCTATCTGCAGGCGACCAGTGGCCTGAGTCAGGCGATTGATATCTTCTATCGTTTCGAATTCTGACGGCCCCTGTTAAACAGTATCCTAGAACGGATGTGGATTCCGGGGCTGGTTTGCCTTTATCGTCACCCCGCGAAGGCGGGGGGCCAATGCCTTTGCGGGCGACTCTCAGTCTGACCGTTCTCCGCCGCAAGTCCTGGATTCCCGCCTGGGCGGAAATGACGAGGGAGGGCATGCGGGTATGTGATTGGTTCGCTGTGGCAGAATCTGCCGGGCCGGCACCTTGCCGCCCATGCTTTTTGGGCCGGCCTTGGGTAAAGTAGAGCCTTGTGATACTGCCCGGCCTGCGAGAGTAAGCTCCATTATGATGTCTTCGCCTTTGCTGCAACAGGAACGGCTGGCCAAAACCATGTTGGCCAGCATGGCGTTTTACGCCCTGCTGGCGATGCACCTTTATTTACCCCACCTGTTCGGCATTGGCTTGCAGTTGCCATTCAATGTGATCGGCTGGTTTTTTATCGGTCTGATGACCACGCTGGGGCTCTGGCACTGGCACCGTCGGCGTCTGTTGACCAGCCGCTTCTGGCTGGGGCTGGTGGCGGCGAGCTGCCTGCTGTGGCTGCCGTTTTTCTATGTACATAACAATTCCGTGGCCGGCCAGGCCCTGCCGCGCATGCTGGGCCTGTGCGGCGGCCTGCTGTTTTATCTGGCGCTGCAGCAATGCCGCTTCAACGGCCGGGCCCGCCGCTACCTGCTGTATTGCCTGCTGGCGGCGGTCAGTGTGGAGATCCTGCTCGGTCTTGCCCAGTTCTTCGTGCTGGAGCCGGACAACCGGTTTGGCTACAACACCGAAGTGCGCTCGCCCTACGGTATTTTTCAGCATCGTAATGTGATGGCCAGCTTTGTGGCCACCGGCATGGTGCTGGCGGTGTACCTCTGGCTGAATGAAGCCAAGTCACCCTGGCGCGGCTTTGTGCTGAAGTCGGTGTGGTTTTCTGCGGTGCTGGGGGCCGGTGGCATGCTGGTGGTGCTGCTGCAATCCAGGGCCGGTCAGCTTGGCTTGCTGCTGGGGCTGCTGTTACTGCAGCCGCTGATCTGGCAAACCCTGATCAAGACCCGCTCCAAGCGGCTGCTGGCCAGCCTGCTGCTGATCCCGCTCGGTATCGTGCTGGGAGTGGTCGGGCTGGACGCCTTCGACATGAGCAAGCGCAGCCTGAGCATCTATACCCAGGCCGACGGCCGTTTCGACATCTATGCCCACGGCCTGCGCATGTGGCTGGACAAACCCTGGCTCGGGTTTGGCTACGGCAGTTTCGAGTCGGCGTTTTATAGCACCTATGCCGACTGGCGCGAGCTGACCCCGGGGGCGCCGCCGCTGTTTACCGAGATGGGGCATCCCCATAACGAGTTTCTGCTCTGGGCCATAGAAGGCGGTGTGGTACCGCTGCTGGGGTTGGTACTGATGACCGGCCTGGTGTTGCAGTTGCTGTACCGGCTGCCCTTTGCCCAGAGCCTGGCCTGGGTCGGGATACTGGCCCCCATTTTCATCCACAGTCAGACCGAGTTTCCGTTTTATCACTCGTTGCCGCACTGGTTCATGATACTGGTGCTGCTTTATGTCATGGATGCGGAATACGGCCAGCGTCGTCTGCTGGCGGCACCGCAGGCCTGGAGCCGCTGGCCGGCACGGGCCTGGGGCCTGGGGCTGATGCTGTTCATGGCCACCGGCCTCTATGCGGGCCAGCAGCTGACCCGTTACGAGCAGAATGAAGACCGTACCGAGGCACAATTGCAGGCGGTGGTGAATCCCTTGATCTGGTATGACAGGGTGGCGTTTTATCGCCATCACTGGCAGCTTGGCCGGGCCCTGCTGGCGCAAGACAGAGAACAGTTACTGGATTATGTGAGCTGGGCCCGGCGTTTTTTGACCCACACGCCCCGGGCGGGGGTTTATTACAACGCCTATCTGGCGCTGGCAACGGCGGGGCAGGAAGAGGAAGCTCAACAGCTGCTGGGTGAAGCCCGGCGGCTCTATCCCAATGTGCAGCTGTTGCGCAGTCACCGCATCCTGCAGGCTCGGGAGAATCTGGCCACGCTGGCGCCGGGAGCCTCGGTGGCCGAGCTGAACAAGGCCATTCCCCTGTACGAACACCTGCGCCCGGCCATCGGCGGCGCCTATTGACACAGAGGTGCCCCGGTGCCGTGCATGATGTCGTCTTATCCTGCCGGGCCACGGCATGTATTGACAGTAACGGGACCCTAGAGTCCGAAATCCTTCACACTTTCCATGACCACGAAGGTACTGGTTTGCACTACGTGCGGCAGGCTGGACAGCTTTTCTCCCAGCACAGTACGATAGGAAACCATGTCTTTGGTGCGCACCTTAAGCAGGTAGTCGAAACCGCCGGCTATCATGTGGCACTGCTCTATTTCCCCGACTTTCAGGACGGCGGTGTTAAAGGCAGTAAGGGCCTTGCTGCTGGTGTCGTTGAGGGTGACCTGGACAAAGGCAATATGACAGAGGCCGAGTTTGTTCTGGTCGACCAGTATCGTATAGCCGGTAATATAGCCCTGCTCCTCGAGCCGGCGTATCCTCAGCTGGCACGGCGTTTTCGACAAGCCTACCCGAGAGGCCAGTTCGGTCACCGTCATCCGGGCATTGCCCTGAAGTTCCTTGATGATCTGCCGATCTGCTCTATCCAGATGTTCCATCTTTCTCGTCACCTTCGGTGTTTGTTCCCATTGTTTCGGTTAATGCGTACCCATGGTCTGCATCGGTTTTTTTATTGGTGAAATCGTCCCTTTCGAATCGCCGGCGGACGTCGGGGCCTGATGGTCGGCACCCATTTCCGGGGACCGTTTTTCAGGCCGATACGACGCTGAAGACCCGCCGGGTGAGGCATTAGGTCAATTTCCCTTTATTTAACTATTTTGTGGTCTAAAAGTAAAAACAACCATCAATATAAAGTCAAAAAGATATGTTCATCCCTGTTGTATGGGAAATGTGACTCGTGGTTTGTGGATAGAATGGCGAACACAAGATTGCAACCACACACAGAAGGAAAGGTCGGATGAACAATACAGCAGCATCGTCGATGGCCGTTTGCCGGGAGAATATTCGTAGTCACTATCTGGCAGACGAGGCAGGGGTTGTCAAAGCACTGGTTGCGAATGCTCATATCTCCTCCGATGACCGCGCGCGTATTTCGGCGCGAGCCGCCGAGCTGGTGCGCAATGTGCGTGCCCACTCCACACCGACCATGATGGAAAAATTCCTGGCCCAGTACGGCCTGACCACCAAGGAGGGCGTGGCCCTGATGTGTCTGGCCGAAGCCCTGCTACGGGTGCCGGACAAGACCACCATTGACGCGCTGATCGAAGACAAGGTGGCGTCCGGCAACTGGGGAGAGCACCGGGGACAGTCCAGCTCGTCGCTGATTAACAGCTCCACCTGGGCACTGCTGATCACCGGCAAGCTACTTGCTCCGGTCGAGCCTCAGGGGCTGGCGACCACACTGCGTGGCATGGTCAAGCGTCTGGGCGAGCCGGTGGTACGCGCCGCCGTTGCCCAGGCCATGAAAGAGATGGGACGCCAGTTCGTGCTGGGTCGCAACATCGGGGAAGCAGTCAAGCGTGCCAAGACCTACGAGTCACGCGGTTATACCTATTCTTACGACATGCTGGGCGAGGCCGCTCGCACCGATGCCGATGCGCAGCGCTATCACAGCGCCTATTCAAAGGCGATCGCAGAGCTGGCACCGAGCTGTGTGCATGCCGAGATCCGCAACAACCCCGGTATTTCGGTCAAGCTGTCCGCGCTGCACGCCCGTTACGAATTCGGTCAGCAAGATCGGGTCATGAACGAGCTGGTGCCCCGAGCCCTGGAGCTGGCCAGGCAGGCCAAGGCCGCCAACATGGGCTTCAACATCGATGCGGAAGAAGCGGATCGCCTGGATCTGTCCCTGGACGTGATTGAAGCGGTGCTGTCCGATCCCGAATTGGCGGGCTGGGACGGTTTCGGCGTCGTGGTGCAGGCGTTCGGCAAGCGTGCCGCACATGTGCTCGACTGGCTCTATGCACTGTCCTGCAAGCTGGATCGTCGCATCATGGTCCGGCTGGTGAAGGGCGCTTACTGGGATGCGGAAATCAAGCGTGCCCAGGTGATGGGGCTGGAGGACTTTCCGGTATTCACCCGCAAGGTCAACAGCGATGTGTCCTACATGGCCTGCGCCAGGAAGCTGCTGGGCATGACCGATCGTATCTATCCCCAGTTCGCGACCCACAATGCCCATTCGGTATCGGCCATCCTCGAGCTGGCCCAGGACCGGAACTGTTTCGAATTCCAGCGTTTGCACGGTATGGGCGAATCGCTGCACGATGCGGTGCTGACCAAACAGGGCACCCGTTGCCGTATCTACGCACCGGTGGGTGCCCATCAGGATCTGCTGGCCTACCTGGTACGGCGTCTGCTTGAAAACGGCGCCAACAGTTCCTTCGTCAATCAGATTGTCGATACCCGTATCAAGCCGGAGGATATTGCCCGCGACCCGTTCGATGCGGTCGAGGCGATGGGCGATGCACTGTCCAGCAAGGCGATTCTGCGTCCTGCCGATCTCTATGGCGCCGAACGCCGCAACGCCAAGGGCTGGGATATCACCGATCCGGTAGAAATGATGGCGATTGAAGCGGAGCGTGATCGCTTCAAGCGCTGCCAGTGGACCGGGGGACCGGTACTGGCCCGGGAAAGCCGGGGCGGAGACGTGGAAGAAGTGCGCAATCCGGCGAAGCCTTCGGATCTGGTGGGTCATGTCACCCAGGCTTCTCGCGAGGATATAGAGGCGGCCATCGACGCCGCCCAGTCGGGTTTCCGGCTCTGGTCCGCGCTGCCGGTCGAGGAGCGGAGCGCGCGTATCGGTCGCGTGGCCGACTTGTTCGAAGAGCATGCAGCCGAGCTGTTCACGCTGGCCACCCGGGAGGCAGGCAAGAGCCTGCTGGATGGCGTCTCCGAGATCCGCGAAGCCGTCGACTTTGCCCGTTACTACCCGAACGAAGCCCTTCGTAACCGGGAGTTCGGTGCGGGCCGGGGGGTCATCGCCTGTATCTCGCCCTGGAACTTTCCGCTGGCCATCTTCGCCGGTCAGGTACTGGCAGGACTGGCGGCCGGTAATGCCGTTATCGCCAAGCCGGCCGGCCAGACCGCGCTGATCGCGACCCGTGCCGTCGAGCTGATGCACCAGGCCGGGATCCCCCGGGAGGCGATTCAGCTGTTACCGGGCAGCGGCAGCACCGTTGGTGCTGCGCTGACTTCCGATCCGCGCATCAATGGTGTCTGTTTTACCGGCTCGACCGCCACCGCCCAGCGCATCAACAAGGTGATGGCCGAGTCCATAGCCCCTGACGCGCCCCTGGTTGCCGAGACCGGCGGTCTGAACGCCATGATCGTGGATTCGACGGCGCTGCCGGAGCAGGTGATACGCGATGTACTGGCTTCCTCGTTCCAGAGTGCCGGACAGCGCTGTTCTGCCCTGCGCATGCTCTATGTCCAGAAGGACATCGCCGATCATCTGCTGGAGATGCTGTTCGGCGCCATGGATGAGTTGCGCGTCGGTGATCCCTGGCAGTTGTCCACCGATGTGGGTCCGGTGATCGATCAGAATGCCAAGCGGGGTATCGAGGCCCATTGCGAGAAGTTTGCCGCCCGGGGGCGCGTACTCAAGCAGTTGCCCATTCCCGCAGAAGGGCTCTTCGTGGCGCCGACGGTGATCAGGCTCGACGGCATTCATGAGCTGGAAGAAGAGATCTTCGGACCCGTGCTGCACGTGGCCACCTTCGAGGCGAAAGATATCGATCAGGTGGTAGACCAGATCAATGCCAAGGGCTTCGGCCTGACCTTCGGTCTGCACACCCGAGTCGACAAGCGGGTGGAGCGTATCGTCAACCGGGTCAAGGTCGGCAATATCTATGTCAACCGTAACCAGATCGGTGCCATCGTGGGTTCGCAGCCCTTTGGCGGCGAGGGACTCTCGGGTACCGGCCCCAAAGCGGGTGGCCCCCAGTATGTGCGCCGCTTCATGAAGCCCGAAACGGCTCGGGTGATGGGGGCCTCCGTTGCCGACTCGGTGACGGCGGACCAGCTGCAGGCGGTAATCAAGGGGCTGAACGGTCAGGAATGGTCGGTGGCCCGGGACCGTGCGCAGCGGCTGCAGCCGGTGTTCGGCACCGTGCCCGCCGCCCTGGATGCGGCTCCGGAAGAGATGCCGGGACCGACCGGAGAGCTCAACCGGCTTTCGTGCTGCCCCCGTGGTGTTGTGCTTTGTCTGGGGCCCGATCTGGAATCGGCGCTGGTGCAGGCAGGCATAGCACTGTCCCAGGGGAATGCGGTCGTCGTGGTGGCGCCGGGTGCCAAGGCGGCGCTGGCCGCCGCACAAGCGGCGGCGATACCCGTGCAGGGGCTGGATGGCCTGTTGCAGCCTGCCGCCCTGGAAACCGTGAGTGGTTTCGAAGCGGTGGTAAGTCATGCAGACGAGGCGATGCTGCGTAAATATCGCGTTGCCCTGTCTCGACGCGACGGCGCCCTGTTGCCCCTGCTGACCGGGCAGGATGCCCCCGAGCGCTTCGTGATTGAACGTCATCTCTGTGTTGATACTACCGCCGCCGGTGGTAATGCCAGCCTGATCGCCGCCTCAGAGTAAGCGCAGTAAAAACGACAACGGCCGGGTCCTGGCAACGGGACCCGGCCGTTTTTTATCGCCTGCTGCTCCGCTATGGGACCTGGTGCTTGGCGACAGAATGTGATGCCAGCAGCTGATGCAGTTGTTGACCATTGTCCAGTTGCTCGACCAGTACCCTGTCCTGCTGCCAGTCGATGCGCTGGCCGGTGCTGGCATAGAGGCTGTCGTTCAGGCTGTCGGGGGTGGCGTTGGGCTGTAATTCGGTGCGGCCGCCGCCGGGCAGGTAGATGGCGCCGGTAGCGAAGTCGACCGCAAAGGCGATGACGCCGGGGACGATAAAGAACAACAGCCCCACGCCGTTGGCGATGGCCACCACGGGGTCGATACGGCCGCTGATTTGACCTTTCCGCTCCGGATAGAAGACGGTGCCGCAGCCAGCCAGCTGGGTAGTGAGTGTACCGGCCAGCACCAGTGCCAGCGTCTTTCGTTTTAATGTTTTCATGGCAGTTCTCCGAGGCGGTAAAACACTCGGACAGTGTATCCGATAATGGTACTGCTTGAATCCGATTTGACGAGGCAGTGACAGAGGCTGGCGCTGGGGGGAAGGTGATGCAGGACAACAAAATCGCAGGCAATAAAAAACCCACCGAAAGGTGGGTTTTTTAAAGGGCAATCTGGTCGGCGTGAGAGGATTCGAACCTCCGACCCCTAACACCCCATGCTAGTGCGCTACCAAGCTGCGCTACACGCCGACATCGTCATACTTACCTCGGTAAGCGACGGGTACGGATACTAGGTAATGTTCCCTATGCTGTCAATACCGAACCGGGGCTGCCGGGTGCGTTTGCCGTTTATCTGCACGATTAGCGCGACATAGCACGACACCAGGCACTGCATCGGGTATTAAAGCCGGTGTTTTTGGTGGGTGAGCGGCAGGCGTTGACTGCAGGGCAACGTCATGTCGGCGGGGGGAGCCATTGACCGGGGTTGCGTTTTTAATCAATAGTTTATTCATCATGACGTCATTCCCTTGAGGAGCAACAAGGCTATAATAGCGAATCCTGGACTGTAGCAGACTGGCGCGGCCCGGCGACTTATTTCAAGGAGAGCAGCAATGGCAGCAGAAACCATTTTCAGCAAAATCATCCGCAAGGAAATTCCCGCCGATATCCTGTATCAGGACGAGCTGGTCACGGCCTTTCGTGATATTTCGCCCAAGGCGCCGACCCACATTCTTATCGTCCCCAATGTGCTGATCCCTACCGTGAACGAGGTAGAAGCCGAACACGAGCAGGCTCTGGGCCGCTTGTTTACCGTGGCCCGCAAGCTGGCGGCCGAGGCGGGACTGAGTGAAGACGGTTATCGTCTGATCATGAACTGTAATAGCCATGGTGGTCAGGAAGTTTACCATATTCACATGCATCTGCTGGGCGGCCGTCCGTTGGGCCCCATGCTGGCTTAATAAGGAAGATCATGAATCCCTTTCGCTTAACATTATTGCTGGCCGCCGGCCTGGTTCTTGGCGCCTGTACCATGCCCAACCCCTATTCATCCCGTCCTGCACCGGTCAGGCCTGTCGGTCCGGCGCCGGTACAACCGACCCCGCAGCAACCGGCCCCGGTGCTGCAGCCGCCGGTCATTGAAATGCCCTCGGCCCCGGTGGCGCCGCTGCCGGAGGTGCGCAGCGCTAATCTGGAACGGCTGGTCGACGGGCTGGCGGCCCGCCTGAAAAACAGCGCCGCCGTCCATGAAGTGCAGAGTACCGTGCTGCTGGACGATATCAGCAATCAGGTCGGCAGCCCGGTAGATACCCGGGGCCTGACCGAGCGTCTGCGTGCCGACCTGAGTGACAGCCTGACCTTTGCCGACGGCGCCAGGGTAAGCAGCCTGCGCCAGCAACTGGCCTATCAGGGTGGCCGGGCCGACATGGCGGCGCTGGTACGACTGGGCAAACAGAGTGGCGCCGATTATCTGCTGTCCACCACCCTGACCCGCAACGGCGGGGGCACCAAGCTGCAGGGGCAACTGATGGAGCTGAGCAGTGGTGAAGTGCTCTGGTCCGACAGTGTGAGTGAACGCTGATCGGCTGCTGGCCTCGTTGCCCCGGCAGTGGCAGGGGCAGTTGACGCCACTGACTGGCGGGTACACCAATCGTTGCTGGCGGCTCGATACGGCTCGGGGGGCGTACTGGCTCAGGCTGGGCTGCGATAATCCGGCCCTGCTGGGCATAGACAGAACCCTTGAACTGCGGGCCCACAGCGCCGCGGCCGAGGCGGGGCTTGCTCCCGTCATTCGTTTTTCCCGGCCTGCACAGGGTCTGCTGATCCTGGACTGGCTGGCTGAGCCCGACTGGTGTGGGCGAGAGCCGGATCTGCCCCTGCTGATGAGCCGGGTCGCCCGGCTGCACAAGATCCCCGTCAAGCTGCCGTTGCTGGATCTGGCGGCCCAGGCGCACCATTATCAGCGGCAACTGATGCCGCTGGCGCCCGAGCTGGCGGTGTTTGCATCCCGTTTCAGCTCGCCCTTGCTGAATCCGGCCTTTACGCCCGTGTTCTGTCACCACGATCTCAATGCTGCCAACCTGATGGGCGAACGGCCCTGGCTGCTGGACTGGGAATATGCGGCCCGTGGCGACGCGGCCTTTGAGCTGGCGGTGATTGCCGACAGTTTCGAGCTGAACTCCGAACAGGAGCAGGCGCTGCTGGCGGCCTATCGAGATGCCGGCGGCACCCTCGACTGGTGTCGTTTTCAGGTGCGTCGCCCCTGGGTACAATGGCTGACTGCCCTGTGGGCGGCGCTGCAGTATCGACGTGACCCGGCCCCGCGTTATCTCGAGCTGCAACGACGGGCACTGGGACGGCTGACACAGACCCTAACATCTATCGAACCGAACTGACCGCCAACGGGCGGTAATGGAGTAATTATGGGCCCCTTTATTCTTGATGTGCAGGGTTGCGAGCTGGACGCCGAAGAGCGCGAGCTGCTGGCACACCCGACGGTGGGCGGGGTCATCTTTTTCCGTCGTAACTATCACGATCGGGCGCAGCTGAGCGCCCTGGTCAAGGCCATTCGCGCGGTCAACCCCGGCCTGCTGCTGACGGTAGATCACGAAGGAGGCCGGGTGCAGCGTTTTCGCGACGGCTTCTTTCCGTTGCCGGCACCGGGCACACTGGCGGCGCTGAACAGCCCGGAAAAACTCACCCTGCTGGAAGACGCCGGTTGGATGATGGCGGCGGAGCTGCTGGCGCATGATATCGACCTGAGCTTTGCGCCCGTGCTCGATCTGGAGCGGGGCAGCGAGGTGATTGGCGATCGTAGCTTCGGCTCAGATCCCGAACCGGTCATCGAGCATGCCGGTGCTTACATCAAGGGCATGCACAGCGCCGGCATGGCGGCGGTGGCCAAGCATTTTCCCGGTCATGGTAGTGTGCGCGCCGACTCCCACAAGGAAAGCCCGGTCGACTCCCGCGACTATGCCGAGATAGAGCAGGCGGACATGGTGCCGTTTCGTGCTCTGATTGCCGCCGGCCTGGTGCAGGGCATGATGCCGGCCCATGTCATTTATTCGGCGGTGGATCCGCACCCGGCCGGTTTTTCGTCTTTCTGGCTGAAACAGGTGTTACGTCGGCAACTCGGCTTCAAGGGGCTGATTTTCAGCGACGATCTGACCATGGAAGGCGCCGCCGTGGCGGGCGGCTATGCCGACCGTGCCCACAGGGCCCTGGAGGCGGGCTGCGATTTACTGCTGGCCTGCAATCACAGAGCCGGGGCGGTCCAGATCATCGACGCGCTGCCCCACGACATACAGCGGGACCTGTCTTCTTTGCGCAAGCGCGACCTGTCAGCCCAGGGCAAGCGAGACGGGGCACTGGCCAGCCATCTGTATGGCAGCCGTCGCTGGCGCGAGGCGAGCGAACGGCTGCGCCGGCTCGAAGGGTGAGCCATCGGGTGACGATGGTTAATTTCATGTGAAAATAAAGTTGTACTTTCGGTGCCTGCTTTTAAAATATGGCCTTCCCCGGCGGAGGCCGTTACGAAAATCTTCGGCTATGGCCGCGACATATATTCGCCATAGCCGCAGGTTTTTTTATTACATTATCAGGGGTCATACATGACAAAGATTATCGTGGTCGGCGGTGGCGCCGGCGGACTTGAGCTGGCGACCAAGCTGGGCCGCAAGCTGGGCCGCAAGGGCAAGGCGGAAGTGACACTGGTAGACCGTAACCGGACCCACCTGTGGAAACCGCTGCTGCACGAGGTGGCCACCGGTGCCATGGATCCCGGTATCGACGGCCTGAGCTATCGTTCCCATGCCCATAACCACGGTTTTGTTTTTCAGATGGGCAGCCTCACTCACATCGACCGGGACGCGAGGACCATCACCCTGGCACCGATGCTGGACGATAACGGCCAGCCGATGCTGAGCGAGCGCACCCTGCCGTACGACATTCTGGTGCTGGCCATCGGCTCGGTCTCCAACGACTTCGGCACCCAGGGCGTGCGTGATCACTGCATCTTTCTGGACAGCCCGCAGCAGGCCGAGCGTTTTCATGACGAACTGATGAACCGCTTCCTGCAATACGGAGAAAGTGAAGCCGTCGGCGACAAGGTGAATATCGCCATCGTCGGCGCCGGTGCCACCGGGGTGGAGTTGTCTGCCGAGCTGTACAATGCGGTAGAGCATCTCAGCGCCTATGGCTTCAAGAAGCTCAGCCGTGATTGCCTGCGCCTGACCCTGGTGGAAGCGGGCCCGCGCATCCTGCCGGCGCTGCCCGAACGCATTTCCGGCATGGCGCACAAAGAGCTGCGCGAGCTGGGGGTGGATGTACGCACCAATACCATGGTGGTGGAAGCCACGGCAGACGGCCTGAAAACCAAGGATGACGAGCTGATCCCGGCCACCCTGATGGTATGGGCGGCGGGCATCAAGGCGCCGAACTTCCTGCAAGACATCGCCGGGCTGGAAACCAATCGCATCAATCAGCTGACGGTCAAACCGACCCTGCAGACCAGCCGCGACGATCGGATTTTTGTCATCGGCGACTGCGCCCACTGCCTGCAGGAAAACGGCAAGCCGGTGCCGCCGCGCGCCCAGTCTGCCCACCAGATGGCGAGCCTGGTCTACAGCAATGTACTGGCCTGGCTCGACAACAAGTCGTTAAAGACTTACGTCTACAAAGATCACGGTTCCCTGGTGAGCCTGAGCCGTTATTCCACCGTTGGCTCGCTGATGGGCAATCTGATGCGTGGCTCCATGATGGTAGAAGGGCGCATTGCCCGCACCGTGTATGTGTCTTTGTATCGAATGCATCAGGTGGCACTGCACGGCTACACTCGTACCGGCCTGATGATGCTGGTGGGGCGTATCAACCGCTTCCTGCGGCCACGCCTGAAACTGCACTAAATACCGGCCATGCTCAGCGGTAGTCGAAAGCGGGAAGGGGAGCCTTCCCGCTTTTTTATTGGTGGTGTCGGACACATTAGCGTACGGTCGGTCATCCTGCCTCTCCTGATCTGCGGTGGAGGTTCACTCATTCCCCCAGAGGCTGGGCGCCGTACTCATGCGGTGCAGGCGGCGTAATGTTGACGTCCCGGTTTCGATGGCCTTGTTTGGTGGCTTTGTGCCGGTACATCTTGCGGTCGGCCATGGCCAGGCACTCCGAGGCATCACCGCCGTCTTGACTGGTGACCAGCCCGAAACTGATGCCGGACATAGGCCAGTTGGCGTGCAGCGCGGTTTCGATATTCGAGATGGTGCTTTCAAGCCGCCGACGGCTCCCGGGTAACTGACGTGTTGTTATGCCCTGAACCAGCCAGACAAATTCATCGCCACCGGTTCGGAATATCTCGTCGGACTGACTGACCTGCTTGCGCATCAATCGGGATGCTTCCGACAGGAAGTGATCGCCGGCATCGTGCCCCATTGAATCGTTAATCGCCTTCATGCCGTCAAAGTCGATAAACATGATGATGTAGGTGCCGGATAAACAAGAGAGCCGCTCCTGCATCAACAACCGGTTTCCTACCTGAGTCAGCGGATCGATTCTGGCTTCGTAAAAGGCCCGGTTAAAGTCGTTTTGCTTGATTTTCAGCCATTCCGCCAGTGAAAACAGGATACACACGCAGTCGACGGCGAGGGCCGTCACCACCGCCAGCTCCGGATAGGCCAGGCCGGACACCAGGCTGGAATGGGAAATCACGTAGTACACCAGTGAGGCGCTATAGAACAGGTTGCCGACCAGATAGTACTTGGCCCTGAAGTCTTCTCTGGACAGCATGGTCACGCCGATCCAGAGGCTTAGCGGCACCCACACCAGCGCAACAAGATGAGACAGATAAAAGGTGACCTGAAACGGCAGCCACAGCATCACCATGCCCAGCAGGGTCACTATAATGGCCAGCCACTTCAATACCCGGGCCAGTCCGGGATGCTGCCCGGTACAGTTGAACAGGCCGCAGGCAAAGAGACTGGCGCAGGCAATAGCAAATGGAAACAGATGCATGCCGGCATAGGTCAAATTCAGCCCTGTGTTGGCGGCAAAGCCGTTGATGGCGCCTGCCGCCGCCGCCCACCCCAGCGCATGCAAGCCCACATAGCCGGCGTAGGTTAGTGACAGTGGCTGGCGGGTACGCACATAAATGGCCAGTGCCAGCACCGCCAGGGTCAGCATGATGGCAATGGCGCCCACAGTCGCCGTGTTCGAGCGAAACTGGTGCTGGTAAAATGCCTGTCTGGAATAAAAGGTGAGCGGAACCCTAGTGGGAAAATGCTGCGCCTGAACCAGCACCCACAACTGGCCCGACTCGTGTTCTTCGAGCGACAGCGGTAGTGCCTGGTTGTGCATCAACCGGGGGGTGGTACCGGCTTTCAGCTGAGAAAACTCCGCCAGCATGCGCGGTGATCCTTCATCGGGCTGCCAGTAGGCCAGCCCCGTATCGATAAAGTTGGTGCCGGGCACCACAAACCAGGTTTGTCGCCGGGTGTTGTTGATCGGTATTCGTGTAACAAAGGTTCCGGACCGGCCGATAAGGCTGTCGACGGCGGCTGTTGCGGTGGACAACCGTTGTTGTAGTTCCGGGAACGGGGCCCGAGTCAGCGATGCATCCAGTGGATACCAGCGTTGATGATCTGCCAACCGATGCACGGCTTTATTCAGATGAAGACCAGCATCCACCTCTGCATGAGAGGAGAGGGCAGCGAGACTCACCAGCAACAACACCGACACTCGAATGACGATTGTTCCAATATGCATATTTGGAATAATTCCAGAAAGACACTGTCATGACAAAATTGTCAGCAACCGTGTGATTTTCAGTATATAGCGGACGAAAGGCAACAATAACCAGGTGAAACCTCGATTCAGACAGGGAGATGAGTCGCCTGGTTCGGCCAGTGGCACAACCTTTTCGCTTTGGATTGGGAGGTTTTCGTCGTTTTTGTTCAAGAGCTCCTGGTCAACGCTGCCTTCGGGTTCGCATAAATATGCACTGATTGCTTTTCACTTGCTGCTCCTGGTTGGGAGAGATATGTCGTCATGCGCACATCAACTGGCAGTAGTTGGGGCTTTATTTGAAAGATATGTCCAAGGGTTCAGATTGGACCTTAAGGCAGGGTGTGCATAACTGATCGGTTTACCTGTATTTAAATAGTATTTATAACTGTGTTTTTGTTTATAAATAGAGTATTGGTGTTAATTTTTAGTTAATCAGGCTATTAAGTTTTGATTTTTTCCTTGTATAGTGAGTCCGCTGTCTGCAGGCCGGAAAGGGTTTCCGGCGGGTCTAACGGCCCATGGAGCAGATGGCCACCCATTCAAGGAGCACGAGATGACTTTTAAACCGACCGTACTGGCCGTGGCCCTGGCCGCCTGTTTGTCTACTTCCGTACAGGCCGCGCCCGAACTGCCGGTGACCGGCCTGGATACCGGCAGCAGCCAGTACAACACCGCCAATGCCTGGGTGGAAATCGATCAGGCGGCGTTCGAACACAACATCAGTACCCTGAAAGCCCTGCTCGACGGTAAATCCCAGATTTGCGCCATCATGAAAGCCGACGCCTATGGTCACGGCATCGCCAATCTGATGCCGTCGGTGATGGCTGCCAAGATTCCCTGTGTGGGCATTACCAGCAATGAAGAGGCGCGGGTGGTGCGCGAGAGCGGCTATGAAGGCCGTATCATGCGGGTACGCAGCGCCAGCCCGGCGGAGGTGAGCGACGGTCTGCAATACGAGATGGAAGAGCTGTTCGGTGATGTCGACGCCGCGCGCGAAGCGGCAGAAATAGCGGCTGTCGCGGGCAAGACCCTGCGCTATCACCTGGGGTTGAACGCCGGCGGCATGAGCCGCAACGGACTGGAAGTCGCCACAGAAGAAGGCAAGCAGGAAGCGCGCGATCTGCTGGCGCTGGATAACCTGGAACTGGTCGGCATCATGACCCATTTTCAGTATGAAGAAGCCGACTTCGTGCGGGCCGGGCTGGCCAAATTCAACGAGCAGTCTCGGTGGCTGATTGAGGACGGCAAGCTGGATCGCAGCAAGCTGACCCTGCACACCGCCAACTCCTTCACCACCCTGGAAGTGCCGGAAGCCCGCCTCGACATGGTGCGCCCGGGCGGTATTATCTATGGCGACACCCTGCCTTCCTATACCGAATACAAGAAGGTCATGTCGTTCAAGACCCGGGTAGCCTCGGTCAACAACTACCCGGCCGGTAACCTGGTGGGTTACGACGGCACCTATGCTCTGAAGCGTGACTCGCTGCTGGCCAACCTGCCGATGGGCTACTCAGACGGCTACCGTCGGGTGTTTACCAACAAGGCCTATGTGGTGGTGAACGGACACAGAGCACCGGTAGTCGGCAAGGTGTCGATGAACACCACCATGATCGACGTGACCGACATTCCGGGCGTCAAGCCCGGCGACGAAGTGGTGCTGTTCGGCAAACAGGGTGACGCCGAAGTGACTCAGGGCGAGCTGGAAGACGCCAACGGCGCCCTGCTGGCCGACCTGTACACCGTGTGGGGCAACTCCAACCCCAAGATCCTCAAGCGCACCAACTGAATTCACACCAGTTACAGGATATGGCTTAAGCGGCACGCTTAAGCCGGAAGCGGGAAGGGCGACCTTCCCGCTTTTTCGTTTTCCAGCCACGTAAATCCGTCGCTTTTATTGATGGATTATTTGATCCAAATCAAAGGTATATCTCAAATGCTTTTTTGCGCCTATCCTCTCGTAGTTATTAAAACTACAATGAATCAGGGTTAGTAAAGGCGTCGTTTTCAACTATTTTATAATGTTCAATCTACCAATTTCGACAGGGTGGCTGGGTATGTCGCATGCTCCGATTAATCTTTCAAGACGCCAATTGTTTATTCATCGAAAGATCACAGATAAACCCGCGCTGCCATGGATTAAAGAAGCGCAATTTACCGACTTATGTACCCAATGTGGTGCCTGTATAAAGCAATGCCCTACCGGGATCATCCGCCCCTCCGACGGCGGCTTTCCCCGTGTTGATTTTGAGCACGGCGAATGTACCTTTTGTTATCAATGTGCCGAGGCCTGCCCAGAACCGTTATTTCTGCCAAAAGCCGAACCGGCCTGGCACGCCCGGGCGGTGATTGAAGCAAGCTGCCTGGCTAAACAGAACATTGATTGTCGGAGCTGTGGTGACAGCTGCGAACCCTTTGCCATTAGCTTCAAACTGGCAGTGGGGGCGGTGGCCCAACCCCAAATAAACATAGCCGGTTGCACTGGCTGTGGTGCTTGTGTGTCGGTGTGTCCAGCCTCGGCCATCACCATCAGGAATACGTTGTTAGGGGACGCGAATGTCACTGAATGAAGTTCATATCTCAAGTCTGGTTGTGCACGTGGTGCCCCGACACTTGAGCACCATCAAACTACAGATAGAGTCCTTTGCCGGCGCGGAAATTTATGGTGAAAGCGAAACAGGAAAGCTGGTGGTGGTGATAGAAACCCGAAACCAGGGTTATATCACCGACACTATAGATGCGATAAACCAACTCGATCATGTATTAAGTACCGCATTGGTGTTTCATCAAATCGAGAATGATCTCGATGATGACATCACTGTCTCGAATAATGGAATTTTGGATTCGAAGCTTGAGGGCGATGTATGAAAATGACCAGACGTGCGTTTGTAAAAGCAAATGCAGCCGCTTCTGCCGCGGCAGTGGCCGGGATCAGTCTCCCCGTTTCTGCCACCAACCTGATCGTCAGCTCGGATGAAACCGCCATTAAATGGGACAAGGCACCTTGTCGCTTTTGTGGCACTGGGTGTTCGGTATTGGTCGGCACTCAGAAAGGCCGCGTCGTTGCCACCCAGGGCGACCCCGAAGCGCCCGTCAACAAGGGGCTGAACTGCATTAAAGGGTATTTTCTGTCGAAAATTATGTACGGAAAAGACCGTTTAACCACGCCACTGCTGCGCATGAAGAATGGCCGGTTTGATAAAGACGGCGACTTCGCCCCGGTATCATGGGAGCAGGCGTTTGATGTGATGGCGGAGAAGTTCAAAAAAGCCCTCAAAGAAAAAGGCCCCACCAGTGTGGGCATGTTTGGCTCGGGCCAGTGGACCGTAATGGAGGGGTACGCGGCCTCCAAATTGATGAAGGCGGGTTTCCGTTCCAACAACCTGGATCCCAACGCCCGTCATTGCATGGCTTCTGCCGTGGTTGGCTTTATGCGTACCTTTGGCATCGATGAGCCCATGGGCTGTTATGACGACTTCGAGCATGCCGACGCCTTCGTGCTGTGGGGCTCCAACATGGCCGAAATGCACCCGGTACTCTGGACTCGCATCACCGATCGTCGCTTGAGTTACTCTCATGTAAAAGTGAACGTGCTTTCAACCTATTATCACCGCAGCTTTGAGCTGGCAGACCGCGGCATGATCTTTCACCCGCAGTCAGACCTGGCCATTGCCAACTTTATTGCCAACTACATCATTGAAAACGATGCGGTTAACTGGGATTTTGTTGATAAGCACACCCATTTCAAGCAAGCGCAGACCGACATTGGTTATGGCCTGCGTGATGATGACCCCTTACAAGTTAAAGCGAAGAACCCCAACTCGGGCGATATGGCCGACATTTCGTTTGAGGAATATAAAGCCTCGGTCGCGCCCTACACGGTAGAAAAAGCGGCCGAAATGTCCGGGGTGCTGGCGGAAGACCTGATTGCGCTGGCCAAACAATACGCGGATCCCGACACCAAGGTCATGTCGTTGTGGACCATGGGCATGAACCAGCATACCCGTGGCGTCTGGATGCAAAGCCTGGTGTACAACCTGCACCTGCTCACCGGTAAAATCTCGGAGCCGGGTAACAGCCCCTTCTCGTTAACGGGTCAGCCGTCGGCTTGTGGTACGGCCCGTGAAGTGGGTACCTTCTCACATCGCCTGCCTGCGGACTTGCTGGTCGCCAACCCCGAACACCGTAAAATTGCAGAAAAAATCTGGAAACTACCGGAGGGCACCATACCGCCAAAACCGGGCTTTCATGCGGTGCAGCAAGACCGCATGCTCAAAGACGGCGTACTGAATGCCTACTGGGTCATGTGTAACAACAACATGCAAGCGGGTCCCAACATCAACGAAGAACGCCTGCCGGGTTACCGCAACCCAGACAACTTCATTGTGTGTTCAGATCCCTACCCAACCGTAACCGCCCAGGCCGCGGATTTGATCCTGCCCACCGCCATGTGGGTAGAAAAAGAGGGGGCCTATGGTAATGCCGAGCGCCGCACCCAGGTGTGGTACCAGCAGGTGTCGCCGGTGGAAGGAGCAAGATCCGATCTCTGGCAAATCATGGAATTCGCCAAGCGCTTCAAAATAGAAGAAGTGTGGGATGAAGCCTTGATGGCCAAGGCGCCGGAGCTTAGTGGCAAGACCCTGTATGACATCCTGTTCCGCAACGGCAAGGTGGATAAATACCCGCTGTCCGAAGCACAGGAACTGAACGACGATGCCGGGGATGCCGGTTTCTACGTACAAAAAGGCCTGTTTGAAGAATATGCCGAGTTTGGTCGCGGCCACGGCCACGACCTGGCCCCCTACGATGTTTATCATAAGGTACGTGGTTTGCGATGGCCGGTGGTGGATGGCAAGGAAACCCTGTGGCGTTTCAACCCCGAATACGACCCCTATGCCAAACGTGAAGGCCGGGACTTCTACGGTCAGCCCGATGGCAAGGCCCTGATCATTTCGGCGCCTTATGAAGCACCACCAGAAGTGCCCAATGATGAATACGACTTGTGGTTATGTACGGGCCGGGTGCTGGAACACTGGCATACCGGCACCATGACCCGCCGGGTGCCCGAGCTTTACAAGGCGATACCGGATGCCCATTGCTATATCCACCCGGATGATGCCCAGGCACGCAACCTGCGCCGTGGTGATGAAGTGCTCATTCAGTCACCGCGCGGTGAAGTGCGTGCCCGTGTTGAAACCCGTGGTCGTAACCGCCCGCCGCAAGGCCTGGTCTTCGTCCCCTTCTTTGATGCGCGCATTCTGGTCAACAAGTTGATTCTGGATGCCACCGATCCGCTCTCCAAACAGACTGACTACAAAAAATGTCCGGTGAAGATAACCAGGGTCGCGAGCGTGTAACGTTATCTCAAAGTGGGATAGCTCAAGCAGCTAAACCGACCATCACCCAATGCATGACTGTGGTATTGGGTGATCACAAAAGAATCGGAGCAGGTTATGAAAAAAATCATCATGGCATTGGTCGCGACAAGTGCGCTGCTGTGCGGTGCAGTACAAGCAGAAGATGCAAACGATATCTACACCCAGGCTGCCGGCAATCCGGGCGGCATCGGTGGGGTGGGCTCTTTACGTGGCATGAGCGAAATTGAAACCACTCGCCCTGCGGACGACTTCAAGCGCTTCCCCAAAGATCACCAATTAGACAGTAACTATGTGTATCAGCCACCCCTGGTGCCTCATACCATCCGTAACTATGAAGTGTCCTTAAACGCCAACAAGTGTCTTTCCTGTCATAGCTGGAAAAACGCCAAGGAAATGGGCGCCACCAAAATCAGCGTCACTCACTATGTGAATCGTCAGGAACAGGTACTGTCGGATGTATCGCCGCGTCGCTACTTCTGCTTGCAATGTCACGTGCCACAAGCAGACGCAAAACCTCTGGTTGATAACATCTTTCAGAGCGTCGATTCATTGCGGTAATAAAACGCGACTTGAGAGCGAGAGCCATGAAATTATTAAAAAGATTCTGGAAGCGTTTATCCACCCCCAGCAAGGCGGCGGCAGGGGTTGTCTTGCTGATGGGGTTTATCGGTGGTTTGCTGTTCTGGGGGGCATTCAACACCGGAATGGAAGCCACCAATACGGAGCAGTTCTGCTCCGGGTGTCATGCTCCCATCGTGAAAGAGATCCGTGAAACCATTCACTACTCTAACCGCTCGGGGGTACGGGCCATCTGTTCGGACTGCCACGTTCCCCATAACTGGACCGACAAGATAGTGCGCAAGGTGCAGGCATCCAAAGAATTGGCCTTTCACTTTATTGGTACCATAGATACGGACGAAAAGTTCAAGGAACGTCGTGGGCATCTGGCGCATCGCGAGTGGCAACGGATGAAGGAAAACAACTCGCAAGAGTGCCGTAACTGTCATCAATTCGATTATATGGACTTCTCGGAGCAGGGCCCGCGTGCCGTAAGGCAACACTCCACCGCTCTGGCAGCCGGTGATAAAACCTGTGTGGACTGCCATAAGGGGATTGCCCATAAACTGCCGGACATGAGAGATGTTGCTGGCTGGCAATAAACACCGGGAACCGGAAACAAGAGGGGAAGCGAATGGGGACTTTAGAATACGTAATGTGGCATATACTCGGCTACGCCGCGATACCCTTCATTATATTGGCAGGGTTTATTGCCGTTGCTGCCGTGTGCATTGGCATCCTGTCTGTAAGTAAAGACAAGCAAATTGATTAATATTGCCTGAGATAACCGGCTGCAAGCAAAAACGCGGGGGAAGGCGACCTTTCCGCTTTTGTTGGCTGCAGACCTGGTGTGGGCCCGTCACTTAACGCAACAGGGCAGGGAATGGGGTAATATCAGATGGAAGGCGAAAAGCCTTCCTCCTGCATGAACCTCAGGCTCAAACAAAACCGGAGAAACCATGAAAACCAACATCATGTTAGTGCTTACCACCGCCGTTTTTTCAATCACAGCACATGCTGCTCAAGACCCCGTTCCCGATATTATTTTTGTGCCGGAAAACGCCAAGGTTATTGAAGCCGAGCAAAAACGACGTGGCGGCTTTGAGCTGGAAGCCGATGTGTCAGGCAGCAGCCTGGTCGAGCTCAGTGAAGAGGCGAAAGCCTTTTATACCAGAATGGGCTTTGAACTCCGCCGGGACCGATCAGATGCCGATGACGTAGAGCTGGTGTTCGTCAAAGAACAGGAGAGTATTGAAATCGATATCGAGTTGGAACATAACGAGATTATTGAATTCAGCGTCGATTACGAAACCAGATAACGGCGGCTTGCCATGACCAGAAGCGGGGAGGGTGACCTTCCTGCTTTTTTTGGTTTGGTGCCTGGTTGATGGCTTGTTTCGGTCGACCGAGCCGAGAACAGCCGGTTATGACGAGCTGTTTTTGCAGGTCGCAATGCCTTTTCCTTCAAAAAACCGACACAGCTCAGCGAGATCTTCGCTGTGAAACGTGTTGGATATAAACTCGCCGGGAATCAATCCCTCATCCCACCGGGAGGCGAAGATTAAGATACTGCTCCCGTCATCATGATCCCGAACTATCTTCATGATGACTTTAGTGGTGTGAAGATCCCACTGTCGAGTGTATTTGGTACACTGCAAGTAGCTGGCAACAGATGACGGCTCACACCGGTAATCTTTGTTGATCACAAATTCCCTGGCCAGGTCAAACAGCTGTATTGTGCTGTAATCATCCGCTCTGTCAGGGTACAGGTATTTAGCCTCATCACTCACAGAGTTTGTGCATCCAGTCAGTGCAGCCAAAAAAAACAGCGGTAATACTTTATACATTTATAGGTGTTCTCCTGTTGGAGTTGTGTGTGGACCTAAAGGAAGCATAAAGGGCGATGTTGCCGGTTTTCTGTTTGATATCAAGAGGGAAATAATAAAAAGCCAATTCTTTCGAGATAATACTGTTACCATAAAAACTGAAATTTCTTGCCTTGAATCAAAAGTATCTGTATTATGCGCGGCCTTTTTGCTTTTGGATGTCAAGATGATCGGATTTGACTACGGCACATCAAATTGTGCTGTCGGCGTTATGGAAGAAAATGACCCGAAAATTTTAACCCTGGGTGATCATGGCCGATATATATCGTCAACCTTGTATGCTCCGAGTCGAGATGTCATTGTCAACTGGTTGCATAAACACTTGCCATTGGCAGAACAAAAAAACTTTCAGCTACAGCGGCAAAGACAACTGCAAAAAGGGCAGCTGGAGTTAAAAGAGCTGGCATTGGATGGTTACCCAACCGAATTGTCATTTGGCCAGCAGGCGTTGAATAATTACCTGCAAGAGCCCGATGAAGGTTACTACATAAAGTCACCTAAATCATTTTTGGGTGCCAGTGGTCTGATGCCCCAGCAAGTCGAATTGTTTGAAGACATTGTTGCGGCCATGATGAGCAATGTAAAAAGGCTCACCGAAGCGGCGCTTGGCAAAAATATCAGCCAAACGGTAATCGGACGCCCGGTCAACTTTCAGGGGTTGCGTGGCGAAGAAAGCAATCGGCAAGCATTGGAGATATTGACCAATGCCGCAAAGCGCGTCGGCTTCAAGGATGTTGAATTTCAATTCGAGCCCGTTGCCGCAGGCTTTGAATATGAAGCCAGCCTGACTAAAGAAACCAGGGTGCTGGTAGTCGATATCGGCGGTGGTACCACCGATTGCTCCATGCTGCTGATGGGCCCCGGGCAGGCGGCCTCACAAGACAGAAGCGGTGACTTGTTAAGCCACAGTGGCGAGCGTGTTGGTGGTAATGATTTTGACATTACCTTCGCGTTAAAAGGTATTATGCCCGGCTTTGGCCTGGACAGCATGTTGAAAACCGGCAAACCGGTGCCAGCCAATAGTTACTCTCAGGCAGTCTCCATTAACAATATTCATAATCAAACCGAATTTTACAGTGCCGCCAATGGCCGGTTTCTGGAACAGCTTGTCCGTGATGCAGAACAGCCAGAGCTGTTGTCTCGCCTGTTAACGGTGCAAAAAAACAAACTCAGCTATCGTGTGGTAAATGCCGCAGAGCAAAGCAAAATTGCCCTGACGGACTGTACCGAGCAGCTGATCGACTTGTCCGATATAGATAAGGGCTTGACCATAACTCTGGACAGAGACGGTTTTGCCAGGGCCTGCCACCGTGAACTGAGTGCCATCGCCGCGCTCATGACCGATGCCATTACTCAGGCCAATTGTCAGCCGGATGTGGTATTTGTTACCGGCGGCACCGCCAAATCACCGGTACTGAATCAATTCTTGCAGCAGCAGTTTCAGCATACGCCCATCGTTATCGGTGACCATTTCGGCAGCGTCACCGCCGGCCTGACCCGCTGGGCGAACAAGATTTATGGGCCCGGCGGGCAGCGTTAAGCCATGCCGCTGTCAGGTAAGTTCAAGCAGCTCCGGCGCCAATCTCCTGCAGTACCTGCACCAGGGCATCGGGCTCTTGAGCGCCAGAAATGAGGTACTTGCTGTTGATAATGAATGCCGGCACGGAAGTCACGCCTGCCTGCTGGTAAGTGGCTTCCTCTTCTCGCACCATTGCAGTGTACTGATCCGAGTCCAGTATCCGTTTGGCTTTTACTGGGTCCAGCCCCAGTGCTGTAACGCAACCTAATAGCACAGTGTGATCGGAGACATCCATCGCCTTGCCAAAATACGCGTCGAACAGGGCTTGTTTCATGGCGGTCTGCTGGCCTTGTTCTCCTGCCCACTTCACCAAACGGTGGGCATCGAAGGTATTGCAGGTCAGTCGCTCCTGAATTTTTTCGAAGTTGAGGCCAAGCTCGGTGGCAATCGTCAGCATGTTACTCTGATTTTCCCGCATTTCTTGCTCGCTTCGGCCGTACTTTTTGGCCAGAGCCGGCAAGATGGGCTCACCTTGACCTGTGTGGTCGGGGTTCAATTCAAAGGCATGCCACTGGATCCTGAATTCATACGCTGGTGCCAGCTGCGCCATGGCCCGCTCCAGTCGGGCATAACCGATAGCACACCAGGGGCAGGCGATATCGGAAACGATATCTATCTGTATCTTGTTCATAGTGGATCCTGTTTGATTAGAGGAGCTCGCGGGTTACCTTGATCACGCGTCCTTCTACGGTGCGTTGTATCTTGTCTTCTATCTGGCTGCACAGGGATTCGATCTCGCGTCTCGAGGCCGCCGCCACTACAAACGACCATTCGCCGGCATCATGCTTGTTGTGTTCTCCACTCTCACAGACCGCCACCGCCGGGTTGCGCCCGAACCGTTCGTGCATGCCGCCCATACGCCGGCGTTTTTCTTTCAGAGAGCCAGATCCCGGCAGAGAAAAAGTCATGGTCAGAATAGCGATATGCATGTCGTTCTTCTTACCGGCTTGTCCGGCGCAATGCCTTGTTAGAGCTCCGCTTTTTTGGCAGCTTTCCCGTGCCGTCACTACTGATCGCGCCATGTGCCGCTAACCCGAGCAGACGACGAAATTTCGGACATTCCATATGATTTGGCGCAGAACAAACGGCGGCATGTCGCAGACCATCGCGCATCGCGATCAGTTTTTGAATGGTCCTGTCCAGTTCATCTGCCTTACTCACCAGCAAGTCTCTGTCGATATCCGGGTTTCCCTTAGACCCGAGCATGCGGGCAATTTCATCCAGTGAAAACCCCGCTGCACGCCCGAGTGCAATCAACGCCAGCCGTTCCAATATGTCGTTGTTGAAAAGCCGCCGCAGCCCCTGCCTGCCAACAGAGTTGATTAGCCCTTTTTCTTCATAGAAACGTAACTTGGAGGCCGGCACACCAGAACGTTTGGCTACTTCAGCGATATCCATAAACACCCCTTGACCTCAAGTTGACTTGAGGTTGTAAGCTAGCACTGGTTCAAAATCAAAACAAGCAAGGGAGGTAACGATGAGCAATCTACTTTTTATATTATTCACCGGTATTGGAGCGACTGCCGTGATGGACCTGTGGGGAATAGTGCGAAAACCACTGCTCGGTATCCCACTCCCAAATTATGGGATGGTAGGACGCTGGCTAGCTCACATGACACACGGGCAATTTCGCCATGACTCTATTGCGATATCTTCTTCCATACGCGGAGAACACATCATAGGGTGGACAGCCCACTACCTGACAGGTATTGGCTTCGCTGCCTTGTTAATTGGTATCTGGGGCGAGTCCTGGGTGCACAACCCAACGATTAGTCCTGCACTCGCGGTTGGTATCGGCACCGTTGCCGCCCCCTTCTTGCT
This sequence comes from Oceanisphaera submarina, assembly GCF_046521305.1. Lineage (NCBI taxonomy): Bacteria > Pseudomonadati > Pseudomonadota > Gammaproteobacteria > Aeromonadales > Aeromonadaceae > Oceanisphaera > Oceanisphaera submarina. The sequence goes on along the minus strand of NZ_JBKGFN010000006.1, from coordinate 53,949 downwards.
AATGCAGCCAGGTATGGGGGCAGGCATTGCCGCCTCCAGAACACAACACCCGGCCTCTGCCAGACTGCAGAGTCTTATTACACATGCAGTCTTTGGTCTCGGCCTGTATGCATCAGGCAGGGCAATACAACTCTTTTACTCAATATAAAACTCAGCTTGCAACCATACACAGGAGAATAAAATGCGTATTCCGGCTCGCTTTGCCCCAATCCTATTCAGCGGTCTGCTCTCGGCCATCATGGTCAGCATCGTATCCGCCTTCGTTCTTGCCATCTCACAAGGGATTCACTCCGGGTTTGCTGTACAGTGGGTCAAAAGCTGTATAACGACCTGGCCAATCGCCTTTCCTACGGTTGCGATTGTAGCCCCATGGGTACGACGAATAGTTGGACGACTGACTGCTTAACGCCGAAGCTGGTTTTTTTACGGACTTCCATGACCGCCGCAAATCAGACAGGCGGCGGTCCAACACCGCCTCAAGCCGTGAGGCACACCATACAAAAGCTGCGGTATTTCGTTTTAAACACCAGACGCAACGTAAACTAGAATGCCACGCGTACCGAATCACGTTTGAATGATTCGTTAAATGCAAATCTCACGAACTTCTGCAGAACAAGTTATTTCTATGGTGGGGCTTAGCATAAGACAAACATGACAATGTTTTGCAACGGCTTCTTGAGCCGCTGATAACACACCGGATTTTGTAACCCGGTCGCCTTCAACAACAAAATGAAGGTTGGCTGATTTATATAACCCAGGTTCGCTGTCCGTTAAGGTAAAGGTGACATTATTTTCTAAACTCTTGACCTCAACACCTTTATCTTGAAGTATCAACACCGCGTCGGTTGCACTACATGAGCCTAATGCTGATAACAGAATTTCGGTCGGACACGGTGCCTTTTTATTCATGGAGTCGACATTAAAGTCGAAACCACTCTCTGTTGTTACTTTAAATCGCAAGTCACCGTTCCATTTTACATTGATACTCATGATTTCTCACTTGGTTATATATTTTTATTACACCGACGTCTGGATAATCACTAACGAACAACTCGTTAGCTGAATTTTTCCATTATGTAGTTCCGCATTTTCTCACCACGGATGTCAACTATTTGCTCTTTGACTACCTGAAAACCTAATCTTTCGTAACAAGGGCGAGCTGTAATACTCACCTCCGAGTGGAATCTTGTGATGCCCCTTGATTTACCAATGTTAAAGACGTGTTCCATTAAACTGCGGCCAATACCTTGACTCTGGTATTTGTAATGACAAAAGAAATGGTCAATTAATCCGCTTTCTTGAAGGTCGATATAACCAACAATATCACCCTCAATCTCGGCGATAAATGGCGAAATAGAACGCATCTTTCGTTTCCAAATATCGATATCCAAATTGTCGGGAGCCCAGACTTCGACTTGTGCTTGGGAATAGTCCCTAATGTTCACATTGCGAACTGTGTGGTAAAAGAGTGCCAACAACTCATGGGCATCTGTTTCTTCATATCTTCTGATTTTTATCATGTTATTTTTACCACTCACCAGGCCGTGTTAAGCGGGCTGAAATGGTTGGTTATACAGTGGAGCGAAACGAAATCCAACCAACTCCGGTAAGCTGACAAGTCGCCTCGCAGTCACAACCGGTTTTTGCGTGAGCAGGCAAACATCCTGCCCGGGAGCACGCCTGTACTGGCCCCGGCGCCGGCTATCGTAATATCTGATTCCGTGAAGTGGCTTGCTACGGCTGGTACTGGCTGGGCCGAGTTCGCGGTTTACTCCAGCCGCGAGGGACCTGTGGCGTGCAAACAAAACCCGGTATGCCGATGCCAACCAGAAAACCGGTTTGCTGGCGGCCATGAGACCCTACTCAGGATCCTGTGCACCGCTCGATGCTTTTACCAGAAGTGCCATCAGCCATGTGATGGAACAGGCTGCCCTCAGATCCGGGGCCAGAACCCTTTGTCCACCATTCCAACCCGCCACCAACATAACGTGACCCACTGCCGGAAACTGCGATTTGCATCTTGTAGTGACTCCCCTTGTATTGGACCGTAGCCGAGCCGGTGGAGGAGTAGGTGGTAGAAATCGTTTCGCCGCTCTCGCACCGATAGTGATGCACGAAGGCCGACGCCGCCACAGGCGTATGGGGGGCCACTTTCTCCTGTGGGGAGCTTGCACAGGCAGAAAGGAGCAGGATTGAAGTGAATATCAAGGGAACGCGAACTTTCATATGAGCCTCCATTGTTGGTATGTGGTATCACGCCCGGCACAACTGTGTAGCAAACTTGGCGGCTTTGCTGCGGATGCAGAAAAAATGACAAGGTTTTCGGAGTCAGATGGCTGCGCCTTGTTATGTGCTGCGTGGGGCGAACATTATAATTGCCATGCCCAAGAGTGCCACGCCAGAACCTACAAAGTCCCATGTTGTTGGACGAATACCATCTACAGCCCACAACCACAAAATGGCCATAAAAATATAGACACCACCATAAGCAGCATAAACCCTGCCTGCCGCTGTTGGGTGCAGCGACAGTAGCCAAGCAAATACAGCAAGACTAATAGCAGCCGGCACGAGTAGCCAAACCGATTTTCCTTCACGTAGCCAAAGATAAGGCAGGTAACAACCTATAATTTCTGCTAAGGCAGTAATTAAAAAAAGACCTACTATTTTCAATTCGGGCAAAAGATGGTTCCTCTATTTGGTTGCACATAACGTTTGGCACAATTATGTAGCAAGCTTGGCGGCTTTGCTGTGCCCTCTTATACGTTAATTTTATACTTGAGGTCATTAACTTCATCGCCGGTCATACCACGAAATCCCCATTGATACGGTGCCTGCTCTTTGATGATAATTTCGATATCTACCGGAGGAATTGCAAGTTTATTCTCTATTTCTTTGAAAAGTAATTTAATTAAATTTTTCTGGATTTCAATTTTACGGCCAATCATCATATTTATTTCAATGACGGTGTAAGCGTCACTACGACCGCCAGGATAATAGAAGTCCTCTTTGTTCATTGGTACAAAGCGATGTGCCCGTTTATCTTCTGGTATACTTAAAACTGATTCCATGCAGCTATGAATAACATCGGAAAGTTGCGCCTTTATAGGGTTGAGATTTTCTTTAATTCCAAAAATAACGATCATCTCGATTCCTTGGTTACGTATGATGTCGCGTTTAGGGGGGCGGTGATCAATACAAAAGATTCCGAAAGATACCTTGAAGATAGAACCCAAGGCGAATTTAACATGTCACACGTGCCAAATACATTCTTGAGGCTTTGCTAACCATGTAGTGTCAGTTTCTCCTTAAGGCTTGCTATTGTATGCTGGCTGAAAACTTTAATACCTTCACGCTCTAAGAGTGAGGCTGTTACCCCTGAACCATCCACATTTATTCCGCTAAAAGTACCGTCGTAAATTTTTGAACTACCACATGATGGACTATTTTCGGCGAGTACTGCATATTTTATTTCGTGTTCTTGGCATATTTTTAATGCTTGTTGTGCTCCGGCAAGAAACTGCTCAGTGACATTGATGCCATCGTTTCCTATTACTTGGGCAAGGCCCTGGATCACGTTAATGCCATTTCCTTTTATAATTTCAGCCGGAGCTCTTGGCGTTGGTAAACCAGAAAATACTTCCGGACAGAAAACCACTAGTTCTACATTTGAAATGAGCCAGTCCAAATCCGGCGTCGGTACGGATAAACAACTGGCATTATATCGAACTTTGTTACCAACCAAGCAAGAACTGACTAGTACTTTTTCCACTTATATCTCCTTAAGTGCGAAAAATAGTTAACATCTCTCCCAGCAGGGGGCTGTCTTGAATGAATGGTTAGCGGTTAATGCCATTGCCCCAGTATCTGTAAACCCAGTACACCATTGCTAATGCGAACGCCCCAAAGGCCGGCAGGGCTAAAGCGGTAAATTGGAGATATTGAAAGCCGATGGCACCTATACAGCCACCCAGAATAAAACCTGTAATAAGTAAGACAAAGAGCAGGACTTTGCGGGTATCTAATTTGTGTCCACGAAGACGTGCCCCAAGCATGGTGCCAAGATCAGTAAACATACCAGATACATGAGTGGTTCTGACGATAGCACCGCTGTATGTGCTGACCATACCGTTTTGCAGGCCGCAAGCAGCTGATGCAAGGTAATGGCCGGTGTTAGAGCCATGGCTTAGTACGCCCATGGCAAGCAGCAGGAATGCGGCCTCAATGACAAGGGCAACACTATACCTGCGGCCCAAGTGTAGAACTGCATTATCAATAATGGCCCCGCTAAGCGCAGCACCGAGCACAAAGCACAAGATAATGAGTAAAAGATGGCCTGTTTCGGTGATATCCAGATTGACGACTGCAAGGCTAGCCAAGGTAGATGTGCCAGTTAAATGAGAAACAGCTTGGTGCTTGAAACCCAACACACCGATTGCGTTTACAGAACCGGCTATCAAGGCTAGCCAGAAACCTCCTATTTCTACCCATCGTGGAAATTGTCTAATCACGGCTTTCCTCGTTAGCAGTTAATGTCCCACTAAGGGGCTGATAATTATTGGTTAAAATAGGCGGCGAAGAAGAAAAGACCGACTGTTATTTTTTAGAGTCTTGTTAGTTTACAATTACGCCAACACTCACGAAAAGACACTTAGCCAGAAATCTACTCGCTGCATAAACACCAACGAAGATCCAGATTGTTGTAATTAACCCAGAATAGACTGCAATCCTTTAAAATATCACCAAATTCCTTTTTATAACGCTTGCAATAAAAGGCAAGCGTTAGCGAGTTCAGCCCACGTTTTTTGTGGGCGACTTTTAATTTCTTTGTTAGCTGTTGCTAGTAGATGCCACCTTCAAACCAAAACCAATTAACACAGCTCCGACCATCCTTTCAATCGTAGTTTTATAGTCGTTAAAACGTTTTAATAATGCCGGGTGAGTTAAAAAAACAGCTACAGAACTAAACCATACAAGGTGTGCAAGTGAGATAATTGCACCGTAGATAAGCTGTAAAATAATCGGAGTCTCAGGGTTAACAACTTGCGTGAAAATACTCAAGAAAAACAGTGTTGTTTTTGGATTTAAAACATTGGTTATAAATCCTACTTTGAAAGCCGAAAAATTTGAAAGTGTTTTTTTATCTTTCGTTTCAGATATATCAATGTCTGTTCCCGATCTCAAGGTTTTCCAACCAATATAAATTAAATATGCGGCACCAAAATACTTAATGATCGAAAACAACACGACGGAGTTTGATATAACTATAGCCAGTCCAGCGATCGAATAGGCCACATGAACCCAAATGGCTAAACTCACTCCCAGTGCCGAATACAGACCAGCCTTACGGTTATGAAAAATACTATTTCTAGTAACCATAACAAAGTCTGCGCCCGGACTTATGGACATAAAAACGGCAATAACACTCACTAAAATTATTTCAGGAAGATAAGACATTAATTCTATTCCCATACATCACCTCGATATTTTAAATAAACGTATAACGCCCCGCACAGGGGCAGACAAAGTGGAGCGCCTTTTGCCTTTTGCCTTTTGCCTTTTGAGCATAAAATAGCGCAGCTATGCCCAAAAGGTGCGGAGCTTTGGCTGTCCCAGCGACCAACGGGAGCGATTGCTGCGGTTTGTTAACTGTAGCTACCACTACCACTACTGCTTTTAAGATTATCTTTGATTGCACTTAATTCTTTGTTGGTAGCCTCCAAAGTTTTCACCAACTTAGCCCCCCAATTGTGATCACTGACGTCCGAGCGCTCAAACTGAGTAATATCCAATTTGCTTATGGACTCAATATAGGAAGGGCGAGGCCTGAGCGTTCTTTGGCGGCAGCATCTTGAAGTTACGGTGATACTTGAATCACCCATATACTTTTTAAGGCCACCAAATTGCCCCCAAGTTAAGACCAGCTCTTGGCCAGGAGCCAGATAAGGAACACCAGTGACAATGGGCCCAGAAACCATTGGCTTTGGCATGTCTTTGGGCACCTCTATGCTGAACGCCTCAGCAGGTAAAGGCTTGCTTGGGTGAAATGAAATATCTAGTGCAGGGCCTTTGCCAATATTTTTAATAATAAGATTAACAATCGATGGCCTCTTCCTATCCACATCTGCATAAACAATTACTTCTGGATCAGTTGCCGACCTGTAAACAACGTAAGTGATTGTGGCAGAAGCTGTCGCTATCAATGCCATGAATAATGAGATCCAATTTCCAGCTTCCATCAGTGCTCCGAATTTATACAGTTAACGCCTTGCTAAGCGGCAATAAAATAGCTGGCTAAAATTAGCGAGGAACGAGCAAAAGCCAGCTGTTTTTTGTCCGTTTAAGCAACTTGTTAACTAGCACTTTTCTCTTTCGCAGATATATGTTTTTCCATTCTAGAGTGTGCTTCAAGTAAGCTATCATGAAGCTCAACTAAACTAGCAACTTTTAGCCCTACACCTAACTCTTTTTGTAAATTATCAACCATTAAATATACTGTTTTTAAAGCTTCTAATTCTGATTTAAAAAAATCTTCAATGTTATTGAAACGATACCTCTCCTTGACGAATCTAACGAACTGAAAAACATCTTCATTAGACCAAGAACGAAGAGCTGCTTCTACTGTCTCTACACTCAGATTGTGAAAAATAGGTGTATGCATCAAATTTTGGTAAACATCATCCTTTACATTAGCCCACGATAATTGAAAGTTTTGAGAGAATTCCGAATTTTTATTATCTGTTTTTAGAGCATCTAGATCAGCTTTCTTCAAGTAGAATTTTTTACTTACTTCGTCATCATAAAAGTTAATTCGATACCTATACTCAAACTCATCTTCTGCAGTTGTGATCTTAAACCTATTAACATCAACGTCCCCACATAATTCTAACAAACTAGTTTTCGTGTACTGTTTTGAGTCGATAACTTTGTTAGTAAGCATATAGATATATGTATCACAAATACTGAACCATTCATAAATATCTACATCAGTTTCTGATGATATGAATTTTTCTAGTAATAACACTCCTTCTTGAAACTCACTTTCAGGTAATTGATTTTGCACCCAAGGAGACTTCATGGCATCAAGGAGTGTCTGCTTTATTGGCAAATTTAGTTCTACTTTTAAATTTGTGAATTCATAAAGCCCATAACAGCAGTAATTTATTAACTTTTCATTCGAGCCATAGAAGCTACCAGCAAATATTGCATCCAATTTTTCATAATCACTAGTTTCTTCATTGTCTTCTTTTCCTTTATTTTTCTTCATTTGACGAATAACTCTTGAATCGATAGCGTCAATGATTTTTTCTTTAGAAAAAGAGTGCTCAAACTTTGCACAGCAAATTCTTACTATATCCCCTAAAATTCTTGATAGTGCTTGATCAAGAACAACATTTTCTATTTGAGATACTTCTTGTTGAATACGAGTAAATTTTGATAGAGCTCTTTTTAGGACTCTAATGTTTTTCGAGTCTATAGATGTAATGTTTAGAAGAAGTTCGTTAGCTAATTGGTCACTAAGAGTTGTATATTCTTCTTTAAGGATTGAAGCGACTTCCTCATGTGTAAAGTTAAATTTATATTTATCTGCAAATACTTTTTCAATATCATTTTTACAGTTAAGTTTATCTTCATTTGCAACAACAACTACTTTTATATTTTTCGACTCTGCTAGGCTTAAACTCTCACCTAAAATATTCTTAATTAGCTTTTCATCAGCAACTCGTTCCAAGTCATCTAGGATTAATACACAATCATCAAGTTCACCATACAATTTATATTTGTATGCCCCTGCAGCTCCGCTTAACACAGCACCAACTCCTCTTTCCCCGAAGTTTATTGCTGCACCATCAATGGCTTTAGAAAAATATTTTGCAAATACAGAGGCTTCTTCTTTGTCAGTTAATGATAATGAGATGATTTTATCTCTAAAGTCATCAATACTAGAAATACCATAAAGAGAAAAAAAATAAATTTTTTGACGAAATTGTTCTTCAATCTTTGATTTTAAATGGTGCTTTATAAAATGGGTTTTACCGCTTCCCCATGCGCCATCAAGCAATACAACCTGCGGAAATGAAGTGTCTTGCAATAGCTCTATTATTTGATCGGCTTGCTTCACAGTAACCTCGATATTGACCGTGCTAGTTAACGCCGCCAACACAGGCGAGCGTAGCGAGTCCAGCCAGCTTGCTGGCGTTTGTGATTGGCCTTGTTAGTCATTTGTTCGTATGGTTATTGCCCTTGGGACGGAACTTTTGACATCAGGCGCATGACTTAGCCACATACGTGAACTGTTAATCTTGCGAAAATATTCTGCCACTATCCCTGCAGCTGTAGAGTCTTATGGTCTTCAAGATAAATTTAGTTCATCAATTAATATCTTGAGTCGCGAACGGCCCTCACCACTCAATGCGTTGAGTGGCAGTGGTAAACAAGGCTGTTCGACCAGTCCCCGCAATTCCGCCGCAGACGCAATAACACGCAAGCTGCCACCATACTCAGCGAACAACTCCCACAGCGGTTGCAATCGCTGCGACAAACGTAGTGCTTCTTGCGTGTTCCCAGCTTGTGCTGCGCGAGTGATCTCAAGTGCAGTGCTGGGAAATACGCCTCCGATCACTGAATACCATGCATCACAGCCAGCATTTAAGCCGTGCGCGGCACTGCCATCTCCGCTGATACCAATAGTGATATGCGCAGGGATATGTGCGCGAAGCCGCTCAATTCTTAATCTTGCCTCAACAGGATCACCTGACACGGCGGGGATCTTGATGGATGCAACGTGTGGAAGGTGCGCTATCCGGGCATGAAGCTCATCACTGAACACAAACTGTGTCGTACCGGGATTATCGTAAACACAAAGCGGTAGCGAAAGTGCCCGCGTTACTGTTTCATAAAGTCCGAACACTTCTTCTGGGAGCAGTTTCTGATATGACATTGGTGCCATCAATACTCCAGAAACACCGGCTGCTTCTGCATTTTCAGCTAGCGTAAGTACATCGCGTGTACGCAGTGCAGCAATACCTGCAATCACAGGAATGTTGCCAGCATGCTCTACCGCCAGCTTTAACACACGCGCACGCTCTGTCTTGGTAAGATAAGCATAATTTCCGGTGGAGCCTAACACGCCGATAGAATCAACGCTGGCAGTGACGAGTCGCTCAATTAACCGAACAAACGCCCCCTCATCCAAACCACGCTCATTCATCGGGGTTAGAGGGAATGCACTCAAGCCTGAAAACATACTAGATACTCCGATATGGTTGAAAGGTAAATATATAACGCCGTCAACAAGGACGAGCGCATCGAGCCCAGAATGTGAAAGTGATGGCTAACGCCCGCATTTGCGGCTGGTTTGGAGCGTAGCGGAAAACCAGTCCGACAACATGCGCTTGTTAGCCTTCTTTTGCACCTGTCCCGCACTCAATATTATTTACTTTTTCGACTAGCAGCTCTAGAGTAAATAGCAGCCGCTCCTGAAACTCTACTGTAACACTTGGTAGACGAAGGTTGATCTTATTTTCGTTACCGTAGAACAAATTCCGATTTTTGAATGAATCAAAGCGCCCCTCCTCATCTTGGTCAGGAAAGAGAAGAAATTTTTCTACGCACTCACCATTTGATATTACCCGATATACCTTGGGCATATCATCCATAAGACCGTTATGTATTAAGTGGTTTCGAACGGTTTCAACTTCTGTAAGAAGTGAGCATTTCTCAAACAGAGTACCTGCCTGATTATTTAGCGAAACTTTTTTGCGGTCGCTATAGAGCGAATTCTTTGATGCCAAACGAGGGTAGGAATCAAACTGTGTTTTCAAATTATCAATTTCGATGGCGAGTTTTGTCACATAGTCAAGGAGACTATTCATTCTGATGTAAGTAAACCCAAGTAACGCATATATCTTTGTTACAACCGGTGAGGTTACGTACCTAACCCCATCGTCCTCTTTAATCTTTGGAAAAAACAGTTCCTCTAAATTTAATGCCTGATAAAACTCTCCTTGAAGCTGCATTACTTCCTTGCTGCACTCCTGGACACCGCTAACAAGCTTTCGACAGTCAAAGAGATAAAGCGCTTTATTTACAGGAAATCCTGGCGGAAATTTCCCCAATAACTGGTTGAATAAATCCTTCGAAACAGCAGCTTCCGAATTCATCCCTGCCGTCGACAAAAACTCGGGCGCAACTCTTAGGAAATTATAAAAGCTATGCAAGCTACCGAAAACTCGTTTGGCGAACGCATCATGAAGGCGAACGCAAGCGGCGTCTATTTCGTAAAGACGGCTTCCTTGATTTGGGTACCAAGCCCCTTGAGGGTCGCGAACAAAGTACAGATCCGCCGATTGTTCTGGGGCTTCTGTTGGAATTCCGTTTAGCGATAAATATAGGTTTTGCATTTTCACCATAAGTTGAGGGGAAGGCTAACATTATAACACTGCGCATGCATATATACGCCCATATGCAGCACTGGGGAAAAGTTATAATAGTTCTATTTTATCAATTAGTTAAGATATTTACTGGACAGACATGTTGCAGAAAAACACGCATGCTCATATTTGTTCTGGTGTTGCATAGTATCAACTTCGGTTGTTTTTTAACTGGCTGAATCACGGGTATTTTACTTTTTCAGTTGATGATAAACAGGCACCGCTTTTGATGATTCTGCGCACAGCCGAAGGCGCAGTCCAAATATACTGTATATAAAAGGCCGTCTGGATGGCCTGGTTGGTAGGGGTGATGGTGATATTCAGCCACGCTACCGCCCGAGCGTTTCAGGTCGCCATGTCCTGTCCCCACAGTTTTCAAGCGGGTCTATTTTGGCCGCTGGGGTGGGGGAGGGCAATTGCAAAAGTGGAAATATGCGCTGCAAAACGGTTGGGTGATGGTTTTGTGGGCGTTTCACGAGCATTTGGCGGCGGCGGGTGGAGCGGCATGACTGACGGTTTCGTGAGGTTGCATGGCGGTATGCATGGGCAGTGTAGCTCTGCCTTCACAGGGACGGCGGCTATGGGTGAGGGGGAGTCGGGTGTGGGTCAGGCCCCGTCGAAGTGGGGCCTGTGTGGTTCAGGTTGTCAGTCTTCACCTACGCCGCGCAGCAGGCGGCGGATGTATAGCCAGAGTACCAGTGCAATAAAGGGCACCGATAGGCTCAGACCCGCTTCCATCAGGTGGCGGTGCTCTTCATTTTCGATCAGGTTGCGCAGCGTGCGGTCAATCAGGTCAAAGGCGTAATAGGTCACCACGATAATGGAGAAGCTTTCCAGCTTGGCCTGCAGCCGCAGCTGTTCGCCCGCGCGTTTACTGAGGCTGGAGAGCATGTCGCGGTTCTGTTGCTCGACCGACAAATCCACCTGGGATCGCACCAGCTGGGTGGTACGGGCCAGCCGGCGAGAGAGCTGCTCTATGCGCAGGCCGGCGGTGCGGCAGGTGCGGGTGGCGGGGTCCAGTCGGCGATCCATAAACTGCTCTACGGTTTGGCGGCCTTCTATGCGAGTCTCGCGCAGCTCGCCAATCCGCTTGTTCACTAGGGCGAAGTAGGCGTCGGCTGCCGAGAAGCGGTTGGAGGTTTTTGCCGACAGCGCTTCCAGCCGCTCCGCGAGATTCATCAGTTGATGCAGCAGCACGGAGGGCTCTTCGAGCGCGACCCGGGTCGAGAGATCGACCAGCTCGGCTTCAAGCTGGTTGATTTCCGGCACCACCTCGTTCGCCAGTGGCAGCGCCAGCAGCGCAACATGGCGGTAGGTCTCTATTTCGCAGATTCGCTGCAGCAAACGTCCGGCCTGCTGCAGTTGCAGGCCGCGGTCTTCTACCAGCACCCGTACCAGGCCACTGTCTTCACGGGGGTAAAAGTCGGTCCACATCTGGCCGACACCAGACATCACCATGGAGCTGTTGACCTGGTAGTCACCGAAGTGACGATGCAGCCAGGCATCTTCATCGGCATTGGCCTGATGGGCGCGGAACAGGATCTCGGCACCGCAGAGAAAGCTGCCCGGCACGGACGCCAGCCATTCGTCCGGCAACTGCGGCAGCTCCTGCGTGTTCAGTGCGGTCAGCGTCAGGGTGTAAAATTCGTGGTGAGCTTCAAAGCGCAGTGCCAGATCAGCATTTTCGCCCTGCCAGAACCGCGACTTGCCGGTGGTCTCCTTCAGCCCCAGCATATTGCCGAGCCGGAACAGGCTTTGCCGTACTTCCTCCAGCGGGGCACCGTCATACACTACCGCAATATGCCGCACTCCCAGCGGAGCCTGTAGTTTCTGAAACGGTCGGGCATGAACCTCTGCGATGATCTGCTCACGCAACGGGTGACTGCGCATTGACTCTCCTTTATGTCTGTCAGTCATGATCCGGCTAATTTACCAGATTTTTCCGGCGTGCCATTCGTTATCTTCGGTTGAGACTGCAGGATAAGGGGAGGGGGCGGCCTGTTGTTGCAGGGATAACTCAGTGAGCGGCAAGTCCAGAAGCGAGCTATACCGTGCTTTGAAAAGGCCGGCGTTCTCCCCTGGGGGAGGTATAAGGGTTAAATGGCCGCTATTACACCCGCCCAGCTTGATGATGGTTGTAGTTGCTCGCTGAGCCGATCATTGATTCAGTAACGAAATTCACAGTCGCTCAGATCGCCCAACACTTTTTTCGTACTCTGGGACGAAGGAGAAAAACTCGAGATCTTCTTCTGGTTTACATACACATCAAACTGCTCGGCGGCCTGAATGGCTTCCCGGAATGAATACCAGGCGTTGTCACCGTTGCGCCAGCCAAGGTTTTCGGGAATCCAGTAAGCATTGCCATCGATCAGTAGTTCCAGTGTATTGCTATCACTGGGGGAGAGATCCTTGCCGCTGGCATGGTTGAAGCTGACCTTGGTTAACTCTCCATTCTCGCTGTAGCCGATGTCGCAGTTGATGGTGAAGGTATCACCCTTTTCATTCTGAATACTGTTGACGAGAAAGCCCTGTGCAAACTCTGATACCCAGATATTGGGAATGGCGTTGGCGTTGCTGGCTGCCAACAGGGCGGCAGAAATGGCAAACGGTTTGATGATACGCTTCATGATTTATCCCTATTGTTATTGGTGGTAATGAGTATTTCATTTTTCTTTTTATGCTGATAGTTCCATTTGAACAAGATGTGACTCAGGCCAGCCGTCAGTCTGCTGTGGTTTTTTAGCGGAGGTAGCGTCATTACGCAGTGGCTTGATCCGCCAACTGAAGTGGCGGCGACGAAACCGTCTTTGATGGCGAGGCTGAGCCCCCAGCGAGGGGGTGACGGCGCGTCGGCGGAGCGGGCCCTTTGTCCGATCCGCCAGCTAAAGCGGCTACTGAGTGTCAGCCCATGGTCAATGCCAGTTCGTCCGGGTATCCGCGTTCGCGGGCCAGGCGTATGGCTTCCTGCTCTACTTCGGCGGCGTTCTGATCTTCGGTGAGTGCTAGGCTCGGCGACAGGGGCAATTCGTCCATCTCCAGCCAGCCCAGTTCCGCCAGTCTGCCGACAATGCGGTCGGCGGCGGTCAGCGCCGAACTGGCCTTCACGATTTCTACCCGCGCATAGTGATTGCCTTCGAAGGAGACGTCCGCCGCCCGTAATGAAGGGTCGCTCCCCGGGATCTGCTGGGCGCCGAACAGCGGCTTACCACCGACCCGTGCCTTGCCAAAGGCGGGCAACAGGCGGGCCAGGTGGGCGATGGCCTCCCGGGTGCGGGCCTCTATGTCCGGCGTTTGCCAGCCGTTGTCCAGCTGGGCCACATAGGGCTGTGGCAGCCGAGGCTGGGCGCTAATGTCGCAGCTGGCGGCCAGCCCGTCCTTGAACAGGGTGATGCCGTCGGTCATGCCGTGCAGCTGAAACACGCCGTTCGGATAGGGGGTCAGCTGTGCCATGCCGTCGGGTGTACCGCGCCGGCCGTGAAAAATCACCTCCGGCCAGTCGCCGCTCGTCTGCCAGCGGGCCACGTAGGCGGCCTTGTATTCCACCAGCCGCTGGCGGCGATAACCGGCCATGTCGTCCACCAGGCCGGTGCGAAAGCCGCAGGCATTGACCAGAAAGTCCACCTTGAACGGTTGTTCCTGTCCATCCTGATGAGTGCCGTGAATGGTCCAGCCGTCCGGCCATTGTTCCAGTCTGGTGGCGCGGGTATGAAAATGCAGCTCGCAATGGGAGGCGGTGTTCAGCGCCAGGGTGGCGGTGGCCGCCATGCGAAACAGGCTCCAGCCGTATTCCTGCACCAGAATAAGCGGAAACTTCAACGTCTCCGGATCCAGATGGTGGGCCAGGGGGATCAGCCAGTCGTCCTGGCACCGGGCATGCGCCGGCATGGGGCGGGTGGCCAGCGCCTCGAACTGCTCGCGGCTGTAGCAGCGATAATACTGGTCCGGCTCGCCCAGTACCTTGTTGGCCGGGTCTTCGTCCACCAGCCGTTGATATTCCTGCGTCACCTGTTTCAGCCGGGGCAATAATGCCTCGGCATCACCCGAGTCGGTGATCGGGGTGGCGATGACGGTGGGACGGCGGTTGATGCTGTTGGGGTAGGCACGCACCGAGGCAATGGACTGGCGCAGCAGAGTCAGGCACTGGTCGTCGCTGATTTCCCGATACAGGTTGCCGCCCGCGTGCAGGTGGCAGATGGGCGGACCGTTTACCAGGCCGCTGCTGGCCTCGATAAGCAGGGTCTGAATGCCCATGTCTGCCAGTCGCAACGCCACGGTAGCACCGGCGATACCGCCGCCCAGAATGCCGACCTTAAGCGGGCGCTGGGCGGGGGTATGGCAAAGTTTCGCGTTCATTTTTTCTCGGTCAGGATGCTGGTGGTTCATGGCATGGCGCAGCAGAATGGCCCGGGGCCGGCTGCGCCGCTATCTTATCCCTTCCGTGGGGGTAAATCATGATGCAATGCTCACGCCGGGCTAGGCCTGATGGGCATGCAGCTCGGTCAGCATGTCGCCGATCAGTGCCAGTCGGCTCTTGGCATCAGCACTGGGAATGGCAAAGCGCAACTTGGTCGGCCCCTCCATTTTGTAGATACGCGGCTGGCTCTGCAACAGGCTCACCAGATACATGGGGTCTACCCTGGCATCTTGCGCAAAACCGATGCTGCCGCCGTTGGGGCCGGCGTCGATCTTGTCGATGCCAAGCGGGCTGGCCTTGAGCTTGAGCCCGGCCAATGCCACCAGGTTCTTGCCCGGCTCCGGCAGCAGGCCGAAGCGGTCAATCAGCTCCACCTGCAATTCGCGCAGGGCGGTCTCGTTTTCGGCGGTGGCGATGCGCTTGTACATGGACAGCCGCATGTTCACGTCGGGAATGTAGTCGTCCGGCAGCAGCGCGGGCAGGCGCAGCTCTATTTCGGTCTGCGAGCGCAGCAGCTGATCCAGCGCCGGCTCCTTGCCCGACTGCAGTGCCTTCACCGCCTGCTCCAGCATTTCCATATAGAGGCTGAAACCGATGGCGGTGATCTGGCCGCTCTGTTCGTCGCCCAGCAGCTCGCCGGCACCGCGAATTTCCAGATCGTGGGTGGCCAGCGCAAAGCCGGCGCCCAGATCTTCCAGTGCGGCAATGGCTTCCAGCCGTTTCTTGGCGTCCGTGGTCATGCGCTTGGGGTGCGGCGTCAGCAGATAGGCATAGGCCTGATGGTGAGAGCGACCCACCCGGCCGCGTAGCTGGTGCAGTTGGGCCAGACCCAGCTTGTCGGCCCTGTCCATGATGATGGTGTTGGCGCTGGGCACGTCTATGCCGGTTTCTATGATGGTGGAGCACAGCAGCACGTTGAAACGCTGATGATAGAAGTCGGACATCACCCGTTCCAGCTCTCGCTCGCGCATCTGGCCGTGGGCGATGCCGATACGGGCCTCGGGCACCAGGGTACGCAGGGCGTCGGCGCTGTTTTCTATGGTCTGTACCTCGTTGTGCAGGTAATAGACCTGACCGCCGCGCTTGAGCTCACGCAAAATGGCCTCGCGGATGGTGGCCGGATCCGACTCGCGCACGAAGGTTTTTACCGCCAGCCGTTTGGCCGGCGGGGTGGCGATGATGGACAGGTCGCGCATGCCGCCCATGGCCATGTTAAGGGTGCGGGGGATGGGGGTGGCGGTCAGGGTCAGAATGTCGACGTCGGCGCGCAGCGCCTTGATCTGATCCTTCTGGCGCACGCCAAAGCGGTGCTCTTCGTCCACGATAAGCAGGCCCAGATCCTTGAACTTCACATCCTGGCTCAGCAGTTTATGAGTCCCGATCACAATATCGATGCCGCCGTCCGTCAGGCCATTCAGTACCTTGTCCTGCTCTTTGCCGGTCTTGAAGCGGCTGATGATTTCGACCCGCACCGGCCAGTTGGCGAACCGATCGCGGAAGTTGTCGTAATGCTGCTGGGCCAGCAGGGTGGTGGGCACCAGCACCGCCACCTGCTTGCCGCCGTGCACCGCGACAAAGGCGGCGCGCATGGCCACTTCGGTCTTGCCGAAACCCACGTCGCCACACACCAGCCGGTCCATCGCCTTGGGCTGGCACATGTCCGACAGCACGGCGTTGATGGAGGTGAGCTGATCGTCGGTTTCCTCGAACGGAAAGGCATCGGCAAACTGGCGATAGGCCACCTTGTCGTGCGTGATGGCCTGTCCCGGCTGGGCGGCCCGGCGGGCGTATACGTCCAGCAGCTCGGCGGCCACGTCGCGTACTTTTTCCGCCGCCTTGCTTTTGGCCCGGGCCCAGGTGTCATTGCCCAGCTTGTTGAGGTTGGGATCGTCGGCACCGCTGTAGCGGCCCACCAGGTGCAGGGCGGTGACCGGTACATAAAGCTTGTCGCCGCCGGCGTATTCCAGGGTCAGGTATTCGGACTTGAGTCCGCCCGCGTCCAGGGTTTGCAGCCCGGTGTAGCGACCCACGCCGTGATCCAGATGCACCACCGGCTGACCGATGGACAGCTCGGCCAGGTTGCGGATCAGGGTATCGGGGCTCAGGCTGGCGGATTTTTCCCGCCGCCGGCGCTGTATCACCCGGCCGCCGAGCAGGTCGCCTTCGCAGACAAGCGCCAGCTTGTCGTCGAGAATAAAGCCCTGGGACAGGGGGCCGATCAACAGGCCAATCGGGTCTTTACCGGCCAGAAAATGGTTCAGGTTATCACAGGGCCAGGGCTTGATGGCGCTGCCCGCCAGCAGTTCGACCAGCGCCTCGCGCCGACCGGCACTTTCTACCGAGAACAGGATGCGCCCCTCGAACTGTTCGCAGAAACTCAGCAACCGGGCCAGGGGCTCGGTTTTCTGGTGTTCCACTTCAAGGGTGGGCAGGGGCTGGATGGGGGCGTTCTGCCGATCGCCTTTTTCCAGCACCGGGGTCTGGCTCAGTTGCAGTTGGGGCCACTTGTTGAGCTGCTGCAGCAGGGCATCGGGCCTGAGGTAGAGCTCGTCCGGGGCCAGCAAGGGACGCAGCTGGTCGTGACGGCGATCTTCATATCGGCTCTGTATATCCTGCCAGAAGATGTTGGCGGCCTCGTTCAGCTCGCCGGCACCCAGCACCAGCAGTTGCTCGGGCAGCGAGTCGAACAGGGTCTGGATTTGTTCGAAAAACAGCGGGAAATAATGCTCTATACCGGGAGGAAATTGGCTCTGGCTGACGCGATGATAAAGCGACTCCGGCTCGTTACGCAGCGCGAAGCGTTCCCGGTACTGGCCCCGAAACCGCTCGATGGCGGCGTTATCGGTAGGGAATTCCCGGGCCGGCAGCAGCCGCACCTGTTTCACCTTGTCGCGTGAACGCTGGGTGTCGGGATCGAAGGGGCGCAAGGTGTCGATTTCGTCATCGAAGAAGTCGATGCGCACCGGCTCGCTTGCGCCCATGGGGTACAGGTCGAGCAGGGCACCCCGGGCGGCAAATTCGCCGTGTTCCAGTACCTGTTCCACCGCCCGGTAACCGGCGCGTTCCAGCCGGCTGCGCAGGGCGTGCAGGTCCAGCTTGTCACCGGTGTTCAGCAGCAGGCTGTTCTGCTCCAGCCAGTCTCGCGGCGGGGTACGCAGCATCAGGGTGGTGATGGGCGCAATCAGCAGGCCGCGTTTGAGCGCCGGCAGGCCATACAGGGTTTCGAGCCGCTGGGAGATGATGTCCTGATGAGGCGAAAACTGATCGTAGGGCAGGGTTTCCCAGTCGGGAAACAGCGCCACCGGCAGCGACTCGTCGGCCAGCAGGTGGCGTACTTCCTGCTCCAGACGCAGGGCGGTGGGGGTGTCGGGCACCACCAGCAGCACCAGTTGTTGCTGTTGTTTGACCTGTTCGGCGATGGCCAGCGCCAGGCTGCTGCCAATCAGCTGGCCCAGGCTGGCTCTGGGACGGGGTGTGGGGCTGGAGATTTGTATCATGGGTGTGATGCATCGTCCTGTTGGGCGCGGCGCTCGGCGCGGGCCTTGAGTTGTTTGGCCTGCAACTGCAGGCTGGCGCGGATCAGGGCGTCTCTGTCTTGTTCGCGCAGGGCAATAAAGTCGCAGCGGTACTGTTCCGGCTCGGCCCCGGCATGCACTTCACCGTAACCGTACACCGCCACCGACAGTTCCGGCAGAAAGAGTTTGAAGCGAACCCGGCCGGCCTCGGCCAGGGGCTGTCGCGAGGAGAAGGTAAAGCCGCCGCCGCCCAGGCTCAGGGTCTGGTGGCGTTGAGCGGGGGTGTCCAGTCCTGCCAGCACGTAGCTGAGCACCAGATCGATTTTGCGTGACTGCTGATTGATGATCTCCACCAGCTCGCTGGCGTGCTCGTCCAGATTGCGCAGCAGGCGGGCATTATTGGTATCGATGCGAGTCACTTCACTGATAAGCTTGAACGGCGCGGGTATTTCGGCCTCCAGGGCGTCCGCGTCGGGCACCGTTTCGCCATCAGTCAGGGGGATCAGGTTCACCTGCGCCTGGTAGTCGATGCTGAAATAAGGGTCTGCCATCATTCGCTGCTCTTGTTGCGCCATTCACAAGCCTTTATTATTCCGCAACTTGCGGGTGACGTAAAACCCTTTAAAAAACGGATGATTACACCATGTTTCAACCCCTGACGCTGATGTTGGGTTTACGCTATGCCGGGGCGCGTGGGCGACGCAGCTTTGCGTCCTTTGTTTCCGGCTTTTCCACCATCGGGATTCTGCTGGGGGTGGCCGCCCTGATCCTGGTGTCGGCGGTGATGAACGGTTTCGAGCAACAGATGAAAGACCAGATGCTCGGTGTCATCCCCCATGCCTTGGTCACCAATGACCAGCGTCGACTGGCCGATCCTGAGCAATATCGCGATCTGTTTGCGCCCGACTCGGTGGTGACCGCCAGCACGGCCTTCATCAGTGCCGAGGCCATGATTCAGGGTCCGGGGCACCTTACCGGGGTCGAGCTCTACGGCCTGGATCCGAGCAATAGCCAGGACAGGTTGCTGCAGGGGCTGGATCCGCGTACCCGGGAGTATTTCGAATATCTGCCTTATGGCCTGGTGATGGGCGCCGGTGTGGCCCGAAGTCTGGGCGTTGTGCCCGGCGATCAGGTGCGGGTGACGGTCACCGAGGGCAGCCGTTTCACGCCGCTTGGGCGGGTGCCGAGCCAGCGACTCTTTACCCTGGTGGGCACCTTCAGCACCGGCAACGACGTAGACCGGCAGCTGGTGTTGGCCCGGCTGGACGATGCGGCCCGTCTGTTGCGCTATGCGCCGGATCAGGCCTCCGGCCTGCGCCTGTGGCTGAGCGATCCCTTCGAGCTTGACCGGTTGCCGGCCCTGTCTCCGGGGCTGAAATACGAGACCTGGCAGCAGAGTCGGGGCGAGCTGTTTCAGGCGGTGGCGATGGAAAAACGGCTGATGAGCCTGATGCTGGCGCTGATCATTCTGGTGGCGGCCTTCAACATTCTTTCCGCCATGGTGATGGTGGTGACCGACAAGGAAGCCGAAATCGCCATGCTGCAAACCCTGGGCCTGAGCCGTTATCGGGTAATGGCGGTGTTCATGATCCAGGGCGGTTTCAGCGGGGTGCTGGGCTGCGTGCTGGGTTTTGCGTTCGGCCTGCTGCTGAGTCTGAACCTGGACGGGGTGCTCAACCTGCTGGGCATCAACTTTTATTCCGCCGCTGGGGGCAGCCAGCTGCCGGTATTGCTGTTGCCAGGGCAACTGATCATGGTGTTGTTTTCCACTTTATTACTGTGCGTGCTGGCCAGCCTTTATCCGGCCTGGCGGGCGTCACGGGTTCATCCAGCCGAGGCTTTGCGTTATGAATAACCCCCTGTTAGTGGTCGAGAATCTGGGTAAAACCCATCAGGACGGGGCACAGCCGGTCACCATACTGGATGGCGTCAGCCTTCAACTTTCTGCCGGCGAAAGCCTGGCGGTGGTGGGCAGTTCCGGATCGGGCAAGAGCACACTGCTGCACCTGCTCGGCAGCCTGGATGCTCCGACGCATGGCCGGGTGCTGGTGGAGGGGGAAGATTTGCACCATATGTCGGCCCGCAGCCAGGCTCGCTTTCGCAACCAGAAGCTGGGCTTCGTCTATCAGTTTCATCATCTGCTGGGCGAATTCAGTGCCCTGGAAAACGCCGCCATGCCCTTGCTGATTGCCGGCCGGCCGGTGAAAGAGGCAAAGGAGCAGGCCGAAGCCCTGCTCACACGGGTAGGGTTGGGTCACCGGCTGGAACACAGACCCTCGGCCCTGTCCGGCGGCGAGCGCCAGCGGGTGGCCATCGCCCGGGCTCTGGTCAACAAGCCCCGGCTGGTGCTCGCCGATGAGCCCACCGGCAACCTGGACGCCCACAGCGCCGCCGAGGTATTTGCGCTGCTGGCCGAATTGCAGAGCGAGCTGGGCACCGGCCTAGTGGTGGTGACCCACGATCTGGCGCTGGCCGCCCGGCTCGACCGGCAGTGTCGGCTGGTGGACGGCCGACTGCAGGAGCAAGGCTGATGTTTCGTCCGTTAAGTGCCTTTCTGGGCTGGCGTTTCAGTCGGGCCCGGCGGCGCAACCGTTTTATTTCCTTTATTTCTGTGGCCTCGATTCTGGGCATCGCCATCGGGGTCGGTGCGCTGATCCTGGGGTTGTCGGCGATGAACGGCTTCGAGCGCGAGCTGGAAAACCGCATCCTGTCGGTGCTGCCCCACGGCCAGCTTCAGGCCGTCGAGGGGCCGGTCGAAGGCTGGCGCGACATGGTGAGTGACATGGAAGCCGCCCCCGGCATACTGGCGGTATCGCCCTATGTGCCGCTGGAAGGGTTGCTCAGCAAGGGCGACAAGCTGAAAGCGGTGCAACTGCAGGGCGTGGTGCCGGAGCTTGAGGGCCGGGTGTCCGAGCTGACGCCTTACCTCGGCGGCGCCGGCCTGAAGGTGCTGCTGCCCGGCGAGCGGGGGCTTATCCTCGGTAAAGCCATCGCCGAGCAGCTGGAACTGGCGGTGGGCGACCGGGTGTCCTTGCTGTTGCCGTCACCGGGCAGCCAGGGCTTCGGCTCGCCCCGGCGACACAGTTTTACTCTGGTGGGGGTGGTGAGTATCGGCGGTCAGCTCGACACCGTGCTGGGCTATACCCATCTGCAGGATGCCCAGGAGCTGAAAGAGCTGGGGGATTCCATTTCCGGCTTTCATCTGCGGGTGAATCAGGTGCTGGCCGCCGATCGGCTGACCATGAATGCGGGCATGGGATTACCGGCGCCCTTTTATGTCAGCAGCTGGATGGAAAGCCAGGGCAATGTCTATAGAGACATACAACTGGTGCGCACCCTGATGATAGTGGTGCTGCTGCTGGTGATGGCGGTGGCCAGCTTCAACATAGTGTCGACCCTGGTGATGGCGGTGAACGAGAAAAAAGGCGACATCGCCATCCTCAAGACCATGGGGGCGGGACCCTGGCAGATCCGCGGCGCCTTTATGGTGCAGGGCCTGCTTAACGGTGTCACCGGTGTGATGATTGGCGGCGCCCTGGGGCTGCTGCTGGCGACCCGGCTGTCCGAGCTGGTGGCGGGTCTGGAACGTTTGACCGGGCATCAGTTCCTGAACCCGGAGGTGTATTTCATCGACTTCATCCCCACCGAGTTTCACTGGGCGGATTTGTGGCTGGTGACCGGTTCGGCGCTGGTGCTGATTTTTATCGCCACACTTTATCCTGCCTGGCGCGCCGGCAAGCTGCTGCCGAGGCAGCTTCTTGGTGAGGGGTGAGGAGAAGGATGTAGTCAGGTAGATGCCGCGTGATCGGGCCCATTTTTTTATTGTCATCTCCGCGAAGGCGGAGATCCATGACATATAGCACTGGACTCCCGCTTTCGCGGGAGTGAGTACAGCGAACGTCGAAGGTTGGGCAGCAAGCGGGGCTGGCGCCAGCCAAAGCGATGCCTCACGTCTCAGCGCTGACTGCGCTTTTCCCGCCGTAATTTCCACGCCAGTTGTACCTTCCAGCGCCAGCCCAGTCGGGTGACTATCCAGCCCAGCAGGGCGCAACCCAGCCCCATCAGCAGGGCGCCGGTCAGCAGGGGCACCGCCATGGCCAGGGCTTCGTATTCCAGCGCACTATTGAAGGCCAGTTCGGGACTATCCAGCAGCCGGGCGCCGAGCCGGTAGGCGAAGTAAAACATCGGCGCCAGGGTGAGCGGGTTGTTGACCCACACCATGGCGATGGCGAGCGGCAGGTAGCCGCGAAACAGCACGGCCAGACCGATGGCCACCAGGGTATGCATGGGCAGCGGCATCCAGGCGGCAAAGAGACCGGCGGCCACCGCTACGGCGGCGGAATGGCGGTTGCAGCACCAGTAATCGGGGTCGAGCAGGCGTTCGCCGAACAGGGCCAGGATGCGATGCTGGCGCAGGGTTTCCTGGCTTGGCATCCGGTCTCTCAACCATTGGCGCAACATCAGCGCTGACGCCTGCGCAGTTTCCAGCGGCGTGACACCGTCCAGCGCCAGAGCCCGTGGATCACCATGAAGCCGGTCGCCGAACTGACCAGGGCCATGACACCACAGCCCAGCAGAAAGGGAGGGCCGGCGGTGGTCATGGCGCTGCTGAGCCAGCTCAGGCTCAGCTCGAAGTGTTTGTAGTGGGGGGGCCGGTCGAGCAGAAAAGAACCCAGTCGATAGGCAAAATAGAACATCGGCGGCATGGTCAGCGGGTTGCTGACCCAGACCAGCACCGCCGACAGGGGCAGATTGACTCTAAAGGTCATGGCCAGCACGGCGGCCAGCACCATCTGAAAGGGGATGGGCAGCCAGGCACAGCAGAGGCCGACGGCAAAGGCGCCGGCGGCCGAGTGTCGGTTGAGATGCCACAGGTTGTTGTCGTGTAGTCTGCCGCCAAGCAGGCTCAGGTACTTATTATTTTTAATGGTGCCCGGGTCGGGCATCAGGCGTTTTAACGTCTTTTTTGGCATCTGTTCCAGGTCCGCAATACTTATCGGATGGATAAGCGGCTGTTCTTTTTCTGCTTTGGCATGTCAACCATCCTGATCTGGCCCTGGCTCCCCGCCTGGGACTGGTGGTTGCCACTGGTCTGTCTGGGCTGCTTGTGTTGGCGGCCAAGGCCGGCGACGGCCTGCCTGTTGTTCGGGTTGGTCTGGGCACTGTGTTACAGCCACTGGCAACTGAGTTGGCTGCAAGCTCCCGATCTGTTCCAGCGCAGCCAGCTGGTTGCCGGCACGGTAGACAGTGTTCAGCACCGGGAGAACGGCGCAAGCAGGCTGATTGTCAGTCTGAAAAGCCTGAATGGTCAAGCACTTTCCCCCCGGCCGAGGGTCCTGCTGTCTTGGTATGGACAGAGTGAACCACCGGCCGTCGGAGATAACATTCAGTCGATCAGTCGGTTACAACCACCCCACAGCCTGCTTAACCCGGGCAGCTTCAACAGTGCGCGCTGGCTGCTGGGGCAGGGGATCACGGCCCGGGGCTATCTGACCGGCACCCTGGGACATCAGGCCGTCGTCGCCTCGAAGCGTACCCGGCTGGCGCGACACATAGGTACCCTGACCGCCGACTTGCCGGCCCGGCGCTGGCTGTTGGCCCTGAGTGTGGGAGATCGCAGCGGGCTGCAGCAAGACGACTGGGATATGCTGAGAGGCCTGGGTGTGAGCCACCTGTTTGCCATCTCCGGCCTGCATATCGGTCTGGTAGCAGGGCTGGGCCTGCTGGTCGGTCGCCTGAGTGGCCACCGGTTTCTGGCTGCGATAGCAGCGGGAGGGCTGGCGCTGGGTTATGCCTGGATGGCCGGTTTTTCGGTGCCCACCCAGCGGGCGCTGCTGATGTTGCTGGTGTGGCTGGGCCTGTTTTGCTGGGGGCGTTTCTGGAGTGCCCGCCGTCTGTTATTGCTGACCATGACGCTGCTGCTGGCGGCCATGCCCTGGCTGGCGCTGGATCTGGGGTTCTGGCTGTCGGTGCTGGCGGTGGTCGCCTTGCTGGTGAGTGCCGGCTGGCTGGGCGGGCGCAGCCTGTGGCGATTGCAGCTGGGGTTGAGTCTGCTGTTGCTGCCGCTGATTATCCTGCTGTTTGGCGGCATCAGCTGGTTGTCGTTGCCGGTCAATATACTGTTGATCCCCCTGTTTTCTCTGCTGCTGATCCCGCTGTTGCTGCTGGCCTGCCTGCTGGTGCTGCCGGCTCCCGGGCTTGCCATGGCGGCACTGGTGTTGCTGAATGCCCTGTTCGATCCCTTGATGGCCGGCCTGCACGGTTTGAATGACAGCCTGTCGCCCTGGCAGGCATTGTCGGCCCGGGCCCAGGGTCTTTGGCTGTTGTTGTTTTTACTGCCGCCTGTCCTGCTGCTGCCCAGGGGGCGCTGGCTGATGGCGCTGGCCATGTATTTGCTGTTGCTGCAACCCGGTGTACTGAAACCGGTTGTGCTGGAACAAGGGCCCGAGCCCCGCTGGGAGGTGCGGATACTGGATGTAGGGCAGGGGCTCTCGGTGCTGGTGACCCAGGGTCGGCGGGCGCTGCTTTATGACACCGGTAATCGCTTCGATTCGGGCTTCAACATGGCCGATGGGGTGATACTACCGTTGCTGACCCGGCTGGGCATCGACGAGCTGGATTATCTGGTGGTGAGCCACGATGACCGGGATCACAGCGGCAACCGGGAATATCTGGCCGCCACCCTTCCGGTGCATCATCGCCGGGGTGTCTGGCCGGGCGGGCAGCATTGTCGTGCCGGACAACGAGAACAATGGGGGATACTGACGCTGCAGACATTATGGCCTGTCGTCCCGAGCGGCCATCGCAACAACGACTCCTGTGTACTGCATATCGGGGATGGCAGCCTGTCGCTGCTGCTGACCGGAGATATAGAAGCCGAGGCCGAGCAGGGCCTGTTGGCCTTGGGACAGCCGGTGGCAGCCGAACTGTTGCTTAGTCCGCATCACGGCAGTCGCAGCTCTTCCTCCGAGGCATTCAATCGGGCGGTGGCACCCGACTGGGTGGTGCATACCGCCGGTTATGCCAACCGCTGGGGTTTTCCGTCTTCCGAGGTGGTGGCCCGCTTCAAACAGCAAGGCGTGCCCCAGTTGATCACCGGAGAGCATGGCATGGTACATCTGGTCGCGGACGGAGACCGCTGGCAGTTGCTGCAGTCCCGACGGCCCGGCCCCTGGTATCATCGGCTCAATGCCTGGTTGACGACTGGCGGGAGACCCCCTAAGTCGTTAGAATAGCGGCTCGTTTTTTAAGGCAGAGACTTTATGTCCCAAGATGCACACTCTTCTTCCTGGCCCGTGCTCAAGCGGTTGCTGGGTTATGTGAAGGAGCGCAAACTCGGTCTGGTGGCCGCCATTATCGGCATGGCGGGCTATGCGGCTGTCGATACCACCTTTGTCTATTCCATCAAGCCGCTGATCGATGAGGGACTCACCGGTCAGGATCCCAATGTGCTGAAATGGATGCCGCTGTTCGTGATCGGCATCGTGTTTCTGCGCGGCGTCTGTACCTTCCTGTCCGGCTATTGCATGGCCTGGGTCGGCAACCATGTGGTGATGTCGCTGCAGCAGCAGGTGTTCGGCAAGCTGATGACGATGCCGGTGGCCTTTTTCGACCGCAATAACAGCGGTAATCTGCTGTCCAAGGTGACCTACGACGCGTCACAGGTCTCGTCGGCGGCAAGTTCGACTCTGGTGACCCTGGTGCGCGAAGGCGCCACCGTCATCGGCCTGCTGGGGCTGATGTTCTACCACTCCTGGCAGTTGTCGCTGATCTTCTTCGTGGTCGGCCCCGTAGTCGGGGTCATGATAGCGGTGATCAGCCGTCGCTTCCGGCGCCTCAGTCGCGGCATGCAGGATGCCATGGGCAACATTACCAGCAGCACGGAGCAGATGCTGAAGGGCCACAAGGAAGTGCTGATGTTCAACGGTCAGCAGGTGGAGTCGGGCCGTTTTCACCGGGTCAGCAACACGGTGCGCCAGCAGAACATGAAGATGGTGGCGGCAGATTCCATCGGCACGCCGCTGGTGCAGGTGATCGCCTCCAGCGCCCTGGCCATTCTCCTGTATGTGTCCACCTTCGACGACATTCAGGATCAGCTGACCCCCGGCACCTTTACCGTGATCGTTACCTCCATGATGATGCTGATGCGCCCGCTGAAGAGCCTGACTCAGGTCAATGCCTCCTATCAGCGCGGTATCGCCGCCTGCCAAAGCCTGTTCGGCCTGATCGACAGCGACGGTGAGCAGGACACGGGCACCCGCCCGTTGGAGCGGGCCCAGGGCCTTATCGAATTTGACCGGGTCGGCTTTACCTATCCCACCAAGGAAAATGCGGCGCTGAAAGACGTCAGCTTCAGGCTTGAACCCGGTAAGACCATAGCATTGGTGGGGCGCTCCGGCTCCGGCAAGAGCACCATCGCCAGCCTGCTGACCCGTTTCTACGATATCGACGGCGGTGAAATCCGCCTCGACGGTGTGGAGCTGCGCGAATACAAGTTGAGCGATCTGCGCCGTCAGTTTGCGCTGGTGTCCCAGCAGGTTCATCTGTTCAACGACACCATTGCCAACAACATCGCCTATGCGGCCGAAGGCGAATACAGCCGGGAGCAAATCACAGCGGCGGCCAAGGTGGCTTATGCGGATGAATTCATCAACAAGCTGGAGCAGGGTTACGACACCGTCATCGGTGAAAACGGCGCCAGTCTGTCCGGTGGTCAGCGTCAGCGTATTGCCATCGCCCGGGCCCTGCTGCGAAATGCGCCGCTGTTGATCCTGGACGAGGCGACTTCGGCGCTGGATACCGAGTCGGAGCGCCATATTCAGGCGGCGCTGGATGCCCTGCGCAAAGACAGAACCGCGCTGGTGATTGCTCACCGGCTGTCCACCATCGAAAACGCCGACGAGATCCTGGTGATCGACGAAGGCCGGGTAGTGGAACGGGGCTCTCACCTCGAGCTGCTCGAGCGGCAGGGTGTTTATGCCCAGCTCAGAAGCATTCAGTACGGCGAGGGCTGATGCGGGCCTGGTATAAAACCGTTACCTGGTTGTGGGTGCTGGCCCCTTTGAGCGGTTTGTTTGCGCTGATCAGCGGCCTGCGTCGCTGGCTGTTCCGGCGGGGGAGCAAGGCGGTGTACCGGGCTCCGGTGCCGGTGATAGTGGTCGGCAACCTGACCGTGGGCGGCAACGGCAAGACACCTCTGGTGGTCTGGCTGGTAGCATGGTTGCGCCGCCAGGGCTATACCCCGGGGGTGATCAGCCGTGGCTATGGCGGCAAAGCCGAGCAGTATCCGCTGTTGCTGAAGGCGAACACCGGACCCGGGCAGGCCGGTGACGAGCCGGTGCTCATCTATCGGCGCACCGGTTGCCCCGTGGTCGTTGGCCCCAAACGGGGGGAGGCGGCGGCGCTGCTGGCGACCCTGGGGGTCGATGTCATTATCAGTGACGACGGCCTGCAGCATTACGCCCTGGCCCGGGACATAGAACTGGTGGTGGTGGATGGCAAGCGGCGCTTCGGCAACGGTCATTTGCTGCCGATGGGCCCACTGCGCGAGGGATTATGGCGGCTGAAGCGGGTGGATGCGATTATCAACAACGGCGGCCCGGCCGAAACCGGAGAATTTCTGATGACGCTCAAACCCGGTGCCTTGCAGCCGGTCGGCGGTACACAGGCCGTACCCGAGCCGGGTGAGACGGTTAATGCCCTGGCGGGTATTGGTCATCCCCCGCGTTTTTTCGCGACCCTGGAACAGTTGGGCTTTATACTGAAACAGCGGTTGGCGTTGGCGGATCACAAGGCGGTGACACCTGCGCAACTCACCGGCTTGCAGTCGGCACCGCTGCTGATCACCGAAAAAGACGCCGTCAAATGGCCGGGAGGCCATGATAATGTCTGGTTTGTGCCGGTGGATGCCCAGTTGCCCGCCGAATTTGAACAACTGCTTTTAACTCGACTCAAGGAGCTAGATCATGGCGATTGACGCCAAACTGGTGGAAATCATTGCCTGCCCGGTATGCAAGGGCAAGTTACAGCTGGATCGTACTCATAACGAACTGGTTTGCCGCTTCGACAGGCTGGCGTATCCGATTACCGAAAGCATTCCGGTATTACTGGAGAACCGGGCCCGCAAGTTGGATCTGGACGAGTTGCCCGCATGAGCTTTGTTGTGGTGATCCCGGCCCGTTTCAGTTCGACCCGTCTGCCCGGTAAGCCGCTGGCCGATATTCACGGCAAGCCGATGATACTGCGGGTGGCGGAACAGGCACAGCAGAGCGCCGCGGCCCGGGTCGTGGTGGCTACCGACGACGTCCGCATTCGCGATGCGCTGGCACACAGCGGCGTCGAAGTCTGCATGACCGGCACCCATCACGAGTCCGGCACCGAACGCCTGGCCGAAGTGGTCGAGCTGCTGGGGCTGGCGGCGGATGACATCGTAGTGAATGTGCAGGGTGACGAGCCGCTGCTGCCGCCGGTATTGGTGGATCAGGTGGCCGGTCTGCTGGCCGACAGCGATGCGCCCATGGCGACCCTGGCCACCCCGCTTGAATACGAGGATCAACTGACCGACCCCAATGTGGTCAAGGTGGTACAGAGTCAGGCCGGACGGGCGCTGTATTTCAGCCGCTCCGCCATTCCCTTCGACCGGGACGGTACGGCCTGCGGCACGCCGGATTTGAGCCACTGCCGACGCCATATCGGTATCTATGCCTATCGGGCCGGTTTTATTCGCCGTTACCTGGCGTTGCCGGTCAGCCCGCTGGAGCAGTTGGAAAAACTGGAGCAGCTACGGGTGATCTGGCATGGTGAGTCGATTGTACTGAGTGACGCCTGTGAAATACCGCCGCCGGGGGTTGATACCCCGGAGGATCTGGAGGAGGTGCGTCGGCAACTGGCGGCCCGCTGAGGCGGTGACCGAGCCCGATGTACATAATTCTCTGCAATAAAAAAGATTACGGGGTACATTGCCCTGCAGTTATGGCGGCTTTACGCCACAAGTAAACGTTCGAGGAATAATATGATTACCCTGGGTGAATACATAGTAAAAAATCAGGCTGAATACCCCAGCGCCAGCGGCGAGCTGACCTCATTGCTGTCGTCTATCCGCCGCGCCGCCAAGGTGGTTAACCGGGAAATCAACCGGGCCGGGCTGGTCACCGATATCATCGGTGGCAGCAATGGCAGCGAAAACGTGCAGGGTGAAACACAGCAGAAGCTGGATGTGTTTGCCAACGACATGTTCAAGGCGGCACTGGAAGCCCGGGGCGAAGTCTGTGGTATTGCGTCCGAAGAAGAAGACCATTATGTGGCCTTCGATGACAAGCGCCAGAGCAACGCCAAATACGTGGTGCTGATGGATCCGCTGGATGGCTCCTCGAACATCGACGTGAATGTGTCAATCGGCACTATTTTTTCCATCTACCGCCGTGTCAGCGAGCCCGGTGAGCCGGTGAGCATGGAAGACTTTCTGCAGCCCGGCGTCAACCAGGTAGCCGCCGGCTACGTGGTGTACGGCTCCTCCACCATGCTGGTATACACCACCGGCAATGGCGTGCACGGCTTTACCTATGATCCGACCTTGGGCTCCTTCTGTCTGTCGCACGAGAACATTCGTATTCCCGAGCAGGGCACCATCTACTCCATCAACGAAGGTAACTACATCAAGTTTCCGGAAGGGGTGAAGAAGTACCTGAAATTCTGCCAGGAGAAGGACGAAGCCACCAAGCGCCCCTACAGCTCTCGCTATATCGGCTCCCTGGTATCCGACTTCCATCGGAATATGCTCAAGGGCGGCATCTATATCTATCCGTCCGGCACCAGCAACCCCAATGGCAAGCTGCGGTTGCTGTATGAGTGTAACCCGCTGGCATTCATGGCCGAGCAGGCCGGTGGCAAGGCGACCGATGGTTTCCGCCGCATCATGGAAATCAAGCCCACCGAGCTGCATCAGCGCACCCCCTACTTTGTGGGCTCGAGCAAGATGGTCGACAAGGCCGGTGAATTGATGACGCAGTATTCCAGCCACGAAATGGAATAAGGCGATCATAAAGCCGTAAGCCGGTCTTTTAGCCACAGTGTTTACTGACTTTGGTGGCAGCAGAAAGTCGGGCAAAGGGCACTACTCCGCCGACACGCTGTAAACCCCTCCCTGGGGGCTCAGCCGCGCCATCTCTGGCACGGATGGTCGGTAAGCAGACACCCTTTGCCCTCATTCGGCAACGAAGCCGTCTGGTGGTATCACCAGCGGCCAGCTCCTCTTCCTGGAAGAGGCAACAGGGATGACCGTTAAATGCCAGGGACGGCATTTGCTGAGCGGCACAGGAATGTGCTCGCAGCGTGTCGGAGGAGGTAACCCTGTAGCCTCTGGGGTTGAAATGCGATTAGCTTGTTATTTAACTTGGCAATAATTAAAAAAGGCCGGCATTTGATGCCGGCCTTTTGCTGTTTAGCTGTGATGCTTAACGACGGTTATTTTTCAACCTGGGTCTTGAACTCGCGCTCGGGTGCACCTGTGTACAGCTGGCGAGGACGGCCGATTTTCTGTTTGGGATCGGACATCATCTCGTTCCAGTGTGACATCCAGCCCACGGTACGCGCCAGGGCGAAGATCACGGTGAACATGGAGGTTGGAATACCGATGGCCTTCAGAATGATGCCTGAATAGAAATCGACGTTCGGGTACAGCTTGCGATCGACGAAGTAGGGGTCTGACAGCGCGATACGCTCCAGCTCCATGGCCACGTCCAGCAGCGGATCCTCGATTTTGAGATCGTCCAGCACTTCGTGACAGGTGTCGCGCATCACGGTGGCCCGCGGGTCGAAGTTCTTGTAAACCCGGTGACCGAAGCCCATCAGACGGAAGGGATCATCCTTGTCCTTGGCGCGATCGATAAACTCGGGGATACGATCCACAGAGCCGATTTCTTCCAGCATCATCAGGCAGGCTTCGTTGGCGCCACCGTGAGCCGGGCCCCACAGCGATGCAATGCCGGCGGCGATACAGGCGAAGGGGTTGGCACCACTGGAGCCGGCCAGGCGCACGGTCGAGGTGGAGGCGTTCTGCTCGTGATCCGCATGCAGGGTAAAGATGCGGTCCATGGCGCGCTCGACAATGGGGTTGACCTTGTAGTCTTCACAGGGAACGGCAAACATCATCTGCAGGAAGTTGGCCGCATAACTCAGTTCGTTCCGCGGGTAAACGAACGGCTGACCGATGGAATATTTGTAGGCCATGGCAGCGATGGTCGGCAGCTTGGCAATCAGGCGATGGGAGGCAATTTCCCGGTGTTCCTGATTGTTGATGTCCATCGGGTCATGGTAGAAGGCCGACAGACCGGCGATAACACCACAGACAATAGCCATGGGATGAGCGTCACGGCGGTAGCCCTTGAAAAAGGACGACAGCTGTTCGTGTACCATGGTGTGACGCATGATATTACGCTGGAATTGCTCAAACTGCTTGGCGGTGGGCGCTTCTCCATACAGGAGCAGGTAGCAGACTTCCAGGTAATTGGCGTTTTGCGCCAACTGGTCGATGGGGTAGCCGCGATGCAGCAGTATGCCTTTGTCACCATCGATATAGGTGATTTCGGACTGGCAGGACGCAGTGGCCATAAAACCGGGGTCGTAGGTAAAGTATCCATTCGAGCCTAGCGAGCTGATGTCGATCACATCATAGCCGGCAGTGCCCGAGGCGATTGGAAGCTCGATGGGTTCCTTGCCGGGCAAGTGTAGAGTGGCCTTTTGGTCAGCCATAGCACGTCTCCTTCGCTTTCTTATAATAGGTCCACGGGTAGGTATTTTTACATAGTTCAAAAAAATTTCTAACTACTATTGCCTCCCATGGTGCGGGCATATTGAAAACAGAAGCGGGGGGTAATGTCAATTTTCCTGGATGCGGCTGACCACGGGTTGACGTCGTTGTGCGATCGGCTTTACACATTTGGCAATTGCTGAAGACCCTTCGTTGTAATTATTTTTCGCCCCCATATACTAGCTGCGAGGGTATATGGTGCAGTTTTGGGTCTGTTGCAAGTGTAATCGCTGGTGTTCTGAACGCCCTCGGGCATCCGGATTTCAGTGCGCATTTTCTCTTATCTCCTTATTTCATATATCCGGGCTTTATCTGTTAAAACAATAACTAACGTGCTCCATGGAGCTAGTGGGCAAGACCGTGACTAAAAAACAGAGACCTGTAAACCTCGACCTACGGACTATTCGCCAACCTGTCGCTGCAATCGCATCCATCCTGCACCGGGTTTCCGGTGTCATCACGCTGTTCGCACTCGCCATCCTGCTGTGGCTGCTGAGTTACTCGCTTTCTTCCGAAGACGGGTTTCTGGCGGTCGTGGATATTCTCGACGGTTTCTTCGTCGGATTTATCCTCTGGGGTGTGCTGACTGCGCTGGCCTACCACATAGTGGGCGGCATTCGCCACCTCATTATGGACCTGGGCTACTGTGAAGAGCTGGAGTCGGGTGCGCAGAGCGCCAAGGTGGCGTTCGGTGTGACTATTGTATTGTCACTGCTGGCGGGGGTAATGGTATGGTAACCAATTCTGCAACCTTTGGTCGCAGCGGCGTACATGACTTCATGTTGATGCGCGCGTCGGCCGTTATTCTGACCTTATACACCCTCTACCTGGTGGGTTTTATCGCCTTCAACGACATTACCTTTGATGTCTGGACGGGCTTCTTCGATAAGACCTTTACCAAGGTGTTTACGCTACTGGCGCTGTTCAGCATGCTGATGCATGGCTGGATTGGTGCCTGGCAGGTGCTGTCCGACTATGTCAAACCGGCCTTGTGGCGCGGTGTGGCCCAATTCGGGATAGTGGTGTTACTGCTGGTTTATGTACTGACCGGTATTGTCGTACTGTGGGGTGTATAAGGTGACTATTACAATTCGCGAATTCGACGCCGTGGTGATCGGCGCCGGTGGTGCGGGCATGCGTGCCGCGCTGCAAATAGCCGAGTCCGGCAAGAGCTGTGCGCTCCTGTCCAAGGTTTTTCCGACCCGTTCTCATACCGTGTCCGCCCAGGGCGGTATTACGGTCGCACTGGGCAATGCCCACGAGGACAACTGGGAATGGCACATGTACGATACCGTCAAGGGTTCCGATTACATCGGTGACCAAGACGCCATCGAGTTTATGTGTCAGACCGGTCCGGAAGCCATCCTCGAGTTGGAAAAAATGGGCCTGCCCTTTTCTCGCTTCGACAACGGCAAGGTTTATCAGCGTCCCTTCGGCGGCCAGTCCAAGGCCTTCGGTGGTGAACAGGCGGCGCGTACTGCCGCGGCTTCCGACCGTACCGGTCATGCCTTGCTACACACCCTCTACCAGCAGAACGTCAAGCACAAGACCACCGTTTTCTCCGAATGGTATGCACTGGATCTGGTGAAAAACGAGGACGGCGACGTGGTGGGCTGTACCGCCATCGACATCGAAACCGGTGACGTGGTGTACTTCAAGGCCAAGGCCACCATTCTGGCTACCGGCGGCGCCGGTCGCATTTTCCAGTCCACCACCAATGCCCATATCAACACCGGTGACGGCGTGGGTATGGCGCTGCGAGCCGGTGTACCGGTGCAGGACATGGAAATGTGGCAGTTCCACCCCACCGGTATTGCCGGTGCGGGTACCCTGGTGACCGAAGGTTGCCGCGGTGAAGGCGGCTACCTGCTGAACAAGGACGGCGAGCGCTTCATGGAGCGTTACGCGCCCAACGCCAAAGACCTGGCCGGTCGTGATGTGGTTGCCCGTTCCATGATGATCGAGATCCGTGAAGGCCGCGGCTGCGATGGCCCCTGGGGTCCGCATATCAAGCTGAAGCTGGATCACCTGGGTAAGGACGTACTCGAATCCCGTCTGCCCGGCATCTGTGAACTGTCCCGTACCTTCGCGCACGTGGATCCGGTGAAAGAGCCGATTCCGGTTATTCCTACCTGTCACTACATGATGGGCGGTGTTCCGACCAACGTGAAGGGCCAGGCGCTGACCATCGATGCAGAAGGTAACGATGTGCCGGTGAAAGGTCTGTTTGCCGTCGGCGAGATTGCCTGTGTATCGGTGCACGGTGCCAACCGTCTGGGCGGTAACTCGCTGCTGGATCTGGTGGTGTTCGGTCGTGCCGTGGGTCGTCATCTGACCGAAGCCCTGAACGAGCTGACAGATATCAAAGACGCGACCGATGCCGATATAGACGCCGCCATGGCGCGCTATAACCGTTGGGAAAACAACCGCGACGGCGAAGATCCGGTACAAATCAAGAAAGACTTGCAAGAGTGCATGCAGCACAACTTCTCGGTATTCCGCGAAGGCGATGCCATGGCATCCGGCCTGGCCGAGCTGAAGAAAATTCGTGAGCGCCTGAAGAACGCCCGTCTGGACGATACCAGCAGCGACTTCAATACCCAGCGTATCGAATGTCTGGAGCTGGACAACCTGATGGAAACCGCTTACGCCACCGCCGTGGCCGCGAACTTCCGTACCGAAAGCCGTGGTGCCCACTCTCGTTTCGATTACCCGGAGCGTGATGACGAAAACTGGTTGTGTCATTCCCTGTACAGCCCGCAAACCGAGTCCATGAGCAGACGGTCCGTGAATATGTCGCCGAATCATCGTGACGCATTCCCGCCGAAAGCGCGGACTTACTAAGGGGAGGGGATAAAGATGCAAGTCACTATTTCAGTTTACCGTTACAACCCGGAAACCGATGCCAAGCCCTACATGAAAGACTATCGGCTGGAAGTAGCCGAAGGTTCCGACATGATGGTGCTGGATGCCCTGCTGGCCCTGAAGGAACAGGATCCGACCCTGTCCTTCCGTCGCTCCTGCCGGGAAGGCGTCTGCGGCTCCGATGGCATGAACATGAACGGCAAGAACGGCCTGGCCTGTATTACGCCGCTGTCCGACTTGCTGGGCAAGGATAACAAGGTGGTAATTCGACCACTGCCCGGCCTGCCGGTGGTGCGTGACCTGGTGATCGACATGAGCCAGTTCTACACCCAGTGGGAAAAGGTCAAACCCTTCCTGATTGCCGATGAAAAATTACCGCCGGCACGGGAACACATGCAGTCACCGGAAGAACGGGCCAAGCTGGATGGACTGTATGAGTGCATTCTGTGCGCCTGCTGCTCGACCTCCTGTCCCTCCTTCTGGTGGAATCCGGACAAGTTTATCGGCCCGGCCGGTTTGCTGGCCGCCTACCGCTGGCTGGCCGACAGCCGCGACACCGCGGCCGATGAGCGCCTGTCCGAACTGGATGACGCCTTTAGCGTATTCCGCTGTCATGGCATCATGAACTGCGTGAATGTATGTCCCAAGGGCCTGAACCCCACCAAGGCCATTGGTCACATAAAGTCCATGCTGTTGAAACGGGCAGTTTAATCGTCCCAGCTAGATAAACCCGCCGTCCGCAAGGACGGCTTTGACTCGACGACCAGAACGACAGTAGCCCTGTCGAGACGTTACAAAGGGATAAAGATGCACAATGGCGTAATGCAAGCCTGGCTGGAATCTTCTTACCTGGCCGGTGCCAATGCGACCTATGTAGAAGACCTTTATGAGGCTTATCTTGCCGATCCTGAATCCGTTCCCGAGCAATGGCAGACCGTATTCAACGGCCTGCCGGTGCAAGAAGAAAACGTGCAGGACCAACCTCATTCACAAGTAAGAGATTACTTCCGCCGCCTTGCTAAAGACACCTCCCGCTATGCCACTCCGGTCAGTGATCCCCACACTGACGCCAAGCAGGTTAAAGTTCTGCAGCTGATTAACGCCTATCGTTTTCGTGGCCATCAGAATGCCAACCTGGATCCGCTCGGTCTGTGGGATCGCAAGGTAGTGGCCGAGCTGGACCCGGCATTCCACAATTTGACCGGTGCCGATCTGGATGCCACCTTCAACGTGGGCTCCTATGCCATCGGCCAGGAAACCATGAAGCTGAAGGATCTGGTGGCGGCGCTGAAGAAGACCTACTGCGGCCCAGTCGGTGCCGAGTACATGCACATTACCAGCACCAGAGAGAAGCGCTGGATCCAGAGCCAGCTTGAGCCGGTGGTGGGTGATCCCAAGTTCAGTCAGGAAGACAAGCTGCGTTTTCTCGACAGCCTGAACGCCGCCGAAGGCCTGGAAAAATACCTGGGGGCCAAGTTCCCCGGCGCCAAGCGTTTCTCCCTCGAAGGGGGCGATGCCCTGGTGCCCATGACCAAGGAGCTGATCCGTCGTTTCGGTGAGAATGGTGGTCGTGAAGTGGTGATCGGCATGGCCCACCGTGGCCGGTTGAACATGCTGGTCAACGTGCTGGGCAAGCGACCTCAGGACCTGTTCGATGCCTTTGCCGGCAAGTACGAGACCCAGAGCTCTGGTGATGTGAAATACCACATGGGTTTCAGCTCCGATTTCGAGACGCCGGGTGGCTCCGTGCATCTGGCGCTGGCCTTCAACCCCTCGCATCTGGAAATTGTCAACCCGGTGGTCATCGGCTCTGTGCGGGCGCGCATGGATAGACTGTCCAACCCGGATGGCCGCAAGGTATTGCCGATCACCATTCACGGCGATTCGGCCTTTGCCGGTCAGGGCGTGGTGGCGGAAACCTTCAACATGTCGCTGACCCGGGGTTACGGTGTGGGTGGCACAGTACGGATCGTTATCAACAACCAGGTTGGTTTTACTACCTCCAACCCGCGTGATACCCGTTCTACCGAATACTGTACCGATATCGCCAAGATGGTGCAGGCGCCGATCTTCCACGTTAATGCGGATGATCCGGAAGCCGTGGTACAGGTGACTCAGCTGGCGCTGGATTACCGTAACGAGTTTGGTCGTGATGTGGTGATCGATCTGGTCTGTTACCGCCGTCACGGTCACAACGAGGCCGACGAGCCGAGTGCGACCCAGCCGCTGATGTATCAGAAAATCAAAAAACACCCGACCCCGCGCAAGATTTACGCCGATCAGCTGATTGCCAAAGGCACCATCTCGGCGGAAGACACCACGGTCATGATCAACGAATACCGTGATTTGCTGGACAGCGGTGAGTGTGTGGTCAAGGAATGGCGTCCGATGGAGAAGCACTCCGTCGACTGGTCACCCTACCTGGGTCACGAGTGGGACATGGACTACGACTCGGCCTATTCGCTGGACAAGCTGAAAGAGCTGGCCGAGCGGGTCACCGAGTACCCGGAGAGCCATACCCTGCAGCGTCAGGTTGGCAAGATCTATGCCGATCGCAAGCTGATGGCCAAGGGCGAGAAGCTGGCCGACTGGGGCTTTGCCGAAGTGCTGGCCTACGCCACCCTGTGTGACAACGGCTATGAAGTGCGTCTCACCGGTCAGGATTCGGGCCGCGGCACCTTCTTCCACCGTCATGCGGTACTGCACAACCAGAACGATGCCAGCACCTATACCCCGTTGTGTCATCTGTCCGATAGTCAGGGCCAGTTCCAGGTCTATGACTCTGTGCTGAGCGAAGAAGCGGTGATGGCCTTTGAATATGGTTATGCCACCGCCGAGCCGGACGGCCTGACCGTATGGGAAGCCCAGTTCGGTGACTTCGCCAATGGTGCCCAGGTGGTGATTGATCAGTTCCTGAGTTCCGGTGAGCAGAAGTGGGGCCGGATGTGCGGTCTGACTCTGCTGCTGCCCCACGGTTACGAAGGTCAGGGTCCTGAGCACTCCAGTGCGCGTCTGGAGCGTTATCTGCAGCTGTGCGCCGAGCACAACATGCAGGTCTGTGTGCCCACGACCCCGGCGCAGGTGTTCCACATGCTGCGTCGTCAGGTATTGCGCCCCATGCGTCGCCCGCTGGTGGTGATGACACCCAAGTCGCTGCTGCGTCATCCGCTGGCGGTTTCCGAGCTGGAAACCCTGGCCAGCGGCACTTTCCAGAATGCCATCGGTGAAATTGATGATCTGGATCCCAAAGGCGTCAAGCGTGTTGTTCTGTGTTCAGGCAAGGTGTATTACGATTTGCTGGAAACACGGCGCAAGCATGAACAAACGGATGTGGCCATTATTCGGATCGAACAATTGTATCCGTTCCCTCAGGAAGAGGTTGACGCGATTTTTGCCGACTACCAGCACGTGACCGATTTCGTCTGGTGTCAGGAAGAGCCGCAAAACCAGGGGGCCTGGTATTGCAGCCAGCACCACTTCCGGGCAGCGATTCCGGCGGGAGCGAACCTGCGTTATACAGGTCGCGAAGCCTCTGCATCACCGGCGGTGGGCTACACCTCTGTTCACTTACAACAACAAAAAGCGCTGGTCGAAGACGCACTGACGCTGACCAAAGCATAACGCACAAAGGACATATTGATGACCATCGAAATCAAGGTTCCCGACTTACCAGAGTCCGTCGCCGATGCCACTATCGCCACCTGGCACAAACAGCCGGGTGACCGGGTTGAACGCGACGAAGTGATCGTCGACATCGAAACCGACAAGGTGGTACTGGAAGTACCGGCACCCGAAGCCGGTATTCTGGAAGCCATTCTCGAAGACGCGGGCGCCACCGTGCTGGGTCAGCAACTGATCGGCAGGCTCAAGAAGGGTGCCGTGGCCGGTGAAGCGACCAAGGAAAAGGCAGCCTCTTCCACCAACGGTGAAGCCAAGGAAGAAAGCAAAGCCGACGCCAAGTCCGACGATGACAGCCTGAGCCCGGCGGTTCGCCGTCTGGTGGCTGAACACGGCATCGACGTGGCCAAGCTGTCCGGCTCCGGCAAGGGCGGTCGTATCACCAAGGAAGATGTTGAAGCTTTCATCAAAGGAGGCAACAAGCCGGCGGCAGCGCCTGCTGCAGCCAAGGCCGAAGCTCCTGTGGCACCGCTGGGTGAGCGCACCGAGAAGCGCGTGCCCATGACCCGTCTGCGTAAGCGCGTTGCCGAACGCCTGCTGGAAGCCAAGAACACCACTGCCATGCTGACCACCTTCAATGAGGTCAACATGGGTCCGATCATGAGCCTGCGCAAGCAGTATCAGGAAGTGTTCGAGAAGCGTCACGGTATTCGTCTGGGCTTTATGTCTTTCTACGTGAAAGCCGTAGTAGAGTCGCTCAAGCGCTTCCCGGAAGTGAACGCGTCCATCGATGGTGATGATATCGTGTATCACAACTACTTCGACGTCAGTATCGCCGTTTCCACCCCCCGTGGTCTGGTAACTCCTGTGCTGCGTGACTGTGATCGCCTGAGCCTGGCCGACATCGAAAAGAGCATCAAGGAACTGGCCATCAAGGGTCGTGACGGCAAGCTGACCGTGGACGACATGACCGGCGGTAACTTCACCATTACCAACGGTGGTGTATTCGGCTCTCTGATGTCGACCCCGATCATCAACCCGCCGCAGAGCGCCATTTTGGGTATGCACAAGATCCAGGATCGCCCCATGGCCGTTGACGGTAAAGTCGAAATCCTGCCGATGATGTATCTGGCGCTGTCTTACGATCACCGTCTCATCGACGGACGCGAATCGGTCAGTTTCCTGGTGTCCATCAAGGAACTGCTGGAAGATCCGACCCGCTTATTGCTGGACGTTTAAACCCATATACACCGATAATGAGGTCGGGCTTCGGCCCGGCCTTTTTTTATACCTGAAGTTCAATTAGATAACGGAAAAAAATATACTCTGAATCCCTACACAACAACGGAAATACAACATGAATTTGCATGAATATCAGGCAAAGAAATTGTTTGCTGAATACGGTCTGCCCGTTTCAGAAGGCTATGCATGTGACAATCCACAGGAAGCAGTGGAAGCCGCCAGCAGGATCGGCGGTAGTATGTGGGTGGTGAAATGTCAGGTTCACGCCGGAGGCCGAGGTAAGGCCGGTGGCGTCAAGTTGGCTAACACCAAAGAAGAGATACGAGAATTCGCAGAACACTGGCTGGGTAAGAACCTGGTGACCTATCAGACCGATGCCAAAGGTCAGCCGGTTGCCCGGATACTGGTTGAGTCCTGCACCGATATCGACAAAGAGCTGTATCTGGGTGCCGTGGTCGACCGGGGTACCCGTCGGGTGGTGTTTATGGCTTCCACCGAAGGTGGTGTGGAAATCGAGAAGGTGGCCGAAGAGACCCCCGAACTGATCCACAAGGCCGCCATCGATCCCCTGGTAGGCCCGCAGGCATACCAGGGCCGTGAACTGGCATTTAAACTGGGCCTCAAGGGCAACCAGATCAAACAGTTCACCCAAATTTACCTGGGGCTGGGACAGATGTTCCTGGACCTGGATTTTGCTCTGCTGGAAGTGAACCCGTTGGTGATCACCAAGGCCGGCGATTTGCTGTGCCTGGACGGCAAGATCAACATCGACTCCAATGCCCTCTACCGTCAGCCCAAGCTGCGTGACATGCACGACGCGTCCCAGGACGATGCCCGCGAAGCTCACGCCGCCAAGTGGGAGCTGAACTACGTGGCGCTGGATGGCAATATCGGCTGCATGGTCAACGGCGCCGGCCTGGCCATGGGGACCATGGATATTGTCAATCTGCATGGTGGTTCACC
The DNA here is from genome assembly GCF_046521305.1 of Oceanisphaera submarina. NCBI lineage: Bacteria > Pseudomonadati > Pseudomonadota > Gammaproteobacteria > Aeromonadales > Aeromonadaceae > Oceanisphaera > Oceanisphaera submarina. The sequence goes on along the minus strand of NZ_JBKGFN010000006.1, from coordinate 13,095 downwards.
CGCCAACTTCCTGGACGTAGGCGGCGGCGCCACCAAGGAGCGGGTAACCGAAGCGTTCAAGATTATTCTCTCCGACAGCAATGTAAAAGCGGTGCTGGTGAATATCTTCGGCGGCATAGTGCGTTGTGACATGATTGCCGACGGCATTATCGGTGCGGTGAAGGAGGTGGGCGTGAAAGTTCCTGTGGTGGTGCGTCTGGAAGGCAACAATGCCGATGCCGGAACCGCCAAACTGGCCGAGTCCGGGCTAAACATCATCGCCGCCACCAGCCTGACCGACGCCGCCGTTCGGGTCGTCAACGCCGCACAGGGGAAATAACAGCATGAGCATTCTGATCAACAAAAACACCAAGGTGATTTGTCAGGGTTTCACCGGTGGCCAGGGTACTTTTCATTCCGAACAGGCCATCGAATACGGCACCAGAATGGTCGGCGGCGTGTCGCCCGGCAAGGGGGGCACCACTCACCTGGGCCTGCCGGTATTCAATACGGTACGCGAAGCGGTGGAAGTGACTGGCGCTACCGCGACCGTCATTTATGTACCGGCGGCTTTCTGTAAAGATGCCATTCTGGAAGCCATCGACGCGGGCATAGAGCTGATTGTCACCATTACCGAAGGCGTTCCGACCCTGGACATGCTGGACGTGAAAGTAAAGCTGGAACAAACCGGTGTGCGGATGATCGGCCCCAACTGTCCCGGTGTGATCACCCCCGACGAGTGCAAGATTGGCATCATGCCTGGTCACATCCACAAGAAGGGCAAGGTGGGTATCGTGTCCCGCTCCGGCACCCTGACCTACGAGGCGGTCAAGCAGACCACAGACGAAGGTTTCGGTCAGTCCAGCTGTGTGGGCATCGGTGGCGACCCTATTCCGGGCTCCAGCTTTATCGACATTCTTGCCTTGTTCGAAAAAGATCCGGAAACCGAAGCCATCGTGATGATAGGTGAAATCGGCGGTACCGCCGAAGAAGAAGCCGCCGCCTACATCAAGGAGCACGTCACCAAGCCGGTGGTGTCCTACATCGCCGGTGTCACCGCGCCTCCGGGCAAACGCATGGGCCATGCGGGCGCCATCATATCCGGTGGCAAGGGCACTGCGGACGAGAAGTTTGCCGCCCTGCAGGACGCCGGTGTCAAAACCGTACGGTCTCTGGCCGATATCGGTCAGGCACTGCGCGAAGTGACCGGCTGGTAACAGTAAAGCTGTCAGCTTTAAGTTGAAAGAAAAAGGAGCCGGAAGGCTCCTTTTTAATGCAGGGTATCTCGTCACTCCCGTGAAGGTGGGAGTCCATGGCATGGTGCACAATCAGTACGAGAATGCACCGCCGCCTGCGGAATGGATTCCGGCTCGGGGCCGGAATGACCTTGACCGCATCGCCTCACGCCTTACCCATCTTCACATCCGTTCGACGCGGCTCCAGGGATCGGGCTTAACGCTGAACTGGCCGTGTTGCCAGCGGCTGGCCAGACGGCGGAAGTCGTCGCCTTTCATATGGATCAAATCCCTGTGGTCACCGCTCTCCATGTAGATGTCGGCCATACCGAGCACGTCATCGTCCACCAGGGTGTCCAGCGCATAGGCTTCACCCAGGGCAGGAATGGCACCGGGATCGCAGTCATCGAACCACCGGGCCAGGACGCCCTCCTTGGCCAGCTGTACCTGGCTGTGAATCAGATAATTCAGACGCTGAAAGTCCACGGTGTCGGCGGCGGGGAGCACGGCCATGACCGATTTGCCATCGTCACGCTCCAGAATGACCGCCTTGGCCATCTGTGCAAGTGGAACATGACTGGCGATGGCGCTTTGAGTCGCACCTTCCGCATAGCTGTGGTGTACCGTATCAAAGGGGATATTATGTTGATCCAGATACTGTTTCAGTTTTATTGACATAGCCATAGCTACCTCCCGAAGGCAAGGCCATCTCGGCCGCCTTCTTTAGCTGCCTTTATAGTATAGCTCGCCCACTAAAACCTGATTTTTAAATGCTTCAAACATCGCCATCACTCTCGCAGTTGCTGTTCAGCACCTGACTGATGACTTCCCCCCTGGCCAGACGGGTGCGTATGGTGTCGCCCGGTTGCAGCTGGCCGGCATCGGTGATCACCCGTGCGCCCTGCTGGGTAATGCTGTAGCCACGAGCGAGCGTTGCCAGCGGGCTGATGGTGTTGAGCCGGGAGCCGGCCAGGGCCAGACGATGGGCGCTGAGGTCGAGGCGGGCTTTTATCTGGCTGTTCAGCCGTAGCTGAAGGCCGCTTAGCTGTACCTGACGGCTCTGCAGTCGTTGGGCCGGGTGTTGGTGTTGTAAACGCAGTCGGCCATTGCTCAGGCGCTGCAGTGCCTGCTCCAGCCGTTGCCGCAGGGCGCGTTGCAGCCGGGCCTGCAGTTGATCCAGCCGTTGGGCCTGTTGTTGCAGCTGTTGCCGGGGGTGCTGGCGGCCAAGGCGTGCCTCCAGTCGCTCCAGCTGACGTCGGCTGTTTGACAGATAACGTTGCTGGGCCAGCCGCAGCCGTTGCTGCCACTGTTGGTATTGTTGCTGCTGGGCCCCGCCGTCCCGGCTGATCAGCTCGGCGGCGGCGGAAGGAGTAGGGGCGCGCAGATCGGCCACCAGATCGCTCAGGGTGATATCCACCTCGTGACCGACGGCGCTGACCACCGGTAGCTTCGACGCGGCGATGGCGCGTACCAGTCGTTCGTCGTTGAAGCACCACAAGTCTTCCAGCGAGCCGCCACCACGGGCCAGGAGCAAGACGTCGGTTTCGGCGCGGCGATTGGCGGTGGCCAGGGCGGAAATCAGCTGCCCGGCGGCGGGCTCGCCCTGGACCTGGCTGGGGTAGAGAATAATCTGCAAATGGGGCGCCCGGCGGGCCAGCACGGTTAGAATGTCGTGTAATGCCGCACCGGTAGGAGAACTGATAATGCCGATGCGGGCCGGATGCTCGGGCAGTGGGCGTTTGCGTGCACTGTCGAACAGGCCTTCTTCGCCCAGGCTGAGCTTGAGCGCCTCGAATTGCTGCTTGAGCAAGCCTTCACCGGCGGGGGCCATGGTTTGTGCCACCAGCTGGTAATCGCCTCTCGGCTCATAGAGCGTGATTTTGCCGAAGATAAGCACCTGATCGCCGTTTTTAGGTCGAAAGCCGACGCTGCGGTTGTTGCCGAGAAACATGGCACAGCGCAGTTGGGACTGCTTGTCCTTCAGCGAAAAATACCAGTGCCCCGAGCCCGGGGTGGCGAGGTTGGATATTTCGCCACTCAGGGTAACCGCCCCCATTTCGCCTTCCAGCAGCATTCGTGCATGGCGATTAAGGCGGGTGACCGTATAAACCTCTGTAAATTTATCCTGATGCAAAATGGCCCCTGATGAGTATCTTTATATTAAAATAAGCCGTTTTTGCGGCTATTCTGCGCCTAATTTGCCAAAATCACAAAAATCGCTTTACCGAAGGGGGTCGGATGCCTAAAATTCATCGGCAATATTTTTACCGATTTATCCCCCCAACTGATGGTGAATATTGCGATGCTTAGGATTGCCCAAGACGCCCTGACCTTTGATGATGTACTGCTGGTCCCAGCTCATTCCACCGTATTGCCCAACACTGCGGATCTTCGTACCCGCCTGACGAAAGACATCCATCTTAACATTCCCATTGTTTCTGCCGCCATGGACACCGTGACCGAAGCCGATCTCGCGATCGCGCTCGCTCAGGAAGGGGGAATCGGCTTTATTCACAAAAACATGTCGATTGAAGCCCAGGCAGCCCAGGTGCGCAAGGTCAAAAAATTCGAAAGCGGTGTGGTGTCCGACCCGGTCACGGTACGCCCCGACATGACCATTGCCGAAGTGCGTGAACAGACTCAATTGAATGGTTTTGCCGGTTATCCCGTGGTGAGTGCAGAAGGGGAGCTGGTGGGTATTATCACCGGTCGTGATGTGCGCTTCGTACAGGATATGAGCAAGCTGGTTAACGAGGTGATGACCGAAAAGTCCCGCCTGGTGACCGTCAAGGCCGGCGCGTCTCGCGACCAGGTTGAAGCCCTGATGCAGCAACACCGTATCGAAAAAGTGCTGGTGGTCGGTGCCAAGGGCCAGCTCACCGGCATGATCAGTGCCAAGGATTTCCAGAAAGCCGAAAGCAAGCCCAACGCCTGTAAAGACGAGCGTGGTCGTCTGCGTGTGGGCGCGGCCGTTGGTGCTGCTCCGGGCAACGAAGAACGAATTCAGGCACTGGTTGATGCAGGCCTCGACGTACTGCTGATCGATTCCTCTCACGGTCATTCCGAAGGCGTGTTGCAGCGTATTCGTGAAACCCGTGCTGCCTTTCCGAACCTGCCGATTATCGGCGGTAACGTGGCCACTGCCGCCGGCGCCCTGGCCCTGGCCGAAGCCGGAGTGAGCGCGGTCAAGGTCGGTATCGGTCCTGGCTCCATCTGTACCACTCGCATCGTGACCGGTTGCGGTGTGCCCCAGATCACCGCCGTGGCCAACGCGGTTGAAGCGCTCAAGGCGCTGGATATTCCAGTGATCGCCGATGGCGGTATCCGCTTCTCCGGTGATATCGCCAAGGCGCTGGCCGCCGGGGCCAACTGCGTGATGATGGGCTCCATGTTTGCCGGTACCGAAGAATCTCCCGGTGAAATCGAGCTGTTCCAGGGCCGCTCGTTCAAGTCTTACCGCGGCATGGGCTCTCTGGGCGCCATGAGCAAGGGTTCAAGTGACCGTTACTTCCAGACCGACAACGCCGCCGACAAGCTGGTACCGGAAGGCATCGAAGGCCGGGTACCCTACAAGGGCATGCTCAAGGCGATTATCCATCAGCAGATGGGCGGTCTGCGCAGCGCTATGGGTTTGACCGGCAGTGCAACCATTGATGACCTGCGCACCAAGGCAGAATTTGTTAAGATATCCGGCGCGGGCATCCAGGAATCACACGTGCACGACGTGACTATTACCAAGGAAGCACCCAACTACCGGTTGGGTTGATCCCGAAACGCAGTAGACGGGGGGCTGGTTCCCCCGTTTTTCTATTGCCGTCTGGCCCCCCACAGGCGGTCTTTGTAACGAGTAGGAAGACGATGACCAAAAATATTCATGATAACCGGATCCTGATCCTGGATTTCGGCTCTCAGTACACTCAGCTGATTGCCCGCCGGGTTCGGGAGCTGGGCGTGTATTGCGAGCTGTGGGCCTGGGACGTCACCGAAGCCCAGATCCGTGACTTCAATCCGAATGGCATTATCTTGTCCGGGGGACCTGAGTCGGTCACCGAAGCCGGCAGCCCACGGGCACCGGAATACGTGTTTAACGCCGGCGTGCCGGTGTTTGGCATCTGTTACGGCATGCAGACCATGGCCGAGCAGCTGGGCGGCGCCGTATCCGGCTCCAACGAGCGTGAATTCGGTTACGCCCAGGTACAGCGGGTTGCCGACTGCGCGCTGTTTGCCAACATCGAAGACGCCATAGACGCCGATGGTTATTCCTTGCTGGACGTGTGGATGAGTCACGGTGACAAGGTCGTGGCGCTGCCCGAGGGTTTCCACAAGGTTGCCCAGACCGGTAGCTGTCCCTTTGCCGCCATGGCGGACGAAACCCGTCATTTCTACGGTGTGCAGTTTCACCCGGAAGTGACCCACACTCGTCAGGGCGCGCGTATGCTGGAGCACTTCATTCGCGCTATCTGCGGTTGTGATGCGCTGTGGACGCCGGCGACCATCATCGACGATGCAGTAGCCCGTATCCGCGAGCAGGTAGGCAGCGACAAGGTGCTGTTGGGCCTGTCTGGTGGTGTTGACTCTTCCGTGACCGCCATGCTGCTGCACCGTGCCATTGGCTCCCAGCTGACCTGTGTGTTTGTGGACAATGGCCTGTTGCGTCTGAACGAAGCCGAGCAGGTAATGGACATGTTTGGTGACCACTTCGGCCTGAACATAGTGCACGTCAATGCCGAGCACCGTTTTCTGGCCGCCATGGCCGGCGAAAATGACCCGGAAGCCAAACGCAAGATCATCGGCCGTGTCTTCATCGAAGTATTCGACGAAGAAGCAGGCAAGATCAAGGACGTTAAATGGCTGGCTCAGGGCACCATTTATCCGGATGTTATCGAGTCAGCCGGCTCCGCTACCGGCAAGGCCCATGTGATCAAGTCACACCACAACGTGGGTGGCCTGCCGGACGATATGGAAATGGGACTGGTCGAGCCGCTGAAAGAGCTGTTCAAGGACGAAGTGCGCCGGGTGGGTCTGGAGCTGGGTCTGCCTTACGACATGCTCTATCGTCATCCGTTCCCGGGGCCGGGTCTGGGGGTGCGTGTACTGGGCGAAGTGAAGAAGGAATATTGCGACCTGCTGCGCCGGGCCGATGCCATCTTCATCGAAGAGCTGCACAATCACGACTTGTACAACAAGGTCAGCCAGGCCTTCACCGTCTTCCTGCCGGTACGTTCCGTAGGCGTGATGGGTGATGCCCGCAAGTACGACTGGGTTGTCTCGTTGCGTGCGGTAGAAACGGTCGACTTCATGACCGCACATTGGGCGCACCTGCCTTATGATTTCCTGGGTCATGTGTCTAACCGCATCATCAACGAAGTCGACGGTATTTCCCGTGTGGTTTATGACATTTCAGGTAAACCACCTGCCACCATCGAGTGGGAATAATCACTCGTTAGGTAACAGCTGGCAGTAACCGGCATGAAATGACACTTAAGCCCATGTTTACATGGGCTTTTTTGTTTTTACAGCCTGCACTGTCTGGCAACAATTAGCAGCGGGAAGCACGACTTGAGCGTGGTATTTAACTTGGTATTATCGGTGAGCGATACCATAAGTGAGAGCCAATACCATGCTGCCTTACCTTATGACTACATGGTATCAAATTTACATAAAGCACTGTTTTTAAAGAAATAAAGAGCCGATTCATAAGGCTTTTTCAGCATGGTATCAAAATCGACTAAGGACCAGACTCATGCTGACCGATACCAAGCTGCGCCACCTCAAGCCCAGAGAGAAGCTCTACAAGGTGAACGATCGGGATGGCCTCTATGTGGCCGTTACGCCGGCCGGCACCGTCTCGTTCCGCTACAACTACTCCATTCATGGACGCCAGGAGACGATCACCTTTGGCCGCTATGGCGTAGGGGGCATTACCCTGGCCGAAGCCCGGGAGCGCCTGAATGAGGCCAAGCGCATGGTGGCCGATGGCAAATCACCGGCCAAGGAGAAAGCTCGGAACAAGGCACGGGTAAAAGATGCGGAAACCTTTGGTGTCTGGGCAGAGAAGTGGCTGCGGGGCTACCAGATGGCGGACTCCACCCGGGATATGCGCCGCTCTGTGTATGCCAGAGAGCTGGAGAAAAAATTCGGCAATCAGAAGCTTTCCGAAATAACCCATGAAGACTTACGAGCGCTGACCGATGCCATTGTAGACCGTGGAGCTCCTGCTACTGCCGTTCATACCCGTGATATTGTGCTCCAGGTATACCGCTGGGCCATTGAACGAGGGCAAAAGGTAGAGAACCCGGCCGATTCGGTAAGGCCATCCAGCATTGCCAGGTTTGAACCCCGCGATCGCACCCTGTCGCCGGAAGAAATCAAACTCATGTATCAGTACATTGAGCGGATTGGTACATCACCGTCCATTCGGGCAGCGGTAAAGCTGCTGCTGCTGACCATGGTACGCAAAAGCGAGCTGACCAATGCCACCTGGAGTGAAATTAACTTCAGCGAAGCGCTGTGGACTATCCCTAAGGAGCGGATGAAACGGCGAAATCCCCATTTGGTGTTTCTATCCAGGCAGGCCCTGGATATCCTGATTGCCCTGAAGACCTTCTCGGGTGGCTCAGACTATATACTGCCGTCCCGCTACGACTCCGACTTGCCCATGAGCAGCGCCACCCTGAACCGCGTGCTGGACCTGACTTATAAGCTGGCTCAGAAAGAAGGGCAGCCCCTTGCCAAGTTTGGCCCTCACGATCTGCGCCGCACCGCTAGCACTCTGCTGCACGAAGCTGGCTACAATACCGACTGGATAGAGAAATGCCTGGCTCACGAGCAGAAGGGCGTAAGGGCGGTTTACAACAAAGCAGAGTATCGCGAGCAGCGTACCGCCATGCTACAGGACTGGGCTGATATGCTTGATGAGTGGATGGTTTAACTCGTTAATAAGCGAAGAGAACGATAATTCTCTTCCTTCTGTCACAATATACTCATTTTCTCTGATCCAGAGTTTGCTTGTAACAAGTGATTAAGCAGAAATGATTTGATGGTTAGGTGCTTATCGATTTGCTCGTAAATATCAACTATCTTATCGGATTCAACGAATGGGTCACAGTAAATTATTGCCCTCAGATTTCCTTGTTGAACAAAAAGGAAGTTTAATCGACACCACCGGAAAATAATTCTAAAGTTCGGGGTGTTGAGATGTATACTTTTTATTATTCACCCTAAATTATTGTTTATAATCTCGTTCAATTTAGTCGTCTAACTGATCTTTTCGACATTAAACTACCGGGGAAGTTAAGGCTAGTAATGCAATCTCTAGCCTCTATGAGACAGGTATTAAATTTTTATTCTTTGCTCGACAACTAGGTCAGAAACCTCCCAGTTATATGCATCGATTAACTTCGCCATTTCATTGTAAACGGGCTTTTCTTTGTCAATGTCACGAATTGTAATTAGTATTGTGAATGGGATTTGAACCCCTTGAGCTTCGACACCTTCACGGTCTAGAACGGATACTCTTAACCTCCAGTTTTCAATGTTTGTGCCGTTGGAAAATCTCTTATAATAGACTTTAATTGGAGACCATTTATCACCATTCTTAATAAGTTCCGACTCAAAGCTATGTGCTTCTTGCTGGCGTGGAATCTTTGATGAGAAGCTACCATCTTTATATTCACCAAAACCTACATTCACATCAAACTGACAGTATTCAAATGCTCTATTTGGATCTAGTTTGGGTTGATATACTAAAGTTATGAAGAATTCAGCTCTCACTTTCCCTTCTTCTGTGCGGAGACACTCAGGAATAGGAAACGGTAACTTTTCCACTTCAAAACTCTTTTGGGCGTGCCCCTGAAACGCGAGGGTTGTTTCAAAATCATTCACTTCAGCAATGCTGTTAATATCTTGAGGTAAGCCCCAGCCATAATATAACTTGTGTTCTTTATCAAGCTTATAACCATGATTCATATTCGCATTATGAATTAATAAAGCCTTTACAAGGTTTGGGGAGGCTCTTTCACCTAGTTGCTGATAGATATTAGCAGCGACAGTGGCAATAATCGGCGTTGAAAAACTAGTGCCAATATCGTTTCTCTTGTTGCCTAGGGGACAAACTGAGTTTACGCCCAATGGGATTGGCATTCCCCCTACTGAAAGTAAGTTCCCGCCAAAGTGTACTAAGTCTGGTTTCTGTATGTAGTTCGAAACTGGTCCTTTACGGCTAAATGGTGACGGCTCTTCATTAAGTACATGTCCATCAATATGAGCTAAAGCGCCAACTGTAATCGCGCGGACAGAATCAGCAGGACTAGATACACCATCATTAAGTTTTGAAATTGGAGGCCAACTCCTGAGCGAATCAGTATAATTACCTGCTGCTACGATACATAAGCAATCATATTTATCTTGAAACTCATCAAGCATTAAAGCCATTGTGGAAATTTCATCAAGAGATACAGGCGAAGATGAGCCTAGAGACAAGTTCCAAATTTTAATATGCGGCTGCTCTTGGGCCACTTCATGCATTGCATTAATAATTTCAAACACATCACCCACACCATCACCAAGCACTTCAACACTGAATATTTTTGATTGACTCAGTGGAAAGCGCACATCTTGATTAAAGAGGAATGAATTCGATACTAAGCCACTCACAAATGTACCGTGAGAAAAGTTTCTCAAAGGCTCTGGAACATAGCATTTCGAACCAACAACCCAATTCTGGATAGCAGGACAATCACTACTGACTCCACTATCGACCACACCAATTATCGGATACAATCTATCATCCAGAGGTTCTGATAGTTCTGCTTGCTCTGGCTGAACAGTTGAATCAGACATTGGCTTTACGGTTATGCTCTGCGAACGAATAGCGCTTTGTACTGAGCTTATAAACGGTAAAAGTTCTAACAAAGATTTAGGATAAGAAAAAACTTTATAAAGACGTACCGATTCTGAAGGGTGCTTTACCCATTTAGCCTCATAGTTATTTAGCAACGCTTCGAACTTTTGGTCAACAACTAGGTTGAGTTTATCATCTCGATAACGAAACAAGCGAATAATTATTGGTTCTAAATCTGTTCCGATACAATCGAGGTTAGGAGTGTATTTGCTAATGCCTTTAATAGTTGACAGTGCCTTAATTGCACTCTTGGTTGCGGCCTTCTGAATCTTGTCACGTAATACAGCAAGACCTTCTGCATTTACTTGCACTAAAAACTTACCATACCCTTGATCGCCAAAAAAAGGACATGTTTTATCATTGAAAAGTGCCGTAGGTCTATGTGTTTTTGCTATGGCATTTTTTTCCAACTCAACAACAGCTGCACATGTATTAACACCACCAATTTCTGTTCCAACTTCTAAGGAGTGGGATACAGCATCAATAGATGAAAGTAGTTCAGATCTAAACTCTGCTGTCACAGGCTTCAATGGAGTAGAAGACCCCCCTGTGTTCACTGGCGGCTGAAAATAATCAGTAGTAGAAAATTGGACATGTTTTATAGGATTCTTAGGGGTGCTCATTTTTTATTATCCTTGAGTAGCCGACTAACATAGCTCGGTGATATATCCCATAATAAAGAGAATAGTTTCCCTGTGAAAAGGTCCCCATTTAACTCTTTTAGTTTTTGCATGTTTATACTGCGTGCTTCATCATCTTCGAAATTTAGCCAAGGGTATAATGAGAGCAAAATAGTTCTCACAAGACTAATTTTTGAGGCTGGCAGCTCGTTAATAACGGAGTATCTTAAATACTCATATGTTGCCATTTCGATCTCTGCACCAGTCATTCCATCCGACACTTGAACACATAACTTCAAATCTTCTTCAGTAAACTCATGTTTCGAAAGCAAAGAATTGAAAATTGCATATCTTTCTTTTTCTAATGGTGGACTAAGTTCTAACTTGTAGTGAAATCTTCTACCAATTGCCGGGTCTAAAAGGTGGACATGGTTAGTTGCAGCTACAACGATCGTATCTGTTAGAGTATCTATGTTCTGAAGCAAGCTAACTACAACTCTCTTTAATTCCCCGATCTCGTTCTTGTCATCTCTGGCTTTGGCTATAGCGTCGAACTCGTCAAGAAAAAGGACGCACGGCTGAGACTGCGCATAGTCAATCAGAGCTCTTATGTTTTTCGATGTAGAGCCCAAATAGGATGATATTAGAGCATCAGCACGTGCAGTAACTAAAGGAAGCTCTAGCTTTGCAGCAATATAGTTAGCTAATTTACTTTTACCTGTGCCTGGGGCTCCATGTAAAAGTAACGTTGGATTAATAGGTATATTTAGCTCAATCAGCTTCTCTTTTTTATCTATATAGCCTAAGAATGACTCAACTATCTTTTTTGAACCTTCTGGTAGAAAAACCTGAGAATCCATAATCGATGGATGGGACATATCCGCTAGAGAAAAACGGTTGTCTTTCTCGACCGGTATAGGCCTCTGAAAAGCAGAGTTTGCTGACGCTCCTTTCGCTGTAACCGGATGTACATTTCCTTCTAGCTGCTCAATAAGCCCTTTAACCGCAAGGTTTTCACCATCGGCCTTCAACTTTTCAATGAGTTGTTGGATATAAATAGAAACGTGCTTACGGTCACTTGCTAGAGCACCGCGCACAATGTTAGATATTTCAGTATAGTACTTCATCTTTCGAGCCAACAAGGAAGCTGATGAACTCATTTTGACATATAGTGAACCAATTTGCTCAACTAATTTACTACATGTCGATTCCAGTTGCTTTTTGGTGGTTTTTTGAACTATTATGCGTCAACATTTCTATCAGCGACCATTGATCGTTGCTTAATGTGGTTCTCCAATCGCCCTAGTGACCTGATTTTAGCTCAGCAATTGTTCTACTCCTCGAATGCCCTGCATCCCAATACTGACATTCTTACCGAATGGCACCTTTGCATTGCTATCTTATCTAAGTAGTAACTACCAGTGTTCCCTCGTAGTGTGTGCCTCATAGCCCAAGACCTGATGCAACTGACATCGAAGAGGGTTGATCCGTGTAGGTAAAAGCTCGTTAACAGACGAGCGCCAGGCTGATATCTCAAATGTGGGCATGCATCAACTGCCAAGTGATCCTTTCGCAAGCTAATGCTGCTGTAGCTTGGCGAGGTCAGCAGCCCCATCAACTGAAAAATGGAGTTGATGAACCATTCCAGCTCCTGTAAGAGCAATCCGAAGATGAGCGCCGTTTCGATAGTGCTATCTCAGTAGTTGAATCTACGCCGCGGCGGCCTCGACGCTGATGCTTATGGAAACACCATTGAACGATGAATTTTTGAACAGCCTCGAAGCTCAGAAAACCACTATTGAACAAAGCCGGATCAACTGCCGCCTGTTGCTGTTGTTGGACCGCATTTTTCCTATCAATATGCTTCAGAGTCCGTTCGTTAAGAAAGGCTTCATTTTAGCCGCTAAAATTATGTCAGCTGTTTTTGAGTAAGATCCTGCCGGTAAATCATGCAGCTTGGCGTGCCGAACCTTGCTTTGTTGTGCCAGTTAGTACGATTTCTGTTTATTTTTACTATGTTAATTTTTGTTTTTTTTAAGAAATTTTAGCGGCGTTGTTGATCAAATCAGAGCCGAGACAGCCTGTCCCTACAGGGCTTTCCGCCCTTAACTGACCGGCTGACGAACAGGCATACCAAGTCCTATGACTTTGTTCATGACCTTCACGCCGGCCAAGATTTCACCGACCTGGCCGTTGTAGTTACGCAAGCTCAACTTGGGACTCACCAATTGTTTGTATCGGGACATCGCCGTTTCCGCCAGCGACCGCTGATGATAGCCAGACGAGGTTTTCCACTCGGACAGGTGTAGTGGTTCAATGATCCCGGACACCATTTAAGGTGGTACAGTCACCACCGTAA
>NZ_JBKGFN010000005.1:0-220455 GCF_046521305.1 Oceanisphaera submarina | reverse complement strand
CTGATATAGCTCAGTTGGTAGAGCGCACCCTTGGTAAGGGTGAGGTCCCCAGTTCAAATCCGGGTATCAGCACCATATTGAAATTTGAAATAACCAGTTTTGTTTGACTGCCATAGCGTTGTGGTACCACCTGATCCCATGCCGAACTCAGAAGTGAAACGCACCCGCGCCGATGATAGTGTGGCAGCTGCCATGTGAAAGTAGGTCACAGTCAAACGCCTATCACCAAACCCCGCTCATTGAGCGGGGTTTTTTGTTTTTTTTTGCTTTTTATTCTGCCTTTCTCTTTAAGGACGGACAAATGGCCAGTTCCTTCGCTATGGACGGCACCTCCCGAGCCTCAGGGGACGAGCTTCTCTCGCCGTGACGAACGGTTGCAGCCTGGCCGAATATCCAGTGAATGTCTGCAGTAGGCTGTAACGGTGAGTGTCATGTGTCAGTGGTGTGTCGTGGGAGGAGGCGGTGTTGCCTCTGAGCGCGGGTTTAAAAATGATCAGACCGTTATTCCAATTGGTATTATCCAAATTCTCTCTTTTTCACGTCATTCGCTGATCGCCGTCATGGTGTTTGGCAGTCCTAGTGCTCTATCATGATGCCCTGGGTAGCATGAACCGATCCCGGCTCGGCAAAGAGTGATCCATATCACCTTTTAATCGGATGTTTTGCTGCAAAATGCGGCATAACTCGTATTTTATCTGCAAGTTAAGAATGTTTTACCGCGCGGATAATTTGGTCGCAGCCAGTTAGAACAACTATGTGAGCATAATGAACGATAAACATAAGCAGATAGACATCAAGGATGTTACCGAGGCGGTGCGTTCCCACAGGCCTACAGACGAAGGCCACATCTATGTACGAGCGCAAAAGGGACAATGGCAGCAGCTGCGCAAGGTGATGGGGTGGTTTTTCATGCTGTTGTTTGCCGTTGGTCCCTGGCTGAGCTGGAATGGGCGTCAGGCGTTACTGTTTGATGTGGAGCAGCAGCGCTTTCAGATTTTTTCGACTACCATCTGGCCACAGGATCTGACCCTGCTGGCTCTGCTGCTGATGGTAGCGGCCTTCGCCTTGTTCTTTATTACTACCTTCCTCGGACGGGTATGGTGTGGCTATCTGTGCCCCCAGACGGTATGGACCTTTGTGTTTATCTGGTTCGAGGAAAAGCTGGAAGGCAGCGCCAACAAACGCCGCCAGCTGGATAAATCGGCATGGAACTTCAACAAGATATGGCGCAAGAGTGCCAAACATCTCTCCTGGCTGACGGTATCACTCCTTACTGGTTTTACCTTCATTGCCTATTTCGTTCCGGCAAGAGAGCTGGCGATAGACCTGCTGACTTTTTCTACCAGCTTCTGGATTGGTTTTTGGGTGCTGTTCTTTGTGTTCTGTACTTACGGTAATGCGGGCTGGATGCGTACCATAATGTGTACCCACATCTGTCCCTATTCCCGCTTCCAGTCCGCCATGTTTGATAAAGACACCTATACGGTCAGCTACGACGTCGAGCGAGGAGAGAGCCGAGGCCCTCGTCCACGCAAGGCGGATCCCGCAAAGCTGGGGCTGGGTGACTGTATCGACTGCAACCTCTGTGTACAGGTTTGCCCTGCCGGCATCGACATTCGGGACGGTCTGCAATATGAGTGCATCAACTGCGGTGCCTGTGTGGACGCCTGTGATCAGACCATGGATCGAATGGGCTACGAAAGAGGGCTGATCAGCTACACCACAGAGCACAAGTTGCAGCACGGAGCAAGCCATGTGGCGCGTCCCAAGCTGATTGGCTACGGCGTTATCATGGTGCTCATGCTGGTCGCCTTTGCTTATATGGCATCCAATATCATGCCGATGGGTATCGAGATTATCCGGGATCGAAACCAGCTCTATCGTGAAACCGCCGAGGGGCTGGTAGAGAACACCTACACCCTGAAAATCATGAACAAGACGCTGGACACCGAAACCTACCGACTCCGTGTCGAGGGGATGGATGATGTTGAGTGGATAGGCCCCGAAGAAGTCGTGGTTCGCGGTGGCGAGGTGTTGAGTCTGCCGATTAGTCTTGCGGCAGACCCTTACCTGCTGTCAACGCCGGTCAAGGACATCACCTTCGTGATGACCCATGCCGGGCTTGATGAGAACGACAGCAAGGCCAACTTACGCAGCGATACCAAGTTCTTCAGTTCGATTAACTGATATTCTCAGACCGCAGCCAGTCGCTGCGGTCTTTTTTTGGAGTGGCATGAACTATTACCAGCTTACACCCGATGTTATTGCCGATGCGCTGGCCAGTGCCGGCATTTATATCGATTCGGGACTCATGGCGTTGAACAGCTATGAAAACCGGGTTTACCGATTCAAGAGTGATAGCGATGGCATCCTGGTGGCCAAGTTTTATCGCCCCCAGCGCTGGAGTCGACAGCAGATCCAGGAGGAACATGATTTTCTGTTCGCCCTGGATGATGCGGGAGTTCGAGTCGCGGTACCGCTGATACGCGATAACAACAGCGTCTTTGAATACGGCAACATGCTGTTTGCGGTCTGGCCTTCGGTCTCCGGCCGTCAGTTTGAGGCCGATAACCTCGATCAGCTGGAGGCGTTGGGAGAGCAACTGGGGCGGCTACACACGGTAGGCGAACAGTTTGTGTTACGCCATCGACCACAGCTGAGTACCGACGACTATCTGCTGCGGGCTCAAAGGGTGCTTGAACAAGAGGCTCGGATACCGAATCGACTGCGGGGAGAATTTTTTGCCCGGCTGACTGAGGTGGTAGAGAAAGCGACTGGGCTATACAGGCCCAAACAACAGCTGACCCTGCATTGTGACTGCCATGTCAGCAATATACTGTGGCGCGACGGACTCTGGTTGCTCGACTTCGATGATTGTCGCTCCGGGCCGGCGGTACAGGATCTGTGGATGATGCTCAGCGGCAGTCGTCAGGAGCAGCTGATGCAGCTGGACACCCTGCTGGCCGGTTACGAGACGGTACGGGAATTTGATGTGACCGAGCTGCCGCTGATTGAACCACTCAGAGCCATGCGTATGGTCAACTACATGGCCTGGCTGGCGGCGCGTTGGTCTGATCCTGCCTTTCCGGCCAATTTTCCCTGGTTTAACACCGAAGAGTACTGGCAACAGCAAATTCGAGTGCTGTCCGATCAAATGCAGAGTCTGGATGCGGTACCATTATCCTTGACCTCCTGGAACTGATTACTTACCGTGAGTCAGTTTCTATCGAATGGGATCCCGTATGAAAAAGTATATTGTTGTTTTGTTTACCCTGCTGTTGGCTCCACTGGTCAATGCCGCTCCCGAATTCAAGGAGGGTGTCGAATACAAGGTGGTAAATGAAACCGCGAGCAGCAAACCGGAAGTAACCGAGTTTTTCTCTTATGTCTGCTCGCATTGCTACAGCTTTGAGCCCTTGATGGAAAAACTGCAAGAGCGGTTGCCCGAAGTGCAGTTGAAGAAAGTTCCTGTGTCTTTTCTCGGCCGGGAACTGGGCCCTGTGCTGCAGCGTGCCTACGGTGCTGCGGTATTGCTCAAGGTGGACGACAAGCTGACGCCGGTTATCTTCGACCGTATTCACCGCCAGAAAAAAATGCCCGGCGGTCTGGATGATATCAAGACTATTTTCGTTGCCAATGGTGTTGAAGCAAAGGCCTTCGATGGCGTGATCAACAGCTTTGCGCTCAATGGCATGGTTGCCCAGTACGACAAGGCCACCGAACGCTTCAATGTGCGCGGCACGCCCACCATAGTGGTCAGAGACAAGTATGAGCTGAACATGAGCGAAATCGGCTCGGAAGAGCGGTTTTACCGGGTAGTGGAATACTTGCTATCGGCCGGATAACCGGTCTTGCCATGATGCGGTCCGCCGCATCATGGCATTGGGTATCATGACGTATGGCGCTTGTTCTGAACTATGGTACGAACGTTGGACTGACTGTCTTCCTGATAGCGATCACCCTGAGCCTGCCAGTACTCGGTAGGCAGATGAAACAGATAAAATTTCTCCCTGTGGGTGTCGGTGACAAACCCCATGCCCTTTAACGCCAGTTCATAATGAATATCGGTGATGAACTCGTGGGTGAAACGCTGCCTCCCGGAAAGCATAGCAATATCTGTCTTGGTCAGATAAACACCACTTTTCACCTCTCTGAAGCGTTCATGCAGCCAAATGGCAAACTCCTTCGCACTCTTCATCTGTTACTCCTTTAGAGCCGGACTGTCTGCTTAGTTATAGCAGTGTATTGCCGACTCAGCTCTGTAACTGCTGTAGCAACCGATCCATGGCCCGGTATCCCAGTGCTTCGATTAAATGATGACGGCCTATTGTTTGTTCGTCGTTCAGATCGGCGATGGTTCTGGCGACCCGGATCAATTTATGCCAGGCGCGGATAGAGAGCTTCATTCGGTGCAGGGCCTGTTCCAGGAACAAGGCGTCTTCCTGCTCCAGCGGGCAGAATTTATCCAGCTCGGCGGCATTGAGCCGGGCATTGGTCTTGCCGGCTCGTTTCAGTTGCCGCTCCCTGGCGGCCAGTACCCTCTTGCGGATTTGGGCCGATGCTTCTGCCTTGGGCCGGGTTCGACTCAGCTCCCCTGGGGGTAATAGCGGTATTTCTACCGACAGATCGAAACGATCCAGAAAAGGACCGGATATCTTGCTCAGGTAACGCAGTATCTGCTCGGAGGAGCTGCGGCTGTAACCATCTGCGTAGTGACCGCAAGGGCTGGGGTTCATGGCACCGATCAACTGAAAACGAGCGGGAAATGTCACTCGGTGCGCCGCCCGGGCGATGGAAATACTGCTGGTTTCCAGCGGCTCTCGCAGGGCATCCAGTACCCGTCGTTCAAACTCGGTCATTTCATCGAGAAACAGCACCCCGTTATGGGCCAGAGAGATTTCTCCGGGCCTGGGATAGCTGCCGCCGCCTACCAGCGCCACGGCAGACGCCGAATGATGGGGTTGACGAAAAGCTCGCAGTCGCCAGTTTTCGGGATCCAGATTCAGACCACTGATGGATCTGATGGCGGCGGTCTCGAGTGCTTCCTCCTCACTCATCGGCGGCAGCAGCCCCGGCAGACGACTGGCCAGCATACTCTTTCCGGTTCCGGGAGGGCCGAGTAGCAGCAGGTTGTGCTCGCCGGCGGCGGCAATCTCCAGTGCTCGCTTACCCGCTTCCTGACCGATCACATCGCAAAGATCGGTGATATGGTCGCGTTCTTCCGATATGACAGGCTCTGGAATCGCCAATTCGCCCTCTTTTTGCAACCAGGCGGTAATGGCCAGAAGGTGAGGAGCCAGCCGGGCCGGGCAGGGGTGGATCACACCGGCCTCGATGCCATTGCCGGCCGGCAGTATCAGGATCCGCTTACTGTCGCGGGCGGCCAATACCGCAGGCAGGGCGCCTTTAATCGATCGCAGCGCCCCGGTCAGGGCCAGTTCTCCCAGAAACTCCAGCTGCTCCAGGCTGGTGGCGGGAATCTGGCCGGAGGCGGCAAGAATGGCCATGGCGATAGGCAAATCGAAACGGCCCCCGTCTTTAGGCAGATCGGCGGGAGCCAGGTTGACGGTGATACGACGGGCAGGAAATTCAAAACCGGAATTCAGCAGGGCACTGCGTACCCGATCCCGGGCTTCCTTGACCGTGGTTTCCGGCAGGCCGACGATATTGAAGGCGGGCAGACCATTGGCCAGATGGGCTTCAACGGTGACCAGTGGTGCGGCGACGCCCAGGCTGGCGCGGGCAAAAACAACGGCGAGTGACATCCGGTCTCCCTGATATTTTATTTTTAAGAATTAATTTTTTTCAGCTTTTTAAACTACCTTTTCGTTACCCAATTTGACCGTTTTTTTAATGCTGTGGACAAGAAAGTCTTGTCTAGCTTAGTTCACCATGCTAGTTCTATAGATCTGCTTGAGTCGAAGGTTCTGGCTCTTCATCCTATTTAACGGTCGGTGACATGAATTTTTTTGTACGTTTCGTCAACATTATCGTGGTCCTAGTGGTGATTATTAAATCACCTCTCGGGGCACTGTGGTCTGACGAAACGTAAAATAACCGGCAGACAACAACGCAAAACCCCCGAGTTATTCACTCGGGGGTTTTTTTTTAAACCGGCTTTGGCAGTAACACATGGACAGCAATAAAATGAATGGCGCACAGTACATCGTTCAGACTTTGAAACAACAGGGGGTCACCCAGATATTCGGCTACCCCGGCGGTGCCATCATGCCGCTCTACGACGCGCTCTACGACGGTGGAGTGGAGCACTTGTTGTGTCGTCATGAGCAGGCTGCCGCATTGGCCGCCGTGGGCTATGCCAGAGCCAGTGGTCAGGTGGGAGTGTGTATGGCCACTTCCGGCCCCGGGGCTACCAACCTGATCACCGGTCTGGCCGATGCCATGCTCGACTCCATTCCGCTGGTGGCCATCACCGGTCAGGTGCCGATGGCGGCCATCGGCACCGATGCCTTTCAGGAGGTGGACGTACTGGGCATGTCGCTATCCTGCACCAAACACTCCTATCTGGTGGAAAATGTCGAGGATCTTGGCGTCATCATCGCCGAAGCCTTCGAAGTGGCCCGTTCCGGTCGCCCCGGCCCCGTGTTGATCGACGTGCCCAAGAATATTCAGGTGGCGCTGGTTGAGCCCAAAGCAGTCCCTGATTTCGGCACCGAACCCAATGCGCTGGATGAAGAGGCGCTGGCTCAGGCTCTGTCGATGCTGGCGACCGCTCGTCAGCCGGTACTGTACGTCGGTGGCGGTGTCGGCATGGCCAATGCCGAGGCAGAATTACGTGCTTTTGCCCGCCAAACCGGTATCCCTGCCGTGACGACCCTCAAGGGAATCGGCACCCTGGATCCGGATGATGAGCTGTTTTTGGGTATGCTCGGCATGCACGGAACAAAAGCCGCCAACCTGGCTGTTCAGCAGAGTGATCTGCTGATTGTGGTTGGTGCCCGTTTCGACGATAGGGTCACCGGCAAACTGGACGCCTTTGCGGTGAATGCCAAGGTGATTCACCTGGACAAGGATGCCGCCGAATTCGGCAAGGTGCGTCATGCCCAGGTGGGGATCGATGCGGAGCTGGCAACGGTATTGCCCTTGCTGATGAATGACAAGTTGGGCAACGAGCAACTGGCTATCGACGACTGGCGGCAGCACTGCAAGACACTCAAGGCCGATCACGGCTGGCGTTATGATCACCCGGGCGAGGCCATCTATGCCCCCCTGATGCTCAAGCAGCTGAGCGATGCCCTGCAGGATACCGCCATGGTCAGCTGTGACGTGGGCCAGCACCAGATGTGGGTGGCGCAGCACATGAGCTTCACCAGCCCGCGCAACCACCTGAGCAGCGCAGGCTTGGGCACCATGGGCTTCGGCCTGCCGGCAGCCATCGGTGCCAAGTTGGCTCGCCCCGAACACGAATCGGTGCTGGTCTCCGGCGATGGTTCTTTCATGATGAACGTGCAGGAGCTGGGCACCCTCAAGCGCGCCCAGTTGCCGGTAAAGATGGTACTGCTCGACAACCAGCGACTGGGCATGGTGCGTCAATGGCAGGAACTGTTCTTCGACGGTCGCTACAGCGAAACCATACTCACCGATAACCCCGACTTTGTGGCCATGGCTGCCGCCTTCAATATTCCCGGCGAAACCATCAACCATAAAGAGGAAGTGGAGCCCGCCATCCAGCGCATGCTGGCGGCCGATACCGCCTACCTGTTGCATGTTCGTATTTCAGAGCAGGAAAACGTATGGCCCCTGGTGCCGCCCGGAGTTGCCAACGACCAGATGATGGAGAAAAAAGCATGAACCAGCACAATTTGCAGATAGAAGCCCAGTTTCGTCCCGAGGTCCTCGAGCGGGTGCTTCGTCTGATCCGTCATCGTGGCTTTCGGGTGGATGACATGGAAATGTCCACCTCGGTTGATTGTAAAAGACTTAATATTAGAGTTACTGTCAGCAGTGACAGAGCCATTCAGCTGTTGAGCCGTCAACTCGAAAAGCTGATGGATATAACCCGTGTCGAGGCACAGCTTGTGGAGCCACGGTTCAAGAAAACGGCTTGAGGGAACAACCAATGTCTACTGCCAAATACATCTGGTTCAATGGTGATATGGTGCCCTGGGACAAGGCCCAGGTGCATGTGATGAGTCATGCGCTGCATTACGGTTCTTCGGTGTTCGAAGGCATCCGTGCCTACCACACTCCCAAGGGACCGATGATTTTTCGTCTCGAAGAGCACGTACAGCGGCTGTTCGACTCCGCCAAAATCTATCGAATGCAGGTTCCTTATACCCACGCAGAACTGATGGACGCCTGCCGAAAAGCAGTGAGCGAAAACGAGCTGAACAGCGCCTATCTGCGGCCACTGGTATTTATCGGCAATGTCGGCATGGGCCTCAATGCGCCGAAAGACGTGCCTTGTGACGTGATTGTCGCCGCCATTCCCTGGGGCGCCTATCTGGGCGAAGAGGGGCTGGAGCGGGGCGTGGATGTCTGCGTCACATCCTGGAACCGGCTGGCACCCAATACCATGCCCACAGGTGCCAAGGCCGGCGGTAACTACCTGTCTTCCCAATTGATATCCGGCGAAGCCAAGCGCCACGGCTATGACGAGGGTATTTCGCTCGACGTGCACGGCCATTTGAGCGAGGGCGCGGGCGAGAATCTGTTCCTGATCAAGAACAAGGTACTCTATACCCCGCCGGTCACCGCCTGTATCCTGCCCGGTATCACCCGCGATACCCTGATGACGCTGGCGCGCGAAGCCGGTTATCAGGTGCGGGAAGAAGCCATTTCCCGCGAGGCGCTGTATCTGGCCGATGAAATGTTCATGACCGGCACCGCCGCCGAGGTGACTCCGGTGCGCAGTGTGGACGGCATAGAGCTTGGGGCCGGTAAACGAGGCCCGATCACCACAGAATTGCAAAAAGCCTTCTTCGGCCTGTTCGATGGCAGTACCAGGGATAAATGGGGTTGGTTAACCCCGGTGAAAGATTGATTTTCAGATAAGAGAGAGGGGCGCATCGCGCCCCTGTTTTACTCAATTGTTATTACAGGAGTTTAAAGAATGCCAAGGTATCGTTCCGCCACCACCACCCACGGCCGTAACATGGCCGGCGCCCGCGCCCTCTGGCGCGCCACCGGCATGACCGAAGAAGATTTCGGCAAGCCGATCATCGCCGTGGTCAACTCCTTTACCCAGTTTGTACCGGGCCATGTGCACCTGAAAGACATGGGTCAGCTGGTGGCACGTGAAATCGAGGCCGCCGGTGGCGTTGCCAAGGAATTCAACACCATCGCCGTGGATGACGGCATCGCCATGGGTCACGGCGGCATGCTCTACAGCCTGCCGAGCCGGGATCTTATCGCCGATTCGGTCGAGTACATGGTCAATGCTCACTGTGCCGATGCCATGGTGTGTATTTCCAACTGCGACAAGATTACCCCCGGCATGCTGATGGCCGCCCTGCGAGTCAATATTCCGGTGATCTTTGTCTCCGGTGGCCCCATGGAAGCCGGCAAGACCAAGTTGTCTGACCAAATCATCAAGCTGGATTTGGTCGATGCCATGGTCCAGGGTGCCGACCCTACCGTATCCGACGCTCAGAGTGAGCAAGTTGAACGCAGCGCCTGCCCGACCTGTGGTTCCTGTTCCGGCATGTTTACCGCCAACTCGATGAACTGCCTGACCGAAGCCCTGGGTCTGTCTCAGCCGGCCAACGGCTCTTTGCTGGCGACCCATGCGGATCGGGAGCAACTGTTCAAGTCAGCCGGTCATCGAATCGTCGAGCTGACCAAGCGTTATTACGAGCAAGATGACGAATCTGCCCTGCCGCGCAACATCGCGACCAAGGCGGCGTTTGAAAACGCCATGGTGCTGGATGTGGCCATGGGCGGTTCCACCAATACGGTACTGCACCTGCTGGCCGCGGCCCACGAGGCCGGTGTTGACTTCACCATGACCGACATCGATGCCCTGTCGCGCAAGGTACCCCAGCTGTGCAAGGTGGCGCCCTCCACCCCGAAATACCATATGGAAGACGTGCATCGAGCCGGTGGTGTCATGGGCATTCTCGGCGAGCTGGACCGTGCCGGTCTGCTGCACACCGAGCTGCCGACCGTGCTGGGCATGACCCTGGCCGAACAGCTGGCCCAATATGATGTGATGGTGACCGAAGACGAAGCGGTGAAAACCATGTTCCGCGCCGGCCCAGCCGGTATCCGGACTACCAGGGCCTTCAGCCAGGATTGCCGCTGGCCGACTCTGGACGATGACCGGGCCGAAGGCTGTATCCGCAGCCTGGAGCATGCCTACAGTCAGGAAGGCGGTCTGGCCGTATTGTCCGGCAATCTGGCGGTAGATGGCTGTATCGTCAAGACCGCCGGTGTGTCCGACGACAACCTGGTGTTCCGTGGTCCTGCCCGTATCTATGAAAGCCAGGACACCGCCGTTGCCGGTATTCTCGGTGGCGAAGTGAAAGCCGGTGATGTGGTGGTGATCCGCTACGAAGGCCCCAAGGGCGGCCCAGGTATGCAGGAAATGCTTTACCCCACTACCTACCTCAAGTCCATGGGCCTGGGCACCAAGTGTGCATTGATCACCGACGGTCGCTTCTCCGGCGGTACCTCGGGCCTGTCCATCGGCCATGTCTCCCCCGAGGCGGCCAACGGCGGCACCATAGGTCTGGTACAGAACGGCGATATTATCGATATCGATATCCCGGGTCGCAGCATAGTGCTGGACGTGGCGGAGTCCGAACTGGCCGCTCGTCGTGAAGTCATGAATGCAAAAGGTGAGCAGGGCTGGCGCCCGGTTGATCGCGAGCGGGAAGTCTCTTTTGCCCTGCGCGCCTATGCGTCGCTGGCCACCAGTGCTGACAAGGGCGCGGTACGCGACATCAGCAAGCTGGGGGGATAAGGATGGCACAACCGGCATTGAAAGAGGCCGCCAAACTGCGCTCGGCGACCGAGTATCTACGCTGCATCCTGCTGTCTCCGGTGTATGAGGCGGCGCGGGTAACTCCCTTGTCGCCGCTCAAGAAGATTTCCGAGCGGCTGGGTCACCATGTCTCACTGAAACGGGAAGACATGCAACCGGTGCACTCTTTCAAGCTACGGGGTGCCTACAACAAGATAGCCCAGTTAAGCCAGGAGCAGCAGCAAGCCGGGGTCATCGCGGCCTCGGCCGGCAACCATGCCCAGGGCGTGGCGCTGTCGGCCGCCAAGCTGGGCATCGACGCCACCATAGTGATGCCTACGGTCACGCCCGATATCAAGGTGGAGTCGGTGCGTCGTTTCGGCGGCAAGGTGATATTGCATGGTAACAACTTCGATGAAGCTTACGCCCGTTGCCTGGAGCTGGCACAAGAGCATAATCTGACCCTGATCCCGCCCTTCGATGACCAGGACGTGATCGCCGGTCAGGGCACCATAGGGCGCGAACTGCTGGAACAGGATACCCGCCTGACCCATGTCTTTGTGCCGGTGGGCGGCGGCGGTCTGGCGGCCGGGGTGGCGGTCTACATCAAGCAGCTGTTGCCTCAGGTCAAGGTGATCGGCGTCGAGGCCGAGGGCTCGGCCTGTCTTAATGCCGCCCTCAAGGCCGGGGAAATTGTTACCCTGGACCGGGTCAGCATGTTTGCCGACGGGGTGGCGGTGAAGCGTATGGGCACCGAGACCTTTCGCCTGTGCCGGGAGTATCTCGATGGTGTGGTGACCGTCAGTTCCGACGAAATCTGCGCCGCGCTCAAGGATATCTTCGAAGATACCCGCGCCATCGCCGAGCCTTCGGGTG
Organism: Oceanisphaera submarina; assembly: GCF_046521305.1. Taxonomy (NCBI): domain Bacteria; kingdom Pseudomonadati; phylum Pseudomonadota; class Gammaproteobacteria; order Aeromonadales; family Aeromonadaceae; genus Oceanisphaera; species Oceanisphaera submarina. The sequence continues at coordinate 208,655 of NZ_JBKGFN010000005.1, read as the reverse complement.
CGCTGTCGCTGGCCGGGCTGAAGAAATACAGTCAGGCGGGGGATTACAAAGATGCCCGGATGGCGGCGGTGCTCAGCGGTGCCAATGTCAACTTCCATTCCCTGCGTTATGTTTCCGAGCGTTGCGAGCTGGGTGAAAAGCGAGAGGGGGTACTGGCGGTAACCATCCCCGAGCGCAAGGGCGCCTTCCTGGAATTTTGCGAGGTACTCGGTAACCGCATGGTGACCGAGTTCAACTACCGTTATTCGTCGGAAGACAAGGCCGCGCTGCTGGTGTCGGTCCGGCTCAGCGACGGGGATCGGGAACTGACCCAGATCATGATGGAACTGGAGCAGGCCGGGTATCCGGTGGCCAACATGACCGACAACGATCTGGCCAAGTCCCATGTGCGTTACATGGTGGGTGGTCGGCCACCCAAGGCACTTAACGAACGGCTGTACAGCTTCAGGTTTCCCGAACAACCCGGTGCCCTGATGCGCTTTCTGCATACTCTGGGTACGCACTGGAACATCAGCCTGTTTCACTATCGCAACCACGGTGCCGAATTTGGCCGGGTGCTCTGTGCCTTCGAGCTGCCCGACCAGGATCTGGCTTCGTTCGAGCGGCACCTGGCCGAGCTGGGCTATCGCTGGGACGAGGTGACTCGGGATCCCGCCTACCAGTTTTTCCTCGCCCACTAAGCAGTTCCGGAAAAGGCTCCGTGCGGCCTTTTCCGGCTTCTTTTCAGGCAAGTACGTAACATCCACCTTGACATCGAATTAACATTGTGTACATTTTTCTGTTGAAAAAAACACAACATCCTGCTCTAATTCTGCACGTTTCTTCACTATCTTCAGGGTTCCCACAATGGGTCTGTTGTCTGCACTACTGGCTTCCATCAGTCAGATCTATTTTGTTAACCGTCCGTTAGCCGGTTTGTTGATTACGCTAGGTGTGTTCTGGGCGTCCCCCTATATGGGACTGGCCATGCTGATCGCGACCCTGAGCGGGGTTTTGGCGGCACATTTTCTGAAATACGACCCGGAATTACAGGCCGAAGGCTGTTATGGCTTTAATGCGGCTCTGGTCGGGCTGTCGCTGGCGCTGTTTGCTCCTCCCAGTGCCGGTATGCTGGTTGCCGCCGCCGTGGTGGGGGCCGTGTCATGCCCGCTATATTATTTACTGCGCCAGGTGGCCAATATTCCCTGCTATACCCTGCCGTTTAACCTCTTGATACTGCCCTGGTTATACTGGACCGGGCAACGTCTGGCCGACGAGGTGCCGAGTAATTACGAATTTTCGTTATCGGCCATCGGTCAGGTGATTTTCTTACCCGATACGGTACCGGCGGTCATGGTCTGTGCCGCCTTGTTGCTGTCGGGCATCGGCATGTTGGGCTGGGCCTTCGTCGGTGCCGTTATCACCAGTGGTACCGCCACTTTCTTGCTGGTTAACCCCGACTATATCAACTTTGGTTTGACCGGTTATAACGGGGTATTGGCTGCGGTTGCCATGTTCTGGCATCAGTTCAAGCCGGGCTGGAGCATCGTTGCCGCCGTGCTGGCGGGCCTGATGACGGCTGCCATGTTGAAAACCGGATTGCCGATGCTGACCATGCCCTTCGTGTTGAGTTGCTGGCTGTGCCTGGCCGTACGCAGTGGCTTTTGTTATTACCAGACCAAATACATGACCGACAGGGAGAAGCTTTGATGAAACTGGGTTTTATCGGAATAGGACTGATGGGCAAGCCGATGACGCAGCGCCTGCTGCAAGCCGGCTTTGAGGTTTCGGTCTGGAACCGCAGCGCGGACAAGTTGGCCGAGGTCAGGGCCGCCGGCGCCACCGTGGCCGGCAGCATCAGCGACTTGGTAGAACAGGTGGATCTGGTGCTGCTGTGCCTGGCCAATACCGCCGTAGTAGAAGAGGTCGTGTTCGGCGCCGGTGGCGTGGCCGGCCATGGCCGGGCAGATCAGCTGCTGGTGGATTTTTCCAGTTCGGATCCCGAGGCTACCCGGGACTTTGCCACTCGCCTCAAGGCGCAATGTGGCATGCATTGGGTCGACTCACCTGTATCTGGTGGTGTAGCCGGTGCCGAAGCTGGCTCTCTGGCCATCATGTGTGGCGGCGAGGCGGCGGACATAGAACGTATCCGGCCCGTGCTGGCGCCCTTGTCACAACGAGTCACTCACATGGGCCCTATTGGCGCCGGTCAGGTCACCAAGGTCTGTAATCAGATGATCGTCGGTTGCAACTTGATGGTGCTGGCGGAAATGATGGCGCTGGCCAAGGTCTGCGGCGTGGATGCCGACAAGATCCCCGAGGCGCTGGCCGGCGGCTTTGCCGACTCCAAACCGATGCAGATCACCGGTCCGCTGATGGCGACGGAATCCGACCCGGATCCCAAGTGGCACGTACGTACCCTGCTCAAGGATCTGGACATGGCGGTGGCCCAGAGCCTGCGCGAGGGCAGCGCCACTCCCATGTCGGGACTGGCGGCCCAGCTGATGCGTCAGCACGGCAGCAAGGGTTATCTGGAACGGGATCCTGCCACCCTGATCAAGCTGTACAAGGACTGATAAAAAGGAGCCGCAAGGCTCCTTTTTTATAGGCTATGCAGATAACTCCGCTTAAATCGGACAAAGGTCCCGCTCCGCCGACTCGCCGTAAACCCATCCATGGGGGCTCCACCGCGCCATCCCTGGCGCGGTGGGTCGGCGGAGCAGATCCCTTTGCCCTCTTTGATGAGCCGGAGTCGTCTGTTGGCTTTGCCTTCAGATAACTCGGTGCTCAGGAAGAGGTAACCGGGTTTGCCTCTGCCGACCTTCCGCTTCAGGGATGAAGTGGCAGAGCGTACAGGAATGTATTTACAGCGCGTCGGTGGAGGTAATCCGGTTGCCTCTGGATTTCGGGCAAGAGGCTTAATCAAGTAAGTATTAAGAAAAAAAGGAGCCTTACGGCTCCCTTTTTTCATCTTGATAAACACCGGCTCAGGGAGCCAGTGCCAGGCTGTGGCGATAGTAATCGTTGGCCTTGGCCAGCTCCTTGCGTTTCTCTGCCAGGCCGGCCAGCAGCACATAGTCGCCGGCACACGGCTTGAGCGCCACCGCCTGCTGCAGGTGTGCGTCGGCTGCTTCCGGCTTGTTGTCCTTCAGATACAGCTGACCCAGGGTGGAGTGCAGTTCGGGCAGGGTTTCTTTCTTTGCCCTCTTCTCCAGTTCCGTAAGCAGCGGATGATAGTCGCTCAGCTGCAACCGGGTCATGCAGGCCAGCAGCCGTGGATCTGTCTGCTTGTTCAACCCTTCCAGCAGCAGCTGCTGTGCTTCCTTGTGGGCCTTGAGACCGATCAGCCGATCGCACAGCGGGGCCAGAATCTCGGCCTGGTATTTTTCCTTGCGCGACAGCCCCTGCCACAGGGTAATCAGCCCTTCGCTGCCATCGGCATTGGCGGTGCTGTCAAACCAGCCGGCATAAGCCTGCTGTTTCAGCAACGGCTGCTCGTCGGCCTCGATCAGTCCCTGACTGGCCAGTGCCTCCAGGGTGGTCAACAAGGATGACCATTCGCCGGTGGCGAAGTAGACGTCTTTCTGCAGCTTGAGCAGGGCAGGCTGACTGCCGTATTCCTGCCCAAGTTGACGTACACCGGCCAGAGCCTGTTCAAGCTGCCCCTGCTGATACTGCAGTCGAGCCTGCGTCAGGCCAACTGCCAGACCGGCACCCGGGCTCTGCTCATGGGCCTGGCGCAAATAATCGTCGCGTTTTTCTTCGTGGCCCAGGGCCTGGGCGGCGGTGGCCGCGTTCAGGTAGTTGAGCAGGGCCTGATCGTTGCCCTTGGTACCCTTGAGCAGCATCTTCTCAGCGGTGGCATAGTCTTCCGCTACCAGTGCCTGCATGCCGCTCTGGGTGTAGCTCAGTGCCTTGCGACGACGGCGACCGGCAAACCAGTTGCGAGTGCGATGGCTGACGCCAAAGATGCGACCCAGCAGCCATTCGATAAGCAGCAACAACAGATAAAACAGCACTACACCCACCAGAAAGACGGTAACGGTGGTTTCGATGGTGTAATCGGCGGCGGCCACCAGCACATAACCCTGTTGGCCGGTAATATCCGGACCTATGATCAGGCCGGCGACCAGGATGGCGACAATAATGGCAAGACGTATCATGGACTCCCCCTTACAGGCCGGTCAGCAGGCGTTGCAGCCTGTCATCCAGCAGTTGCTGCAGGCGTTCCTGAGCGCTGAATTGCTCGGGATAGTCTACCTTGATTTGCTGACCATCAAGCTGCTTCAGCTGTTCCAGCATGAACTGGCGCACGCTGTCGTCGGCAAAATAGTCCTGCAGCCATTGTTCGGCCTGGGCCAGGGCGCTGTCGTAGATTTCCTGCTGCTCGCGATAGACCGCCAGCTGAGCCTGCAACAGTTTGCCCTTGAGATTTTCGCTCAGGTACCAGTGCTGCTGTGGTGACAACAGGGCTTCAACGTTACCGTCACGACGGCGTACGGTCACGAAGCTGTCGCTGAAGCTGGACCAGCTTTTCTTCAGGTTTTCCTTCCAGTCACCGACCGACTCGGACAGGGTGAAGTCCGGTTCTTCGGCGCGGGCCATGATGACTCCGGCCAGCGAGAGTTTGTCGACCTGATCATTGATGCTGTTGAGTTTGATCACCAGGCCTTCCCGATCGACCTTTTTCACCGACTTGATGTTGGCGATATCGTCCGCCAGGGCGCGGCGCACCGAGGTCAGGCCGGGATCATTCAGGGCGGCCAGACGCTCGTCGGCATTGGCCAGCATCATGGCGGCGGAAACGGCGTCCTGTTCCAGCCAGAGTTTACGGCCGGCCATGCGCACCAGATATTCGGCTTCCGCCAGCATCCAGTCGTTGGGGCGCTTGCTGTCCAGATCCAGTACCTTGTGCGACAGTCCATCGAGTTTTTCGCTGGTGCTGTTCTGGTTGCTTACCACGGCGGCCAGCTTGCTGCTCTGCTCGTTCTCGGCCTGCTCGAGGCGGCTTTGCTGCTGTTGCAGCTCGGCCTGCATCCGGTTCAGCTGTTCGGTCTGGGCCAGCGCCTGGTTATGGCCGTGCCAGTACAGTATCGCCGCCAGTGCTATGGCGATGATGATGGCAACAATGGCCAGGATCTTGCCGGACGAAGAGGTTTTTTTCTGTTCGGGCTCTTTCTGTTCCGGTGCTTTTGGTTCCGGTTCGGAAGGCGTTGCCGGCGGCACCGTCTGCGGTTGTGCTGTGGTCACGTCGGCATCAACCTTGCCAGCGACCGTCGCGTTCTGATGTTCTTGTTTATTGTCAGTCTTGTCTGTCATTCCGTTTCCTCTCATCCAGAGCGGCAATCAGTGCCTGATTGGATGCACCTTCTGCATTAATGACCCGAGTGAACCCCAGCTTCCTGGCCTCTTGGGCGACCCGGATACTGGGAACAATCAATAAACGGCTAAGCAGCCAGTCCCTTGCGCTGGCGGCCGCCAGCTGAACAATGTGATGAAGCAGGCCGCCACTGGTGATGATAATACTGTCCACGTTCTGGCTCTGCCAGCTTTTCACCAGAGTGCCGCGCGAATCTTTATGGTAACAGCGACGGTAGATCTCGCAGTAATCGACCAGGGCTCCTCTTTGCATCAGGGTGGGAGCGATCAGATGACGGCCGCCGTTGCCCCGCAAGATCACCACCCGGCTGCCGGCTAGCTGCTGCAGGGCCGGCAGCGAGATAATACCTTCGGAGCGGGGGTCTTCGGGCACGGCGACCCCGGGAACACCCACGTCGGCAAAGGCCTTGCCGGTGGCGTCGCCTACGGCAATATAGTGGGTATCGGGCCAGCTAGAACCTTGTTGTTTCAAGGCATTATCGGCGAAATGAACCGCCTGTACGCTGACCGCTATCACATAATCCCGTGCCGACAGGCCGGCGAGCAGGGCGGGTAGCCGGTCGAGTTCGGTACCCTCGACAAAACTCAGCAGCGGGCTGGTCACCGGCTGGTGGCCTGCCGCCAGCAGGGCCTGGCTCAGGCTGGCGGCCTGCGGCTCGGCGCGTACCACCAACGGCGTCATGACCGATAGACCTCATTCAGTATCTGGTCTGCTCCCCGGGCCAGCAGCCGCCTGGCCAGTTCGGCACCTAAGGCTTCGCCCTGAACGGCGGGCCCCTTGATGTCCTCGAAGATGATCTGGCTGCCATCGGGGCGGCCGACCAGGCCGCGCAGCCAGATATTATCGCCCTGCAGCTCGGCATAGGATCCGATAGGCACCTGGCAGCCACCCTGCAGACCGTGGTTCATGGCGCGTTCCGCGACCACACACAGCCGGGTGTCACGGTGATCGAGCGGCGCCAGTAGTTCAAGCAGTTCCGTGTCATCCAGCCGACATTCTATGCCCACGGCGCCCTGGCCATTGGCGGGCAGGCTGTCTTCCGGGCTCATCAGTCCGGCGATACGTTCGTTCAGCTCCAGCCGCTTGAGGCCGGCGGCGGCCAGAATGATGGCATCGTACTGGCCCTCATCCAGCTTGCGCAGCCGGGTCTGCACGTTGCCGCGCAGGGTCTTGACCTCGAGGTGCGGGTAGCGGGCGCGGATCTGACATTCCCGGCGCAGGCTGGCGGTGCCGACCACGGCGCCGGCCGGCAACTGCTCGAGGTGGGTATAGTGATTGGAAACAAAGGCATCGCGCGGGTCTTCCCGCTCGCAGATCACGGTCAGGCCCAGCCCCTCGGGAAATTCCACCGGCACGTCTTTCATCGAATGCACGGCAATATCGGCACGGCCGTCCAGCATGGCCTGCTCCAGCTCCTTGATGAAGAGCCCCTTGCCGCCGATTTTGGACAGCGGCGTGTCGAGCAGAACATCACCCTGAGTGGTCATCGGCACCAGCTCGACACCAATATGGGGGTGCAGCTGTTCCAACCGGGCCTTGACATAATGGGCCTGCCACAGCGCCAGCAGGCTTTTGCGGGTGGCGATGCGAATGATGCGATTTGCCATTTGAATCTCTTCTTTGTGTCCATTAATACGCCGATACTATCATTCCTGTCGGCGCTTTACAGGGGGGAACGGCGGCATGGCGGCATGTTGCCGAAATGTGTCTTGCCACATATTGTTCATCTATCGGCTAATTGTTACCATGATCACACTTTTGACCTGTCCCGGGTCTGTGTCGGTCCACCAAAGGCCTGAACCCTTGCACGCGAATTTTCACCGGCTCGTCGAGCGATGTGAGCAGTTTAACCAGCAGAAACAGGCTAGAGCCCTGGCGGCGATGAGCCGTTACGGCCAGCAGGTATTTCAGTTGCTGCCGGTGCTGTTGCACTATCACCACCCCCTGTTGCCGGGCTATGTGCCGGGTGATGTGCCTGCGGGTGTGTGTCACTTCCAGCCGAACCCACGCCAGCAGCAGTTTATTGATGAACTCTGCCAGGCCGCCAATGGTCATCAGGGGTTGGAGCACGGTCGAAGCGAAATATTCGGTCTCTATTCCATGGGTAGCACCTCTTCCATAGGCCAAAGCCGCCACTCCGATCTGGATGTCTGGGTCTGTTATTCCCACCGGATGGCGCCGGAGCGGGTCGCCTGGCTGCAGCAGAAATGTTTGCTGATTTCACAGTGGGCCGAACAGCGCCAGGTCGAGCTCAACCTGTTCCTGATTCCGGACAATAAATTCCGCACCGATAATCAACAGCTGGTTGAAGGCGAAAGCTGTGGCAGCGCCCAGCACCTGCTGCTGCTGGACGAGTTTTACCGCAGCCATCTGCGCATTGCCGGCAAGCGGTTGGTGTGGATGTTTGCGCCGGGCAAGCTGGGGCCTCGCTACGACCGTTTTGTGGCCGAGCAGTTTGCCAACGGCACCCTCAATACCGACGAATGGCTGGATCTGGGCGGCTTTGCCCGTATTCCGGCGGAGGAGTATTTCGGCTCTGCCCTGTGGCAGCTGTACAAAAGCATCGATTCGCCCTACAAGGCGGTGCTGAAAACGGTGCTGATGGAGGCCTACTCCCACGAATATCCGGACACCCAACTGCTCTGTCGTCATCTCAAGGGGCATTTTCATACCGCCGAACGACTGGATGAACGCCAGGATCACTATATGTTGATGCTGGAAAAGGTGACCGGTTATCTCAAGTCCATCGGTGATGACAAACGGCTCGATCTGGTGCGGCGCTGTTTTTATCTCAAGGTGTCGGAAGGGTTGGATCTGAGTCAGGGCGGCGATCAGGATAACTGGCGGCGAACACGTATCAATGAACTGGTGTCGGCCTGGGGTTGGTCAACGGAAAAAATCGCCTTGCTGAACGACAGGGCCCACTGGAAGGTGGAAGAGGTCAAATCGGCCTACGGCGAGTTGCTGGAAGCCCTGATGCAGAGCTATCGCAATCTGATCCAGTTTGCCCGGCGCAATAACATCAGTGAGTCAATCAATCCGGAAGACATCGGCATACTATCGCGCAAGCTCTATGCGGCCTTCGAAAATCTGCCGGGTAAGGTACAGCTGATCAACCTGCACATAGCACCGGATCTGGGCGAGCCGGACATCAGCCTGGTGCAGGTGCCCGAAGGGCGGCTCAACAAGGCCGGCTGGTACCTGTACAAATACGGCCTGAAACCCGCCGATATCATAGGCCGCAGCCAGCTTGAATACAGCGGTTATGCAGGCAAGCTGATCGCCTGGGCCCACTTCAACGGCCTGCTGGTTGAGGATACCCGGCTGCACCTGTTCAACCAGAATACCGACATCAGCCAACGGCATTTGCAGGAGTACCGGAGCGATCTGGCACGACTCTTCCCGGTACGGGCGCCATCACCCAGCAATCTGGCGCTGAGCCGGCCCTGCGAGGTGCGCCAGCTCGGCATCTTCATCAATCTGGAGCAGGATCCAACCGCCCACTGGCGCGACAGACCCATCGAATTCAACGCCAGGACCAGTGATCCCTTCAGCTTCGGCCAGCAGCTGGAAAATCTGGTGGGTTCGGTAGAGCTGCTCTATCGTAATTCCTGGGACGAAATACGCACCCTGCATTTCAGCGGCATCACGGCGGTGGTGGACGCGCTCACCACCATTCTCGGCAAGATGCACCAGGGCGCCAATGCGCCGGAAAGCCTGCAGGTGTTCTGTTACAGCCTGAATTTCCGCAGCCTGATCCGCACTCGTTTCGAACAGCTGATCAAGGAATGTATCGGCCTGCGGCTGGCCCGGGATCAGGGCAGCACCGTCAAGACCCTGTTATTGGGCAGCGAAGAATACAGCATCTTTTTCGAGCGGCGGGGGGTCAGCGTGCAACACCGGAAAGGTGCGGCGGACATCGGCCAGCAGCCATCCCGGCTGCCACCGACGCAGCGCACCCTGCGGCTGGATCAGCAGGCAGGAAAGCCGATACCCGAAATAGTGGATGTCTATGCCAGTGAAGGACTGATGCAGTTCTTCTTCGAAGACAGCGGCGATGACTACAACCTCTATATCCTCGATGAGGCCAACCGTGTCGAGGTTTACCGCCAGGTGGCCGGTAGCAAGGAGGAGCTGGTGCAGAGCATCAACCGTTTCTATACCTCCGACCAGCAGGTGGCCGGGCAGAGCCATTTTGCCCATTTCAATCTGCCGCAGTATTACGAAATCGTGGCGGAGGGCGGGCAACAGCGGGTGTTGCCCTACAGAACCATCAAGGAAGACAAGGACGACTCCCGACCCTGTCCTGCCAGTTAGAGCGCGAGTTCGGTATCACCCTGGCGCTGTGCCTGCAGGCTGAGCCAGCTCAGCAGTTCAACGCCCTGGCGGTTATCGATCCACTGGTCGCCCTGAAGCGCGAAGTGATGGCCGTTTTCTCTGGTAGCCAGCCAGATTTGATGCAAGGGCTCCTGACGGTTGATCACGAACTTGATGTTGTTCTCGAAGGTCAGCGTCATGACGCCGCCGATGGTTTCGCAGTCGATATCGACCCCGCTTCTGTCTATGCACTCTTCAATATGCTGGTAAATGGCATCCGCCAAGGCATGGAACTCACTGTCTTTCATCGCCCGCTTCCTATTGCTTTTGAGAATGTGAATGCGATTATAAGAGCCTGGAAACATATTCACAGTCATCCTATGAACATATTCAAGCTAACCGCGCTGGTTGCCCTGTGTCTGAGTCTGGCGGCATGCGGCCTGAAAGGCCCGCTGACCCTGCCGGACACAGAGCAAAAGCAACCCCGGGTTGAGCAGTCGTAAAGGAAAATATCTTGGATTATTTTAATTATCAGGACGATGGCCGCCTTTACGGCGAAGCCTGCGATCTCAGTCGTCTGGCCGAGCAACACGGCACGCCGCTCTATGTCTATTCCCGCGCCACCCTGGAACGCCACTGGAAAGCCTTCGACGAGGCCGCCGGTGATGTGAATCATCTGATCTGCTACGCGGTGAAGGCCAACTCCAACCTGGCGGTGCTCAACGTGCTGGCCCGGCTGGGTTCCGGCTTCGATATCGTGTCCAAGGGCGAGTTGTGCCGCGTGCTGGCCGCTGGCGGCGATGCCGGCAAGGTGGTGTTTTCCGGTGTCGGTAAGCGCGTCGATGAAATCCGTTTCGCCCTGGAACAGAATATTTTCTGCTTCAACGTGGAATCGGTGGCTGAGCTGGCGCGCATCAACCAGATTGCGGGTGATATGGGCCGCAAGGCGCCCGTTTCCATTCGGGTGAACCCGGACATAGATGCCGGTACCCATCCCTACATTTCCACCGGGCTGAAAGAAAACAAGTTCGGTATTCCCATCGAGCAGGCCCGGAGCATTTATCGTCAGGCGGCGGCCATGGAGCACCTCGACATTCACGGAGTAGACTGTCATATCGGTTCCCAGCTGACCGAGTTGGAGCCCTTCCTGGAAGCGGTAGACAAGCTGCTGGCGCTGATCGATGCCCTGGCCGAAGATGGCATTCATATTCGCCATCTGGATGTGGGAGGCGGCCTTGGCGTGCGTTACGACAACGAAACGCCACCCGAGCCCAGCCGCTACGCCGAACAGCTCAAGGCGCGGCTGCAGGAGCGCGATCTGACCCTGGTGTTCGAGCCGGGCCGTGCCATTGCCGCCAACGCCGGTGTGCTGCTGACCCGGGTGGAGCACCTGAAGCCCGGTGAAGCCAAGAACTTCGCCATCGTCGATGCGGCCATGAACGATCTGATCCGTCCGGCGCTGTACAGTGCCTGGCAGGCCATTATTCCGCTGGACAAGACCCTGGAACGCCCGGCCGCCGTCTATGATGTGGTGGGCCCGGTGTGTGAAACCGGCGACTTTATCGGCAAGGATCGTACACTGTCGATTACCGAAGGTGATCTGCTGGCGGTACGTTCCGCCGGTGCTTACGGCTTTGTGATGGCGTCCAACTACAACAGCCGCCCGCGGGCCGCCGAGGTGATGGTGGACGGGGAGCAGGCCCTGGTGGTACGCGAGCGTGAACAACTGGCCGATTTGTGGCGGGGCGAAAGCCTGTTGCCCGAATCCTGAGGGGTGAACGTGATCCAGTTTTCCAAGATGCAGGGGCTCGGCAACGACTTTATGGTGGTCGATGGCGTCACCCAGAAGGTATTTTTCAATCCCGAGGTGATCCGGCAACTGGCCGACCGTCATTTTGGTGTCGGCTTCGACCAGCTGCTGCTGGTGGAACCACCCTATGATCCGGACCTCGACTTTCACTATCGCATCTTCAATGCCGACGGCTCCGAGGTGGAGCAGTGCGGCAACGGGGCTCGCTGTTTCGCCCGCTTCGTGCGGCTGAAGGGATTGACCCATAAAGACAGGATCAGCGTCAGCACCCAGAAAGGCAACATAGTGCTGCAGCTCGAGAAGGACAATCAGGTCACGGTCAACATGGGCGTGCCCGAGTTTGACCCGGCCAGAATTCCATTCAAGGCCCAGAAGGCGGAGAAAACCTACCTGGTGCGGACCGAGCAGCAGACGGTACTCTGTGGCGCCGTGTCTCTGGGCAACCCGCACTGTGTACTGGAAGTGGACGATATAAATACCGATCAGGTAGCTACCCTGGGCCCCGAGCTGGAAAATCACGAACGCTTTCCGTCCCGGGTCAACGTCGGTTTCATGCAAATCCTTAATGCCCGCGAGATCAAGTTGCGGGTGCATGAACGCGGCGCGGGGGAAACCCTGGCCTGCGGCACCGGTGCCTGTGCGGCGGCGGTGATGGGCATGAGCTGGGGCAAGCTGGCGGATCGGGTACAGGTACAGTTGCCCGGCGGTCACCTCAGCATTGCCTGGAAGGGACCGGGCAAGCCGGTGTACATGACGGGCCCGGCAGAGCATGTATTTGACGGACAGATCAACCTATGACCGAGAACGTGACCGAGACTGGCCAGTGTGCGGAAACGGGCCTGAACGACAGCCAGATTGCCGACTATCTGGCCGCCCGACCCCATTTTTTCGATCGGCATCGCAGCCTGCTGGAACAGCTGCGGCTGCCCCACGAACAGCATGGCAGCGTGTCGCTGGTGGAAGTGAAACTGGACCGCCAGCGCCAGCGCATCTATGAGCTGGAAGATGAAATTACCGGGCTGCTGACGGTGGCCGGAGAAAACGAGCGTATCTTTCGGGTCTATATGGACTTGATGCCCCGCTTGTTCGAATGCACCAGTGTGAGCGAGCTGGAGCTGTGCATGCGCCGTACGCTGCAAGAGCAGTTGCGCATCTCGGCGCTGCGACTGGTGCTGGATCCTCGCACTTATCCGCGTGAGCTGAGTCCGGCGGGTGAGCAGCTGGAACGGCTCTATCGCGAGCGGATGGCGAGCCAGGATGTGTATCTGGGTCGACTCGGCAAGGATGAGAAGCATCGTCTGTTCCAGGATGCGCTGGTGAACTCCTGCGCCCTGATCCGTCTGGGGAGTCGCGGTGAATTGGGCCTGCTGGCGTTTGGCAGCATCGACAGCAGTCACTATCGCTCGGGTATGGATACCCTGCTGATCCGCCAGCTGGCCGATATTCTCGCGCTGTTACTGCCCAGGCTGGTGTTATCGGCCTCGGTACTACCGGCTCGGATGGCCGATGACGACTGTTGAGTTGACCCCGGCTATTACCGAGTTTCTCGAATACCTGCGGGTAGAGCGCCAGTTGAGCCTACATACCCGTGACGGCTACGGCCGTCATCTCAACGCCATGGCCGGGCAGCTGGCCGAGTTGTCGCTCGACGGCTGGCCGGCGCTCACGGTCAGCCATGTGCGTGGCCTGGCCACCCGCATGCACAAGGGCGGACTGTCGCCGCGATCCATCGCCACCAAGCTCAGCAGCCTGCGCAGCTTCTGCGACTGGCTTATCCTGCAAGGCCAGCTGCAGGCCAATCCCGCCCGGGGCGTCAGTGCGCCCAAGCAGGGCCGGCCTCTGCCCAAGAACCTGGACGTGGACGAACTGCATCAGCTGATGAACATCGACGAGTCGGATCCGCTGGCGGTACGCGATCGGGCCATCATGGAGCTGATGTACTCTTCCGGCCTGCGGCTGGCCGAGCTGGTGAACCTGAACCTGGGAGACATTCAGTTTGCCGAACGTCAGGTGCGGGTGATCGGCAAGGGCAACAAGGAACGCATACTGCCGGTGGGCCGGATGGCGCTGGAGTGGCTGGACAAGTGGCTCAAGGTACGCAGCGTCCTGGCGGGTGCCGACGAGCCGGCGCTGTTTGTCAGCCAGCGACAGCGGCGCATCAGTCATCGCAGTGTCCAGCTGCGGCTGGCCCAGTGGGGCGGCAAGCAGGCGTTGTCGAGTCATATTCATCCGCACAAGCTACGCCATTCCTTCGCCACCCACATGCTGGAGTCGAGCGGCGACCTGCGGGCGGTGCAGGAGCTGCTGGGCCATGCGGATCTGGCCACCACCCAGATCTATACCCATCTGGATTTTCAGCATCTGGCCAAGGCCTACGATCAGGCCCATCCCAGAGCCAAACGCAGCAAGGATGAAGACGTCTGACGCCTGGATATTCAGGGCGAAAGTCGGACAAAGGGCCCGCTCAGCCGATACGCCGTAAACCCCTCCCTGGGGGCTCAGCCGCGCCATCCGTGGCGCGGATGGTCGGCTGAGCAGATCCCTTTGTCCTCTGTCGGATTCCTGAGTCATCAGTTTCGAGTGCCTGATGACATCGAGCATCAAAATTTAATAAATGTGCCGGACGACGCTATGGTCGATCTGGCGAACGATTCAACCGGGCAGTTGCAGGATACAGCTAAGCCGATCGTCGACAGCAGGGATGCTGTCGTCGAGCATAGATGGGCGAGTTTTCTCGCGAGTACCAAGCTTGTTGCCTGACCGAACTTCCTGTGAAAGTTCGCAGCAGGTAACAAGTGGAGGTGGCATTCTATGCTGCGAGTCGGTGTGCTGCGCCTGTTACTGCCGGGCTACAGATTTTAGAGAGATGCCCATGCGCTTTTATAAACGACTCACCCCGGTCAAGGTACTCAGCTTCGATCTGGACGATACCCTGTACGACAATGTGCCGGTGATCGCGGCGGCGGAAGCCTGGTTGCTGGATGCGCTCAAGCAGCATCACCCGGAGTCGACCCTGCTCGGCAAGGAAAATCTGGCGGCGATCAAGCGCCGGATCCTGCGGGAACAACCCGAGCTGAGCCACGACGTCAGCGCCTGCCGCCTGCGGGTACTGAGTGAAGGCCTGCAACAACAGGGGCTGGATGAGGCGCGTGCCGCGGCCCTGGCCGGGGAATTTTATCGGGGCTTTCTGGATCAGCGCGGTAAAATCACGGTGCCGGAGGCCACCCACAGGGTCTTGTCGACGCTGGGAGAAAAATACCGGCTGACGGTGATCACCAACGGCAACCTGCCGATTGAGAGTACCGAGCTGGCGCCCTATTTCGATATCGTGCTGCGGGCCGGTATCGATGGCCGGATGAAACCGGCACCGGATATGTTCCATCGGCTGGCGGAGCAGACCGGGGTGAGCCTGTCGGAGATCCTGCATATCGGCGACCATATCAACACCGATGTGGCCGGCGCGGTGCACGGCGGTTGTCAGGCCATATGGCTCAACGACCATGGCCGGACCGAGGCGGATTTACGCTGTTTGCCCCATGTCGCCCTCGAGCGGTTGGAGCAAATGCTGGAGCTGTTATAATCGCCGCCATACTGTAAATATTCCCAGGAGTTGTAATGGATGTATCCAGCCTGCTTGACGGCATGAACGACAAGCAAAGGGACGCGGTAGCCGCTCCCGCCCAGAATATGCTGGTGCTGGCCGGTGCCGGCAGTGGCAAGACCCGGGTGCTGGTGCATCGCATCGCCTGGTTGATGCAGGTAGAACAGGTGCCGGCGTCGGCCATTCTGGCGGTGACCTTTACCAACAAGGCCTCGGCGGAAATGCGCGGCCGGGTCGAGCAGTTGCTCGGCGGTCGGCTGTTCGGACTCTGGCTCGGCACCTTTCACGGCCTGGCGCACCGGCTGCTGCGGGCGCATCATCTGGATGCCAATCTGCCCCAGGATTTTCAGATCCTGGACTCGGACGATCAGCTACGCCTGCTCAAGCGCATCCTCAAAGGCATGAACCTGGATGAAAAACAGTGGCCGCCCCGGCAGGCGGCCGGCTTCATCAATGCCCGCAAGGATGAAGGCCTGCGGCCCAAGGACATTCAGGTGCTCAAGGATCCGCTGCAACAAACCTACCAGCGTATCTATCAGGTTTATCAGGACACCTGTGATCGGGCCGGGCTGGTGGACTTCGCCGAGCTGTTGCTGCGCGCCCACGAGCTGTGGCTGTATAAACCCCATATTCTGGCCCACTACCAGGACCGGTTCCGCCATATTCTGGTGGACGAGTTTCAGGATACCAACAGCATCCAGTACGCCTGGTTGCAGATGCTGGCGGGCCAGCAGGCCCGGGTGATGATAGTGGGCGATGACGATCAGTCCATTTACGGCTGGCGCGGTGCCCGGGTGGAGAATATCGCCCGTTTTCTGCGTGACTTTCCCGGTGCCGACACCATTCGTCTGGAGCAGAACTACCGCTCCACCGGCACCATACTCAAGGCCGCCAACACCCTGATTGCCAATAACGCCGAGCGCATGGGCAAGGAACTGTGGACGGAAGGCTCCGAGGGCGAGCCCATCGCCCTCTATGGCGCCTTCAATGAGGTGGACGAGGCCCGTTTCGTGGTCGAGCGTATCAAGCAATGGCGTCAGCAGGACGGGCTGCTGAGCGAGGCGGCGATTCTGTATCGCAACAACGCCCAGTCGCGGGTGCTGGAAGAAGCGTTGATCCAGGCGCGTCTGCCCTATCGGATCTACGGTGGTCTGCGCTTCTTCGATCGGCAGGAAATCAAGGATGCACTGGGTTATCTGCGGCTGGTCAACAACCGGGGCGATGAGGCGGCGTTCGAGCGCATCGTCAACACTCCCACCAGAGGCATCGGTGAGCGCACCCTGGGTCTGGTGCGCCAGGCGGCCCGGGAGCGGCAGGTGACCCTGTGGCAGTCGGCTTGGGCACTGGTAGAAGAAAAGGTACTGACCGGCCGTGCCGCCTCGGCGGTGAGCCGTTTCCTGGCGCTGATCAACCAGCTGGAAGACGAAACCCGCGAGCTGCCGCTTCATGTGCAGACCGACCGGGTGATCGAGCTGTCCGGCCTCAAGGCCATGTATCAGGCCGAGAAAGGCGAAAAGGCCCAGGCCCGGGTAGAAAACCTGGAAGAACTGGTCAGCGCCACCCGCCAGTTCACCCCGTCGGAAGACGACGACATGCCGCTGCTGTCGGCCTTTCTGTCTCATGCGGCACTGGAGGCGGGCGAGAGTCAGGCGGATCAGTTCGACGACGCGGTGCAGCTGATGACGCTGCACTCGGCCAAGGGCCTGGAATTCCCGCTGGTGTTCATGGTGGGGGTGGAAGAAGGCATGTTCCCCAGCCAGCAGTCGGCGGAAGAAAGCCAGCGACTGGAAGAAGAGCGCCGCCTGGCTTACGTGGGCATGACCCGGGCCATGAGCAAGCTCTATATCAGCCACGCCGAGAGCCGCCGCCTCTACGGCCGGGAAATGTTTCACCGGGCCAGCCGCTTCATCAAGGAGCTTCCTGTCGACTGCCTGGAAGAAATCCGGCTCAAGGCCACCGTCAGTCGCGCCGTGCCCAATGGTCGTTTCAGCCAGGACAGGGTGCAGGATACTTTCAATGAAACCGGCTTCCGCCTGGGCCAGCGGGTATTGCACCCCAAATTTGGCGAGGGCATAGTGCTCAACTTCGAAGGCGCCGGCGCCCAGAGCCGGGTACAGGTCAACTTCGATGACGGCGGCAGCAAATGGCTGGTTACCTCTTATGCCCGGCTGGAAGCCCTGTAACATGAGGGAGCCCACCTCAGGGGGGGCCGTCAGGCAAATTATGCGTTGATTACCAGCCACAGGATGGAACCGGCCACGCCGCAGAACAACAGGCCGCACAGGCCGTTGATCGGCCGGCTCCAGGCCTTCAGCCTAGCCTGCACTCGGGATGAGGACAGCCAGTAGGCCAGTAGCACAAACCAGATCAGGCTCAGCAAAAACAGCTCCACCACCAGGGCGGTACGGGTCAGCCAGTTGACTTCCGGGCCGACCAGGGCGGCGAGCAGACCGATGAAAAACACCAATGCCTTGGGATTGAACAGATTGGTATTAAACCCGGACCAGAAACCATTGCCGGGCAGCCCACCGGTAGCGGCCGGAATTCCCGGAGCGGCAGCCGGGGTCAGTGCCGCCTGCAAGGCCCCCCAACCCAGCCAGCCCAGATAAGCCGCGCCTGCCAGCCGAACCAGGGTAAACAACAGCGGGTGTCCCTGGATCAGCAGGCTGATACCGGTAAGGCTCAGTATGCTGTGCACCAGTATGCCGGTGGCAATGCCGATCGCGGCCCCGAGGGCTGCTCGCCGCTGGGCAGCAAAGCGCAGCATCAGCGCCATATCCGGACCCGGGCTGGCCAGTGCGACGATATGGATAAGTCCTATGGTAACAAGCAGTGAGAGATTCATGTTCGGCTCCGGCAATGGTGAGACCACAGCTTAGGGAGCAGGTCAGCGGCAGGCTTGTAAGTTATTGCATCTGGGCGCGAAAGCGGGCCGGCGTCAGCCGGTAGGCGGCCACGAAGGCGCGGTGAAAGTGGGCCTGATCGAAAAAGCCCACAGCCTGGGCGGTGTCGGCGATGGTGGCGCCGGCGGCGAGGTATTTTTTGGCCGCCTCCAGCCGCAGTCGCTTGAGATAGGCGTGGGGGGTGATACCCATGGCCGCGTTGAACCGGCGCAAGAACTGAAAGCGGGACAGGCCGAGTTCGGCGGCGAGCTGTTCCAGGGGGTGAGATGAGTCCAGCTCGGCCAGCAGCTTGTCTCTGATGCGAGTGAGGGCGGGCGGCGCCAGCGGCTGTAATTCCTGATGGGGGAAGAAGGTGGATAACAGCGCCAGCAGGTGGTTTTCGGCTTCCTGCCGGTCGAGCTGCTCCTGCTCCAGTTGCCGATGCAGCGCCAGGCTCTGCCGATAGAGCCGGGGCTGGTGGATCAGGGGCTGTCCGAAGTAGGGCGTGGCCTGCTGCAGCTCCTCGGCCAGGCTGGCCATCAACTCGGGCGCGATGGAAAACACCCGTACCCGAAAGCCCTGCTCGTCGAAGCAACTGCCGTCGTGGGCGACATCCGGGTTGAGCAGCGACAGCTGACCCGGCGCGAGCGGCGCCGAGCTACCTTTATGAATAAATTTCTGTGCACCCTGCTCAACCAAGCCGATATGGTAGTCGAGATGGATATGGCGGCCATAGGTGAAGCCGGCATGGTCCGCCAGACACAACTCCAGGCCGGCAAAGCCGGGGTATTTCCAGTATCTTACGCAGCTCATGGCATTATTTTAGCGTGCCGGGGGCGCCGCTGTTTTGTAAAGAATTGCGCCGTCGCTGTCTGACCCCGTCCAGGGTGTAAATGACCAGCGCCACCCAGATCAGGGCGAAGGTGATGATCTTGTCCTGGGTGAAGGACTCGTCGTACAGCCATACCGCCAGCAGAAACATCAGGCTGGGGCCCAGATACTGGAAGAAGCCGAGGGTCGACAGCTTGAGCCGTTTGGCGGCGCCGGCAAACAACAGCAGCGGGGCCGTGGTGACGATGCCGGCGGAGATCAGCCATAAATTGGTGTTGAGTGAGTTGCTGCTCATCTGGCTGGTGGCACTGTCGGCAAAGCCCCACAGATAGATGGCGGCGATGGGCAGCAGCACCAGGGTCTCCAGCATCAGGCCGGTAAAGGGATCCACCGGTACCTTCTTGCGAATAAGACCATAGCAGCCGAAGGAAATGGCCAGTACCAACGCTACCCAGGGCAGGCTGCCGAACACCAGCAGCTGTATCACCACCCCGCTGGCCGCCAGCCCGACCGCCAGCCACTGGGTAGGGCGAAAGCGTTCGCCCAGAAACAGCATGGCCAGCACTATATTGAACAGCGGATTGATGTAATACCCCAGGCTGGCATCCAGCATGTGATCGTTGTTCACCGCCCAGATAAACACCAGCCAGTTGAGACCTATGATGGTCGACGACAGCATCAGCAGCATCAGATGCCTGGGCTCGCGCAACATGGCCCGAACCCGCGGCCAGTAACCGAGCCCGCTTATCAGCGCCAGCAACAGCAGGAATGACCAGATCACCCTGTGGGTCAGGATCTCGTAGGCGGGTACATGCATCAGTTGCTTGAAGTACATGGGGGCTATGCCCCACAGGAAATACGCCCCGAGGGCAAGCAGGGCCCCCTGGGTAGATTGGTCTTTTTCCATGGTCAGAAATCTGGCAAGAGGCTAAGAACCCAGTGTAACGACAACCGGATGCGGCTGACCAGCAGCAAATGTCACTGGTGTTATCGGTGGCACTGCGTTGGCATTGCCGGGACCCGGTCGTTCCTTGAGTCGGGACCACTCTCCTGCTCGTGCGGTTTATTGTTGCCGGGCCCTGCTTTACAATGCCCCTTCGCTTTTACCCCGGCAGACCGAGATGAACTCCTTAACCGAAGAACCTGATTCCGTTCCCATTCCCGACACACCGCTGGCGGTGTTGCAGCAGGTGTTCGGCTACCAGGGCTTTCGTGACGGCCAGCAGGAGATCATCGACACCGTGATTGCCGGGCGCGACGCCCTGGTGATCAAGCCCACCGGTGGTGGCAAGTCCATCTGTTACCAGATTCCCGCCCTGCTGCGCCCGGGCCTGACCATAGTGGTGTCGCCGCTGATCTCCCTGATGAAGGATCAGGTGGATACCCTGGTGGCCAACGGGGTGGCGGCGGTCTATATCAACAGCTCTCTCAGCCGGGAAGAAATGCTGCGTCACTTCACGGCCATGCGCCGAGGTGAGCTCAAGCTGGTCTATGTATCGCCGGAACGGCTGCTGCAACACGAATTCATGGAGCGCATCGGTGAGCTGGAGCTGGGGCTGTTCGCCATCGACGAAGCCCATTGTATTTCCCAGTGGGGCCATGACTTCCGGCCAGAATACGCGGCCCTGGGGCGACTCAAGCAGTGGTTTCCCCATATTCCGGTGATGGCGCTGACCGCCACCGCCGACGAAGCCACCCGCCAGGACATGCTGAGCCGGTTGAGCCTGACCGATCCCCTTATTCATATCTCCAGCTTCGACCGGCCCAATATTCGCTACACCCTGGTGGATAAATTCAAGGGCATCGACCAGCTGCTGCGGTATGTGGCCGAGCAGCCGGGCCACTGCGGCATCGTCTATTGTTCCAGCCGCAAGCGGGTGGAAGAGGTGGCCGAACGGCTGCTGGCCCGGGGCCACAAGGCAGCCAGCTATCATGCGGGATTGCCGCTGGAGCTGCGTCAGTCGGTTCAGGAGCGCTTCATCCGCGACGATCTGGACATAGTGGTGGCCACCGTCGCCTTCGGCATGGGCATCGACAAGCCCAATGTGCGCTACGTGGTGCATTACGACATTCCCAAGAATATCGAGTCCTACTATCAGGAAACCGGCCGCGGTGGCCGGGACGGCCTGCCGGCGGAAGCGCTGCTGCTCTACGATCCGGGCGATGTGGGCCGGGTGCGGCGCTTGCTGGAAAACAGCGACAACGAGCAGCAGGTGCAGGTCGAGCTGTACAAGCTCAACGTGATGGCGGCGTTTGCCGAGTCGCTGACCTGCCGACGTCAGGTGTTGCTCAATTACTTCGGTGAGTATCAGCGCGAACCCTGCGGCAACTGCGATATCTGCCTGGACCCGCCCAAAAGCTACGATGGCACCGAAGATGCACAGAAGGCGCTGTCCTGCGTTTATCGGGTAGGGCAGCATTTCGGCGTCATCTATGTGGTGGAAGTATTGCGTGGCGCGGACACCCAGCGTATTCGCGAACATGGCCACGACAAACTCTCTACCTATGGGCTCGGTAAAGACAAGAGCCAGGAGCACTGGGTCAGCGTCATTCGTCAGCTTATTCATTCGGGGCTGCTGACTCAGAACATCACCCGCAACATGGTGCTGCAGCTGACCGAGGCGGCGCGCCCAGTGCTGCGTGGCGAGACCGGCTTGCAGCTGGCAGAACCCCGTTTGGTCAGGGTCAAGCAGAAAGACAAGGGTGAGGCGGTGTTGAGCCGGGCCGAAGACAGGGCCTTGTTCAAGGAGCTAAGACAACTGCGCAAGCAGCTGGCAGTGGAGGCCGATGTACCGCCCTATGTGGTATTCAGCGATGCGACCCTGACCGAGCTGGCCCGATACAGACCCAAGACAGAGCCTGAATTGCTGGGGATCAACGGGGTGGGGCAGCGCAAACTGGAACGCTATGGCGCGGCTTTTCTGGCACTGTTGCGTCGGCAGGACTAGGGTGTGCCGAAACACACCCTCGAGTCCGCCAGGAGCGGACCCGGACAGTCTTACAGGCCGGAGTAGTAGGCGGCCAGATCTTCGATGTCCTGATCGGACAGCGGCTTGGCCATGGGGGCCATGATGGGGTTGCTACGCTCGCCGTCGCGGAAGTGCGTCATCTGGGTAACCAGGTAAGCGGCTTTCTGACCGGCCAGGTTGGGGTAGATGTCCATGGCGGAAATACCTTCGGCACCGTGGCAGGCGGCACAAACGGCAGATTTGGCCTTGCCGGCTTCGGCGTCACCGGCGGCGAAGGCGGGGGCGCTGAGCAGGGCCAGGGCAGCGGCGGCTGTCATCAGTTTTTTCATGGTTGAACTCCGTTATTGTTAGAGAAATAAATGGCTTCCGAGCTTCGTTGGATAGCGAAGACGGGACCGGGCTTGTGCAGACAATCTTGCCGTCGGTATTCGATGCCGATGCTGCCAGATCCAGTAATCGCTATTTATTTAGCCAAAGCAGTATAAAGTAAGCCATGGCCAAAAAGAAAATGCGGTCGACGGCCACAGGATGGAATATATGACGTTAGACAATTTATATGCAAGGTTTGACTGGGCCGGTACGCGGGTCGAACCGACCCCCCTGGCATCGCCCCGACTGCTGTTATTGAACCGTGATCTGGCCGACGAACTGGGCATTGTGCTGTCCGAGCCACAGTGGCGGGATCTGACCGCAGGCAACCGGCTGCTGCCGGAAATGGAACCCTTTGCCCAGGTGTATGCGGGCCATCAGTTTGGCGGTTTCAGCCCGCAGCTGGGCGATGGCCGCGCCCTGCTGCTGGGCGAGGTGGTGGCGCCAGATGGCAGTCGCTGGGATCTGCATCTCAAGGGGGCCGGCAAGACGCCGTATTCCCGCTTCGGCGACGGCCGGGCGGTGCTGCGTTCTTCACTGCGTGAATATCTGGCTTCCGAAGCCATGCACCATCTGGGCATTGCGACCACCCGGGCCCTGAGCCTGGTGAGCAGCGAAGAGCCGGTATATCGGGAGCGGGTGGAGCCGGGAGCCGCCGTGCTGAGGGCCGCACCCAGTCATTTGCGGTTCGGTCATTTCGAATATTTCTATTACAGCGGCAAGCCGGAGCGGATCCCCGAACTGCTCGATTATCTGATCGACACCCAGTGGCCCGATCTCACTAAAGATCGGGCCGGTTATGCGGCCCTGTTCGAACGGGTAGTGGAAAAGACGGCGATCCTGATTGCCCGGTGGCAGCTGGTCGGCTTCTGTCACGGCGTGATGAACACCGACAACATGTCGATGCTGGGCCTGACCCTGGACTACGGCCCCTACGGCTTTCTCGATGCCTACGATCCGGATCATATCTGCAACCATTCGGATCCGGGCGGTCGCTACGCCTACGATCAGCAACCGGCAGTCGGCAACTGGAATCTGCAACGACTGGCCCAGTCCCTATCCGGTGTGATCGAGCTTGAGGCGCTGCAACAGGCGCTGGGCAGGTACGAGTACCGGTTGCTGTCGACCTACTCCGAGGGCATGCGCCAGAAACTGGGGCTGGATGCCTGGGAAGACGAGGACCCGGCGCTGTTTCGGGACATGTTTACCCTGATGGCGGCCCAGAAGGTGGATTACAGCTGCTGGTTCCGCCGTCTGGCACTGTTGGAGTCGTCCGGCCCTGTGCCCGACAGCCTGCAGAGCCTGCTGGCCGCCCCCGAGGCCTGGAACGACTGGTTTGGCCGTTACCAGGCCCGGCTGGCGCGCGAGGGCAAGGCTCAGGCCGAAAAAGCCGGGCAGATGAATGCGGTCAACCCCAAATACATATTGCGTAACCATCTGGCTCAGCAGGCGATAGCGCAAGCGGAGCAGGGCGACATGAGCGAGGCCGATCGCCTGCTGATGCTGCTGGCTCGCCCCTTCGATGAACAGCCCGAATTTGACCATTACGCCATGCCGGCTCCGGCGTGGGCCGAATCACTCTGTATTTCCTGCAGTTCCTGATGAGGACGACGATGCTTAACACCGACACGCCGCTGACCATGGAAAATTTTCCCGCCTGGGCCGAGGCGCTGATCAAGGAACTGGATCTCGAACTGCTCGAGCGGGAACAGGGGGCCGACTATTATCAGTGGCTGGTCAGTTTTGAAGAGAGCCGATTATTTCTGTGCTTTCAGCATTATGCGGACTGCGCCTGGCTGCAGCCGCTGAGCGAGCAGGATCGGGATGTGGCCGACTGGCTGACTACACAGTGGAACCCCTGAACAGGCGCTTGAACCTCGGATATCCCTGTTTGCGCTACCCGCCGTCGACTCGGGCGTTAAGAAGAGGCAGCAGGGTTCATGGTGTGTCGGAGGGGGCGGCCTCTTGCCTCTATAACCGTGACACATCAGATTTGCATGACTATCTAACGCTAACCCTGTCTTTATAATCAAAGGAAGCTCACCGCATGGCACCCAAGGATTTGTTACTGGCATTGGTGGTGATTGGCGTCTGGGGCATGAATTTCGTGGTGATCCTGGTGGGGCTGGACGGAGTGCCGCCTATGTTGCTGGGGGCGCTGCGCTTTACCCTGGTGGCCTTTCCCGCCGTACTGCTGATCAGGCGGCCGCAGGTGCCCTGGCGCTGGTTGGTCGCCTACGGCGGCACCATTTCGCTGGGTCAGTTTGCCTTTCTCTTCTACGCCATGGCCAACGGCATGCCGGCGGGGCTGGCCTCGCTGGTGCTGCAGTCGCAGGCCTTCTTCAGCATGCTGTTTGCCGCCGTGCTGCTGGGGGAAAGGGTCAAGCCTGTCAATCTGGCCGGTTTGCTGGTGGCGGCGGCCGGACTGGCGGTGATCGGCCGGGGTGGCGACGGCACCATGACCATGCTGGGGCTGGGGTTGACCCTGGCGGCGTCGGCCATGTGGGCACTGGGCAATATCGTGACCAAGAAGATAGGCCGGGTCGATCTTGTCGGCCTTATCGTCTGGGGTAACCTGATACCGCCGCTGCCGTTTCTCGGCCTGTCACTCTGGCTGGAGGGGCCACAGCAGATAGCAGAGGCCTTGCGTCATATCGGCAGTCATACCCTGCTGGCGCTGGGATACCTGGCCTTTGTGGCCACCTTGCTGGGCTACGGACTCTGGAGCCGTTTGCTGCAGCGTTACCCTACCGGCATGGTGGCGCCGTTCTCGCTGTTGGTGCCGGTGGTGGGCCTGAGCTCGGCGGTGTGGCTGCTGGATGAACGGCTCACCTCGGCCCAGTGGGGCGGGGCCTTGCTGGTCATGCTGGGGCTGGGGCTGAATGTGTTCGGTGTACGCCTCTGGAAACTATTTTCAGGTGAAGACAAAAGTGAGGTGAAAGGGTAAGATGGCACTATACACATTCCGGTGGTCAAAAAGAAAGCAATGGTCAATATCGGGTGGCTGGCTATACTGGGCGCCGTTTCCGGGATGGGTTCCCTGACCCCATTAATCAAAAAGGTAAAAAATGGTTATTTCTTCTTCTCAATACCGCAGGGCCCTGATTCGGCTGTCGTTGTTCCATGTTGCCATCATTGCCGCCAGTAACTACCTGGTGCAGTTGCCCTTTACCCTGTTCGGCTTTCATACCACCTGGGGTGCGCTCAGCTTTCCCTTCATCTACCTGGCCACGGATCTGACGGTGCGTATCTTCGGTGCCGACATGGCCCGGCGTATCATCTTTCTGGTGATGCTGCCGGCGCTGGCTACCTCCTATGTGTTGTCGGTGCTGTTTTTCGAGGCGCAGTATCAGGGGCTGGCTTCCCTGTCCGAGTTCAACCTCTTCGTTTCCCGTATCGCCCTGGCGAGCTTCATGGCCTATGTGCTGGGTCAGATCATGGATGTGTCGGTATTCAACCGGCTGCGGCAGCTCAAAACCTGGTGGGTGGCGCCAACCTGTTCGACTATCTTCGGGAACCTGGTCGATACCCTGGTATTCTTCAGCCTGGCGTTTTACCGCTCTCCGGATCCCTTCATGGCCCAGCACTGGATCGAAATTGCCTGGGTGGATTACGGCGTCAAGCTGGTGTTCAGCTTAGGCCTGTTCGTGCCCGCCTACGGTCTCTTGCTTAAATACCTGAGCAGCAAGTTTGTCGGTCAGGCCAACACCAGTATCGAGGCCCGCGCCGGCTATTAGGGTCTGTTGACCCTACAGTCTGGTTATCGCCTCGATATCGAGGGCCTCGGCATAGGCGTTGAGGTCCTCTTCCGTGATACCCCGACCACGCAGCTGGATCAGGATGCGGTTGGCAATCAGCATCTGTAGCTCTCGGCTGTTATTCTCTTCTTTCATCATGGCGGTTTGTCCCTTGATGCGTTTTACTTTGTAGCCACCCATGGCCGCCATGCTGGGGTTGGTAAAGAGTACCGCCATGGTTTGCAGTAGAGGAGAGTCTTTGGTGATGCTGATTTCCATGCTGCCGCCGTCTTTACGATAGCGCCGGGAGGCGTTGATGCCACCGCCGAAAAAAGCAGCCGAGCCGGCTTGAGTGTCGATTTTATCGGCCTGCCAGCCAGTGAGTGGCTCCGGAAACAGGGTGCCGAGTTCTCCGGCCTGCAGCTGGCGGATCAGGGTCGCTGCATAGTCGAATTGTGCCGCCGCCTGGGACAGCTCGCCGGCCTCATAGGCCCGGTTCCCCTCGGAGATGGCCTGCCTGATGTCGGTATCGTCGGCGAACAGTGCACAGGGCAACACCAGTCCCGCCCATAATCCTGCCCATAAACATGGTCTGTTCATCTGCTTTCCTCCGGCTGCCTCTTACCCATTGTAGTCAAGGCGAGATCGGCCGGAGCGAGAGCGGGCTGGGAAAAAGTTACCGCAGGAGAAGAAATTTGTTTGCAATTACAAATGATAACGATTATCGTTAACTTGCTTTCGGGATATGACTTCCACTTTTTCCAGCGGTAGGTGAAGCCAGCTTGCGAAGGCACGACATTGCTCACATTGCTTCCAGAGTTTTTAGGCCGGCTTATGCCGGCCTTTTTTTTAGCTTATTACATCTCGAGCAGCCGTTTGACCAGTTTGCCGATGCCGATGTCGGCCTCGGTGATGTTTTTGGCCAGCATATAGGCAGGGGTGGAGATCACCTGATAATGGCTGTCTTCCACCACATCGGTCACCGCACAACCTATATGCTCGCCGCCCATGGCGGTGAAGGCCTCGGCCACGGTGGCTTCGGTGCCAATGGTGCCCTTGACCCCGGCGGGGTAGACGCGCGGCATCAGTATCGGCGAGATGCAGCAATAGCCGGCGGGTTTGCGTGCGGCCGCGAAGTCTTTGCAGACGCTCAGTACCTGGGGATCCACCTGCGCATCGGCGCCATGAACGGCGAAGTCGCACAGGTTCTTGGCGGCGCCGAAACCACCGGGCAGCAGCAGGGCATCGAAGTCGTCGACCTTCAGTTCGGTAAGGGGTTTGATGTCGCCGCGGGCGACGCGGGCAGCTTCTTCCAGCACATTACGGCTGCCGGGCTCTTCTTCGCCGCTGAGATGATTGACCACATGATGCTGGGGCTTGTCGGGGGCAAAGCACTGATAACCGGCTCCTTGTCTGGCCAGGTGCAGCAGACACAACACGGCCTCGTGAATTTCTGCTCCGTCATAGACGCCGCAGCCGCTTAAAATAACGGCAACTTTTTTCATGTCAGTCTCCTTGTTCGGCATTAAATTTGGCATTAAGAATTTGTGATCCAGCGCCGGGCGATCCGTCAGAACTATGCTAGCATTTATTTCGCTCAACAATTGTGCAGAACGTCGTTGTTGCCTATTTTCCACATTTCAAGATCCGCAGGCAAGATCCATATTTAAATTATAATTTATTGATAAATAAATGGTTTTTTATTTTATCAAGATCTTCCGTCGATCCGCTTTACACAGAGTTATCCACAGGCTGGTTCGGGGCCGCCGTGGTGTCGGCGGCCCGGCTGTGGCATGCTAGCGACCAACGCATTAACGAGAAAAACGTCATGGTTGCCATTCCTGCCAAACCCCTGATCCTGGTCGATGGATCTTCCTATCTGTACCGTGCCTATTTTGCTTCCCAGCAGGCAGATCTGAGAACCAGCGACGGCCGCCCCACCGGCGCCATTCGACTGGTCACCAACATGCTGCGCAGCCTGCACAAGCAGTTTCCCGACTCCCGGGTGACGGTGGTGTTCGACGCCAAGGGCAAGACCTTTCGCGACGATATCTATCCGGAATACAAGGCCCAGCGACCTTCGATGCCGGACGATCTGCGCAGTCAGGTCGCACCGATCCATGCCATCATCCGGGCCATGGGACTGCCGTTGCTGATCGAGGACGGGGTAGAGGCAGACGATGTTATCGGTACCCTGGCGCGACAGGCCACCGAGCAGCAGCTGGATGTGGTGATCAGCACCGGCGACAAGGATATGGCCCAGCTGGTATCGGATCATGTGCTGCTGATGGATACCATGAAGAACAGCTTCATGGACCGGAACGGCGTGGTGGAAAAATTCGGCGTGCCGCCGGAGTTGATCATCGATCTGCTGGCGTTGGTCGGTGACAAGGTGGACAACATTCCCGGCATGCCGGGTGTGGGCGAAAAAACCGCGCTGGCGCTGCTACAGGGGCTGGGATCCATCGACGAGATCGCCGCCAATACCGACAAGGTAGCCGCGTTGGGCTTTCGTGGCTCCAAGACCTTTGCCGCCAAATTTGTCGAGCATGAGGAAATGGTGCGCTTGTCCTACACACTGGCCACCATCAAGACCGACGTGGCGCTGGAGTGGGGCCCGGCGGACTTGCAGCAGAGCGAGCCGGACACCGAGGCCCTGAAAACCCTTTACCGTGAATACGAATTCCGCAACCTGCTGGAAGAGCTGGAGCCAGGCCTGGGCGATGCGCCGGCAAGAGAGCCGGCAAGAGAGCCGGCCATGGCCACCGACTATCAGACCCTGCTCACCGAAGCGCAGCTGACCGACTGGGTCGAGCGGCTGGCCCAGGCGCCTTATTTCGCCTTCGACACCGAAACCACCAGCCTCAACTACAGAGATGCGCGGGTGGTGGGCGTGTCTTTTGCCATCGAGCCGGGCCAGGCGGCCTATGTCCCCTTCGGGCACGACTATCTGGATGCGCCCGAGCAGCTGAGTGAAGCTGTAGTACTGGGAGCGCTCAAGCCGCTGCTGGAAGACGAGCGGCTCATCAAGTTGGGCCAGAACCTGAAGTACGATGCCAATGTGCTGAAAAATCACGGCATCGAATTGAAGGGTATTGGGCTGGATACCATGCTGGAGTCCTATGTGCTCAATTCGGTGCAGACCCGGCACGACATGGACAGCATGGCGGCGTTTTTCCTCAACCATAACACCATCTCGTTCGAGTCGATTGCGGGCAAGGGCGCCAAACAGCTGACCTTCAACCAGATACCGCTGGAGCAGGCCGGCCCCTATGCGGCGGAAGACGCCGATATCACGCTGCGGCTGCATCATCACCTGACGCCGATGCTTGCCGCCGATCCCGAGCTGCAGCAGGTGTTCAGTGATATCGAAATGCCGCTGGTACCGATTCTGGCGCAGATGGAATACACGGGGGTCGGCATCGACAGCGGCCTGCTGGCCGTTCAGAGCGACGAGATTGCCAAGCGGCTGAAAGAACTGGAGCTGGAAGCCTTCGAGCTGGCCGGCGAACCCTTCAACCTGGGCTCTCCCAAGCAGCTGGGCGAGATTCTGTTCAACAAGCTCGAACTGCCGGTGTTGAAGAAAACCCCCAAAGGAGCGCCGTCTACCGCCGAAGAGGTGCTGCAGGAGCTGGCCCTGGACTATCCGTTGCCTAAACTGCTGATGGAATACCGGGGTCTGAGCAAGCTCAAGTCCACCTATACCGACAAGCTGCCGCAGATGGTCAACGAGCACAGCGGCCGTATTCATACCTCTTATCATCAGGCCAATACCGCCACCGGCCGCCTGTCGTCTTCCGATCCCAATCTGCAGAATATCCCCATCCGTACCGCGGAAGGGCGGCGTATTCGCCAGGCCTTCGTGGCGGCACCCGGTTACAAGCTGGTGGCGGCGGATTACTCCCAGATTGAGTTGCGTATCATGGCGCACCTGTCCCGGGACAAGGGCCTGCTGGACGCCTTCGCCCAGGGGCTGGATATCCACAAGGCCACCGCCGCCGAGGTATTCGGCGTGGCGCTGGAGCAGGTGACTACCGAACAGCGTCGCCGGGCCAAGGCCATCAACTTCGGCCTGATCTACGGCATGAGCGCCTTCGGACTGTCGCGCCAGCTCGGCATTCCCCGTGCCGAATCACAGAGCTACATGGATATCTATTTCGAGCGGTATCCCGGTGTGTTGCGCTACATGGAAGACACCCGCACCCTGGCCGCCGACAAGGGCTATGTGTCCACCCTGTTCGGTCGCCGGCTGTATCTGCCGGAAATAAACGCCAAGAACGGCGCCCGCCGCAAGGGGGCCGAGCGAGCCGCCATCAATGCCCCCATGCAGGGTACCGCCGCCGACATCATCAAGAAGGCGATGATCAAGGTCGCCGGCTGGCTGGAGCAACAGGCGGATGATGAGGTACGCATGCTGATGCAGGTGCACGATGAACTGGTGTTCGAAATCCGGGCAGACAAGGTCGCGGACTTCAAGGAACAGATCCGCGCGCTGATGGAGCAGGCCGCCAGCCTGGATGTCCCCCTGCTGGTGGAAGCCGGCGAAGGCGACAACTGGGATCAGGCGCATTAACTATTGCGTGAAGAGTGAGAAGGAAAACACCTCACGCCTCACCATTTACTCCTCACGGCTTCTGGCTGGCATTTGCCAGCCGGGGTCGTTATCATCGAAGGCTGTTAGTCGGGGGGCCGCAAGGCTGAGACGGTCTTTGAACCGGACCCGCTGTACCTGATCCAGTTAATGCTGGCGTAGGGAACTAACGGGTAAACGTCAGTTTGCCGGTGGTTCCTTCGCCCGGAGGACCATAAGGATATGCCCAGTCACACCCCCTCAAGTCAGAAACCTGTGAATCACAAAGCGATAGTACTCACCATCGCCGGATCCGACAGCGGCGGCGGTGCCGGTATTCAGGCCGACATCAAGGCCATTTCTGCCACCGGCGGCTATGCCTGCTCGGTGATTACCGCCCTTACTGCCCAGAACACCCGTGGTGTCAGCGCCGTTCATCCGGTGCCCCAGGAGATGATACGGGCCCAGCTGGAGGCGGTATTCGGTGACCTGCAGGTCACTGCGGTCAAGGTCGGCATGCTCGGTGACAGCGCCACCATCAATACCGTGGCCGAGGTGTTGCGGCGTTATCGTCCGGCCCACCTGGTGGTGGACCCCGTGATGGTCACCGCCAATGGTGACATGCTGCTGGCCGAAGAGGCGGTGAACAGCCTGCGAGCAGAATTGCTGCCGTTGGCCGATGTGATCACCCCCAACCTGCCGGAGGCGGCGACGCTGATCGGCAGCCCCCTGCCGGCGACCCTGTCCGAAGTGGAGTCCCTGTTCGAGGGGCTGGCCGGTCTGGACTGTGCCGCCGTGCTGCTCAAGGGCGGTTTTCTGCAGCAGGAGTCGCGCAGCCCGGACTGGTTGCTGAGGGGCGGCGAGGTACGCTGTTTCGATACCCCCAGGGTGATCACCGCCAATACCCACGGTACCGGCTGCACCCTGTCGGCGGCGCTGGCCTGCTATCT
This sequence comes from Oceanisphaera submarina, assembly GCF_046521305.1. Lineage (NCBI taxonomy): Bacteria > Pseudomonadati > Pseudomonadota > Gammaproteobacteria > Aeromonadales > Aeromonadaceae > Oceanisphaera > Oceanisphaera submarina. The sequence goes on along the minus strand of NZ_JBKGFN010000005.1, from coordinate 177,260 downwards.
GGGCCAGGGACTGTCCATGGATCTGGCGGTGTCCAGCGCCAAGCATTATATCGACAGAGCCATTCTGGCCGGTAGCACGCTGCGCATCGGCCAGGGGCGGGGGCCGGTGGAGCATTTTTTCGATCGCTGAGCTGCGCTCCGGGATTTATCGGCAGCAGAGTCGGCGCGTCCGGCTCTGCTTGTGTTTTATCGGGGCGGCTTGTAATATCGGCCGCCATAAAAACTCAAAAAAAAATCGATTAACTGATTGAAAACCAATCGAAACACTTCCTTACTATAGTCTGTGCGCTGTGCTTTTCTCCCCTCTCTCTTAGCTCATTCTATTGCCTGAACCGGCATGGAAAGGAGGCGTTTTTCTCATGCTTGTTGCTGTTATAGCTGGTTTTATTCTGGCGATGCTGGTGCCACGACTGACCCCCGTTATGGGGGTGAAAATTGGCTGGTGCCTGGCGGTGCTGCCAGCCGCCCTGTTCGGGTATTTCCTGACGTTCTGGCCGCAGGTGACCAGCGGCCAGGTGGTGCTGTTCAGTCATGAATGGATCCCCAGTCTGGGGATCAACCTCAATTTCATGGTCGATGGCCTCAGCCTGATGTTTGCGCTGCTGATCACCGGTATTGGCACCCTGATTTTTATCTATGCAGGCCGCTACCTGCAGGGCCATAAAGATATTCACAAGTTGCTGATGTATCTGTTGGCCTTCATGTCCGCCATGCTGGGGCTGGTGCTGTCCAGCAACCTGATTTCCCTGTTTGTATTCTGGGAGCTGACCAGCTTTACCTCTTATTTGCTGATCGGTTTCAACCACGAACAGGAAAAGGCCCGCAAGGCGGCGCTGCAGGGGTTCTTTATCACCGCCGGCGGAGGCCTGGCGCTGATGGCCGGCTTGATCCTGCTGGGGAGCATCGGCGGCAGCTTCGAGCTGAACGAGCTGCTGGCCGGAGGCACCAACATACAGCAGCACCCGCTGTTTCTGGCGATGATGGTGCTGGTGTTGCTGGGCACCTTCACCAAGTCGGCCCAGACCCCTTTTCATTTCTGGCTGCCCAACGCCATGGCGGCGCCGACCCCGGTCAGTGCCTATCTGCATTCGGCCACCATGGTCAAGGCCGGAGTCTACCTGATGGCCCGGCTGCAGCCGATGATGGCGGGCAGCGAGGCCTGGATGCTGACCCTGTCGCTGTTTGGCGGCGTGACCATGACGGTCGGCGCCCTGATGGCGGTGTGCAGCACGGATCTCAAGCGTATTCTCGCCTTTTCCACCATCATGGCTCTGGGCACCCTGACCATGCTTATCGGTATTGGCACGCCCCATGCGCTGGAAGCGGCCATGGTGTTCCTGCTGGCCCATGCGCTCTATAAGGGCGCGCTCTTCATGGCGGCGGGCACTCTGGACCACGCCACCGGCACCAAGGATGTGCGCGAGCTGGGTGGCCTGCGAAAACACATGCCGCAGACGGCGCTGTTCATCACCCTGGCGGCGTTGTCGCTGGCCGGTATTCCGCCCCTGTTCGGTTTTATCGCCAAGGAGCTGATGTTCGAATCGGCGCTGGGCGCGCCCTGGTTATCGAACCTGTTGATCGGGTTGTCGGTGATCACCGCCATCGGCATAGTGGCGGCGGCTGCCCTGGTGGCGATCAAACCCTTTTACGGGGCCTTGAAGCCCACGCCGAAAACGCCCCACGAAGCGCCGCTGTCGATGCGGCTGGGCTTTACCCTGCTGGCCATCGTCGGCCTCTTGCTGGGATTGATGCCAGGCCTGGTGTCTCCTCTGCTGCAGGCGGCGGTGACCGCCATCGACGGTGCACCGGCGGCCGAGCCGGAACTGGCGCTGTGGCATGGCTTCAACCTGCTCTTGCTGCTCAGTGCGCTGGCGTTGGTGGGTGGCGGACTCCTGTACCATTACTGGGAGCGGATACGTAATCCCCTGGCCGCCGCTCTCGGGCCCCTGGCATATGGTCCAGAACGGGGCTACGAGCGGATGATGGACGCGCTGGTAGCACTGGCCCGGTGGCAGACCCGGGTGCTGCAGAATGGCTACATGACTCGCTATATTCTGACCATATTGCTGACCACCATAGCGCTTCTGGCCTATACCTTCTGGTCTGAAGACGCCTTTGTCTACTCCCTGTCGTTTGAGGGGGTGCGCTTCTACGAGGTGGTGATCGCGGTGCTGATGGTGGTGGCGGTGATCTATGCCGGCGCTACCCACCTGCGGCTGGGCTCGGTAGCCGCCATCGGGGTGCTGGGGTTTGCCATGGCGATGATTTACGTGTTTTTCAGCGCCCCGGATTTGGCTATTACCCAGGTGCTGGTCGAAACCCTGACCGTGATCATGCTGGTGCTGGTGCTGTTTCGTCTGCCCGGCTTTCAGGACTTGTCCAGCCCGCTGGTACGCTGGCGCGATGCGGCCGTGGCCGGGACCTTCGGCGTGCTGGTGACCATGATGGTGCTCACCGTGAACCAGTCTTCTCTACCGGGCGAGGGCATTACCGCTTATCTGGTGGAAAACAGCTATGTGGCGGCGCACGGGCGCAATATCGTCAACGTCATCCTGGTCGATTTCCGGGCGCTGGACACCCTGGGTGAAATCTTCGTGCTGGCGCTGGCGGCGATCGGTGTCAATGCGATGATCCGCTTTCGCTGGGAGACCCAGAAATGAAGTCTGATACTTCCATCATACTGCAGACCGCCACCCGCTTGCTGGTGCCGCTGTTGCTGCTGTTTTCTATCTTCCTGCTGCTGCGCGGCCATAACGAGCCCGGGGGGGGGTTTATCGCCGGTCTGGTGGCGTCCAGCGCCTTTGCCCTACATTTGTTCGCCTTCGATGCCAGCAGCACCAAAAAGCTGCTGAAGGTGGAAAGCCAACTGCTGATGGGCGTGGGGCTGCTGCTGGCGCTGCTGAGCGGCATGATAGGCGTGATATTCCGGGGTCAGCCCTTTCTGACCAGCCAGTGGGCAACTCTTGATGTGCCGGGCATCGGCGAGCTGGCGGTGAGTACTCCGCTGCTGTTCGATATCGGTGTTTACCTGGTGGTGATCGGTGTGGTGTCGACCATATTGCTGTCACTGGACAAGGTGGGGGAATAAATGGAAAACCTGTTTGCTTTCGTGATTGGCGGTCTTTACGCCACGGCGCTGTTCATGATGCTGAGACGCAGCATCGTCAAACTGGTGATCGGGCTCATGATTTTGTCCAACGCCGCCAACCTGTTGATCCTGACCGGTGGCGGTCTGGTACGGGGTGCACCGCCGCTGATCCCGGACGGGCTCGAACGGGCGACCGGCCCCATGGCCGACCCGCTGCCCCAGGCGCTGATCCTGACCGCCATCGTTATCAGCTTCGGCGTGCTGGCCTTCGCCGTGGTGCTGATCCACCGGGCCTATGAAGTCATCGGTGCCGATGACATGAACGAAATGAAGAGCACAGACTTGTGAATATAGCCGTTATTCTACCTATTTTTATCCCCATGCTGGCCGGTGCCCTGACCCTGATCTGCTGGCGCTGGCGGCGGGTGCAACGCTGGCTGTCGGTGCTGTCCGGCGGCGGCCTGCTGCTGGCCTCACTCTATCTGTTTTCGCAAGTACGCCAGGAGGGTATTCTGGTGGCCTACGTCGGCAACTGGTCGGCACCTTATGGCATCACTCTGGTGGCGGATCTGCTCAGTGCCATCATGGTGCTGGTTACCGGCATCATAGGCCTGGCGGTGGCGATTTATTCGCTGGCCACCATGAGCCGCAACCACGAGGCCTTCGGCTATTACCCCTTGCTGCACCTGATGCTGGCCGGGGTGGTGGGCGCCTTTCTCACCGGCGACATCTTCAACCTTTATGTCTGGTTCGAGATCATGCTGGTGGCCTCGTTCGGCCTGATGATATTGGGCGGCGAGCGGGCGCAGATGGAGGGGGCACTCAAGTACGTGACCCTGAACCTGATCTCGTCGGCGCTGTTTCTGACCGCCGTCGGCCTGCTGTACGGCTACGCCGGCACCCTGAACATGGCGGATCTGGCGCTGAAGCTGGGCAATGGCGAACAGCCGGGGCTGGTAACGGTGATCGCCATGCTGTTTCTGGTGGCGTTTGGTATCAAGGCGGCGGCCTTTCCGTTGTTCTTCTGGCTGCCAGCTTCCTATCACACGCCGCCGGTGGCCATTTCGGCGGTATTCGCCGGTCTGCTGACCAAGGTCGGGGTCTATGCGCTGTATCGGGTGTTCAGCCTGATTTTCGTACAGGATGTGGAGCTGACGCACCATAACATACTGATGGGAATGGGGATTTTTACCATGCTGACCGGGGTGCTGGGGGCGGCGGCCCAGTTCGAGGTGCGCCGCATCCTCTCCTTCCATATCGTCAGTCAGATTGGCTACATGCTGGTGGGGCTGGCGCTGTTTACGCCGCTGGCCATCGCCGGTGGTATCTTCTACATTTTCCATCACATCATAGTGAAGACCAATCTGTTCCTGATCAGCGGCATCATGTATCGCTATCATGGCAGCTATGATCTGGCGCGGCTGGGTGGCTTGTACCGTTCCACCCCCTGGCTGGCGCTGCTGTTTTTGATCCCGGCCATGTCGCTGGCGGGGCTGCCGCCACTGTCGGGCTTTTTTGCCAAATACACGGTGATCAGGGCCGGTATCGAGGCCCAGTCCTGGCTGATGGTGGCTATCGCGCTTATCGTCGGTCTGCTGACCCTGTATTCGATGGTCAAGATCTGGGCCGAGGCCTTCTGGAAGCCGTTGCCGGAAGAGGCCAAGCCGCTGCGTGGCGCCGAGGATCCGAGCCGGTATGTCCTGTATCTGCCGGTATTGAGTCTGGCCTCGCTGACCCTGCTCATCGGCTTCGGTGCCGAGTGGTCCGTGCAACTGGCGATGGAGGCGGCGGATCAGCTGCTGACGCCGGCCGGTTATATCGAGGCAGTACTGGGAGTAAACCGATGAGAGCCTTTGGTTGGAATATGCTGCTGGCCCTGCTCTGGGTCATATTGTCCGGTAACTACAGTATCAGCAACCTGGTGGCCGGCATGTTGCTGAGCTATCTGGTGCTGGCCTTTGTGGCACGGGACAAGCCGACGTTTGCCAATTATTTCGGCAAGCTGCCGCAAATCATCCGTTTCGTCCTGTTTTTTATCTGGGATCTGGTCAAGGCCAACGCCCGGGTTGCCCATGATGTGCTGACGCCGACGCATCTGATGCGTCCCGGAGTGATCGCCATACCGCTGGATCTCAAGGATGATGCCGGCATTTCGCTGTTTGCCAACCTGATCACCGTCACCCCAGGTTCACTGACGCTGGATGTGTCCAGCGATCGCAAGGTGCTTTATGTGCACATGATGTACTTGGATAACGAGGCCCGTCAGCTGGCGGAATTGAAGGCTCTTGAGGCCCGTGTACTGAACTTGTTGAGATAAGCCGATGCTTGAGATTGCGATTATCCTATCCTTTGTGTTTTTGAGTATCGGGCTGGTGCTGGCAACGGTGCGGTTGCTGCGAGGCCCGACGCTGCCGGACCGAGTGGTGGCGCTGGAAGTCATCGCCTCGTTGACGGTGGGTTTTATCCTGCTGTACAGCGTCAGCTACGATGCGCCCCAGTTTATCGATGTGGCCATAGTGCTGGCCCTGACGTCCTTTATGACAGCCGTGGGTTTTGCCCGTTATCTGGAACGGGGAGGAGAGCGCCATGATGACTGAAATCATTACCAGCCTGCTGTTGCTGCTCGGCTCTTTTCTGATGTTGTTGTCCGGCATCGGTATTATCCGCATGCCGGATCTGCTGACCCGTATGCACGCCACCAGCAAGGCGGGTGCCCTGGGTATTGGTCTGATGGCCTGTGGCTTCGCGGTATTTTATGGCGACAATGTCAGCGTGGTGGTGCGTGCCCTAGCGGTGGTGGTGTTCGTCATCGTCACGGCGCCGGTGGCAGCCCACGTATTGGCCCGGGCCGGTTACTTCGTTGGTATCAAGCTGTGGGAAGGCACGGTCAAGGACGTGATCAAGGAACGCTACGATCTCAAGACTCACCGGCTGGGCAGCTCTCCCCGCCAGCGGGAAGAAGACTGATACAGGCGGCAAGACGGCCAAGCCGAAAGCTGTCAGCTTCAAGCGGCTCAGACTGGCTGGCAGCCCAACTGCCAGATGACCCTGATCTGTTCGGGTAGTTGAATGGGGTCGAAGGGTTTGGCGATAACGTCTATCGCGCCCATGGCCTTGTAGGCAGCAATTTCCTGGGGCTGGATCTTGGCGGTCATGAAGGCCACCGGCGTGTGTGCAAACTCGGGTATCTGGCGCAGGGCGCTCAGGGTGGAGGGGCCATCCATGCCCGGCATCATCACATCCAGCAGTATCAGGTCGGGCGCAAAGTCTGCGGCTTCTGCGATGGCCTGCTCGCCGGAGGCGCACAACAACACGGTGAAGCCCCCCACCAGCTCCAGCGCCAGCTGGGCTATTTCGCGAATATCATCGTCGTCTTCCACATAAAGGATACGCTGTGGGGCGTTCTGAGGCATGCTTACGTCCTTGTCTCGTCGGGTGGTACGGTCTTTTCTTCGATTGCATTATCGCTCTGATCTTCTGGCAGTTTTTCGGCCACCGGCCGCCATTTTTCGACATCCAGACCCGACCGGCGCAACATGCGCAATGCTTCCGGGGTATTCAGGCGGGATCCGACCCTGAGGGCGGCCAGGTGCATGATCAGCAAGGGTCGCTGTGAGGCATGGGTGGGTGCCACATGTATGGCCCCCACCAGCTCGCGCACCGGCAGCGGCAGTTTCCATTGCAGCTTGAGACGATTGCCATATTTGGCTCCCCACCGGGCTACCATCGTTGCTGTATCCGAATCTTTTATCTCGCCACCCTGGTTGATGAAGTCCTGTATCGCGCGTAATACCGCCAGCTCTCCGCTCCGGCTCAACAAGCCGGCGGTATAACAGCCCAAGCCATCCAGGCCGATACTCAGGGCCATGGCCCGGGCGACACCGGCGACTTGTTCGGCGGTGCCCAGATAGAGGCTGGCCTGTTCAATTAGTTGTTTATCGTGCAGTGAGCCGGTGATATCGAGTGACATTGCAACGGCACAGCGCAGCGCCATGTCGACCCCTATGGTAGTGATGGCTTCATCGAGCCGGGTAACTGGTTTGCCGCTGCGTTTCAGGGAAGCGCTGTTAGCCAGGTTCAGCAGCCTGGCAGACAATGCGGTTTCTGTTTTCCAGAGGCGGGTCAGCTCTACCGCAGAGAGATCATCGCTTTTGGCCAGCAGCGGCATTATGGCCCCCGGTTCAAGATCACTGGGTAGCCGGAGTGTTTCTGTCAGAGCATCTTCAAGCCAGCGATCCAGTGCATTTCGGGCCGATGACGGGGAAGATTCCGGGCCGGGTGTTTGCGTCTCGGCAGCCTTGACGGCGGTCAGCAGCGGCAGCAACCGTTTTTGCAGCATGGCCACATCGAAGGGTTTGGCAATAAACTCGTTGATACCATGGCGGGCAGCGGTCATCACACTATCACGGTCGGAGCTGGCGCTGACCATGACGATGGGAGTTTGTTTATCGGTGGCACGAATAAGTTTGACCAGTTCCAGGCCAGAGCCGTCCGGCAGGTGCCAATCACAGATTACCAGCTGCGCCTGTTGTTCTTCCCAGGCCCTCTTGGCCTCGGCGAGGTTGGCGGCATGACGCACCCGGACACCGATCATGGCGCCTGTCAGCACCGTATCCATCAGTTCTGCGGTCAGTTCATCATCTTCGAGAAGCAGTATATCCATGGTTTCCCCATGCCCCTATGACAGAGTAGAAGAAGCATAGCAGCTGACACCGTTACGGCCCCGTTGCTTTCTATCATAAAGCGCCTCGTCGGCGGCATTAAGCACCTGTTCGGCCTGAATAAACTGGTTCAGATTGGCGAGGCCGACACTGACGGTGACCCTGAATTCTCCCTCGCTGCTGTTAAAGCTCAGCTCGGCAAACTGATGACAGATTTCCTCGAACATGACGTTAGCTTGGGGAAGATCGCATTCGGGTAAAATCACCACGAATTCTTCCCCGCCGTAACGGCCCAGGTGATCGGTATTGCGTAGCCGCTTTTGCAGCAGGTTGGCCAGGGCCTTGATAACCCGGTCGCCCACGGTGTGGCCATGGGTGTCGTTGACCGACTTGAAATGATCCAGATCTAGCATGGCGACCGTGGTGCTGTGGCCCAGGCGCTGCACCCGGGCGTGTTCGTGGCTCAGGGCCTGTTTGATATGGGAGTGGTTGAGCAGGCCGGTCAGACCATCGCAGGACACCAGCTTGGAGAGCTGGCGAGCCCGGTAGCACAGAATGCGCACGGTCCGGATCAGCAGCCGATCGGAAATGGGTTTGGTGATGAATTCATCGGCACCCTGGGCCAGGGCCCTGAGTTGTTGATCCCTGTCCTGCTCGGAGGACAGATAGATGATCGGCAGGCTCAGCCATTCGGGCTCGAACCGGATCATCCGGGACAGGGTGACACCAGAGAAAGGAGGCATATGGATGTCCATCAGCACTATGTCGGGCCTGAATTCCGCCAGTGTGTCCAGCAGTCCCTTGGGATGGGACATGACGCGTACATCCATGCCGGCGTTGGTGAGCACCAGCCGGTAGTGCTCGGCCAGCTCTTCATCATCGTCCAGTAGCAGTACCTTGCCGCCTCCGGCCTGCTGCCGCTCCTGACTCAGCTGCTCTATACGTTCCGCCAGCCTGGGCACATCGGCCGGCAGGGTGAAGAGGCCACTGGCTCCAAGATCGGCCAGCCGGTAGCGAGAGGAAAAACCATCCTCCTCGCCGGTACAGAGAATAGGAACTTCCTTCTGCTGTAATCGCCGAGCCTGGCTGCGATTCCATTCGGAAATTTCCACCAGATGCCGAGCCAGGGCGATGATGGTGATGTTTTCATGCCAATGTTGTCTGGATATGTCGGCGGATTGGAGGCAGTGCCGGGTATTGAATCCGTAATGGGTCAGGGCGGTGGCCAGTTCGGTTAACGCTTCGCCCAGAACCAGCAGCTCCGTGTCCTGAGTATCGGAAACCACCGCTTTGCGTGGCACCGAAGCCGGGGGAGCTTCCCGGCCCTGCTGCAGCAAGTCGGCCAATTGGCTTAGTTGCCCGATAAAATCGGCATTGACGATATGCCGGACGTGAGCAGCCGAAAAATCGGGTCTCTCCAGCAGCGGCTTGATGCGTAGTTCAAGTACACTCGCGTGACGACCCAGTGCAACAAATCCAAAAGTACCGGAAGAGCCGGACAGTCGATGGAGCAGTTGGTAAAGGGCGAGCAGGTTGCCATGGGTCGGTTCACCGGTATGCCAGGTCCGCAGATTCCGGAGCATGTCGTCCAGTTGGCTGGCCGTTCTGTCGGCAAATCGGGTTTTCAGTAACATGAGTCGGTTATCAATCGCGGTCACTTCTGACGCCATTCAATTCTCCAGAGTTCATCTTGTGTCGCGCAACCCGAGTGAGTTGGATAGCCAGGATCAGTATATGCTGATAAGTTTCGTATGACACTTGATCTGATACTGATAGCCTAAGCTATACATTAATCCGCTGTCGCATGCCATCACAAGGAAGAGAGCGATCATGCGTTTATCGCTGAAGGGAAGAATTGCACTGATTATTCTGGCCGGGGCCCTGTTCACCGTGGTGGCAGTGCTGGCGACGGCCTATCATTCGCTGGTGGATGATTTTGAACGGCTGCTGAGTGAGCGACAGGCTCAGGAAACGGTGAGGGCGGCGGAACAGGTCGAGCAGATGCTGGCACTCAGGATGCATGCTCTGGAAAGTGTCAGTGGTCAGCTGTCCAATGGTCGACAGCTGGACTCTGCGGCGAAACTGACCGCAACGATAGAGCGGCAGCGAAATTTACAGCGGTTTTTTCCGGGTGGACTGGTGGTAATGGACAGTGGCGGCACCGCCATCGCCGAAAGCGTATTGGTGCCGGGGCGGCTGGGAACCAACTATGCAGACAGGAGCCATTTCAGGCAAATGCAGGAGACCCGTAAACCGGTGATCAGTCATCCCATTATCGGCCGGACCACGGGGGCACCGCTGATTTCCTTCTTGAGTCCGATTCTGTCGGATGAGGGCGATTTGTTGGGAATCTTGAGTGGCGTGATCAATCTGGCGAACACATCCATTCTGCCGAAACGACAGATCGACGAGGCCCGGCGCGACGGGGTTATCTTCAAGATTCTGGATACCGATAACCTGGTCTATGTCTATAACGGGGCCGATTTATCTACCGAGCTGCAACCTCTGCCACCCCCCCGGGAAAACCCGCTGATCGATGCGGCCCTGTCCGGTTTCGGTGTCGGGGTATCCGAGCAGGGTGACGAGCAGCGGCTGGTGTTTGCCAGCACGCACCTGCAGCAACTGGGCTGGATTTTTGTACGCGCCGTGCCTTATGAGCAGGCGATAGCGCCGGCCCGGGCCTTTTTTCTGCGTTTTGCGGGCATCAGTGTGCTGATTGGTGGTGCTCTGGCTCTGGTGGCGTTCTGGCTGGCCTGGACCGCGATGCGACCACTCGAGTCCATGACCCGGCAAATTCGGATGATGGCGACTCAGGCCAGAAACAACCAGCCGTTGCCGGAAACCGGAGTGAGCGAGGTGGCGGGCCTGGCCCGGGCCTTCAATCGGCTGACGGCGGAGCGAAAGGCACTGAGCGAAATTAAAGATGACTTTGTGGCGGTGGTCAGCCACGAACTGCGCACACCACTGACCTCCATCAATGGTGCCTTGAGGCTGATGGAGTCGGGGGCGACGGGCTCTCTGCCGGACCAGGCCGGTCAGCTGACGACGCTGGCGTTACGTAACGGCGAGCGGCTGCAGGTCATCATCAACGACCTGCTGGACTTCAATAAATTGAGCACCGGCAAGATGGTGCTGGCTCCGGTACTCAGCAATGTAACCGAGCTGGTGGATGACGCCGTTTCCGGCAATGCGCCCATGGCGGCTGCGTACCGGGTGCAGGTACGCAGCCAGGCGGCCTCGTTGCTGCAGGCCAGCGTTGACCCGCTTCGGCTGCGACAGATACTGGATAATCTGATCAGCAATGCCATCAAGTTTTCCCCCGCCGGCGGCTGGATTACGGTCAGAGCCGAGCGGGTCAGGCAGGACAGGCTGCGGATTACCGTCAGCGATCAGGGTGGGGGTATTCCCGACGAGTTCAAGTGTCGCTTGTTCGAGCGCTTCGCTCAGGCCGAACACGGCACCATGCGGGCGAGTCGGGGCACCGGCCTGGGCTTGACTATCTGCAAGGAGCTGGTGGAGCTGATGCAGGGGAACATCGGTTATTACAACAGTGACGGGGCCCATGTGTGGGTGGAGCTTCCGATGATGTCACCGGACGATAACGGCGGTGCCGAAAGCCAGGCGGACGAGGAAGCGAATAATGATAACGCCATCTACACCCAGTAATGAATGGCAACGGCTGCAGGCATTGCTGAACACCGGGCTGCTGGATACGCCGCCCGAGGCGCGCTTCGACCGGCTGACCCGGATTGCCCGGCAGAGTTTCGGTGTCGAAATAGCCCTGGTATCGCTGGTGGATGGCGAACGACAGTGGTTCAAGTCGGCTCAGGGAGTGGATGTCTGTGAAACCGGTCGGGATATCTCCTTCTGTGGTCATGCCATTCTGAACAAGGACGTCTTCGTGGTGGAGGATGCCCTGGAGGACCGGTGCTTCTTCGATAATCCACTGGTGACCGAGGCGCCCTACATTCGCTTTTATGCCGGCGCTCCGCTACACACCCTCGATGGCTACCGGATCGGCACTCTCTGCATTATCGACAGTCAGCCGCGCACTTTCGGCGCCAGAGACTCGATTCTGTTGCGGGAACTGGCCGACTGTGTGGAAGAACAGATCAACCAGCGGCAGCTGGCTGCATTGAAAGACAGCCTAAAGGCGAGTGAATATCGTGCCCAGCTGATTATCGAAGGCGGTAATATTGGTACCTGGCAGTGTGATCTGCAAAGCGGTGACTGTTCCTTCAATGAGCGCTGGGCCGAGATGCTGGGCTATCGGCTGGCAGAGCTGGGAAAGCCGAACATCGATACCTGGCGACGGCGGGTTCACCCGGATGATCTGGTGCAGGCCAATACTTTGCTGGAGCGGCATCTGGCAGGCAGGGAGGCGCTTTTCGAATGCCGATGCCGGATGAAACACAAGGATGGGCACTGGCTCTGGGTACACAGCCGGGGGCGGGTGTTCAGTCGTACCGAAGGTGGCCAGCCGTTGATGATTTACGGCACTCATGTAGATGTCAGTGCCGAGTACGAGGCGGTGGTTCAGTTGGAGCGCAAGAACCAGGCGCTGGCCCTGCTCAACCGCATGGCCTTCGACCTGACCGGCACCCTGGATGAGAAAATCCATCAGGCGCTGACGCTGGGCCGTGAGTATCTGCGGCTCGAGATAGGTATCGTCAGCGAGATTATCGGTGATGTGTATGCAGTGCGTTGGGTCGCGGCCCCGGCAGGCCTGGGCATTGAGCCCGGCCTGCATTTTGCGGTGCCCGATACCTACTGTAACCTGTTGCTGCAGCAGCAGGCGGGAGTGCTGGCGATCGATCATATGGGGCTCTCGCCTTACCGGCAGGCGTCATGCTACAGGAACATGGGGCTGGAGACCTATATCGCCATTCGGCTGGAAGTGGACGGGCAACTGTTCGGCACCCTCAATTTTTCGTCCGGCCCGGTACGAGAGCAGCCCTTCGACGACACCGACCGCATGTTTCTCGGGCTCTTGGCCCACTGGCTGGGGGAGTTGCTGAGTAACAAGGCGCATCAGGAACGACTGGACAAGCTGGTGGAGCAACTGCCTGGCATGCTGTATCAGTTCCGGCTCTGGCCCGACGGCCACAGCACCTTGCCCTATAGCAGCAAGGGTATAGAGCAGATGTATCGGACGACGGCCGACGCGGCCCGATTCGATGCCGGCCGGCTCTTCGAACGGATTTATCCGGATGATCTGGCATCGGTAACCGAGTCTGTCAGCGTATCGGAACAGCATCTGTCTACCTGGCATATCCAGTATCGGGTGGTGCAGGAGGACGGTTCCCTGCGCTGGGTGGAAGGGCGGGCCCGGCCCGAGCGGCTGGAAGATGGCAGTACCATCTGGCATGGCTACCAGGTTGATATCCAACATGAAAAACAGGTGGAGCTGGCACGAACCGCCAGCGAGCAGCGGCTGCGGGGGCTGTTCGAGTTGTCTTCCATCGGTATTGCCCTCAACGATTTTTTTACCGGCGAATTCATCGATGTCAACCAGGCCCTGCTGGACGCGACTGGGCTCGACAAGGCATCGTTGCTGGCGCTGGATTATCGGGCGCTGACGCCGTCGGAATATGCAGAGACAGATAAACTGGCGTTGGAGGAGCTGAAGCTCAATGGGCGTTATGCTCCCTACGAAAAGGAATATTTTCACCGGGATGGCTCCCGTTTTCCGGTGCGTCAGCAGGGAATGGTCATCAATGACGCCAGTGGCAGGCTATTGCTCTGGTCGCTGGTGGAAGATATTTCCGAGCTGAAGAAGGTGGAACTTATGCAGAAGGAGTTTGTAGCCACCGTGAGCCACGAACTGCGCACGCCGCTGACCTCCATCACAGGATCGCTCGGGTTGCTGACCCAGGGTGTGCTGGGCGACTTGCCGCCGAAAGCCGGGCAGATGGTGCGGGTGGCGCATAACAACAGTCAGCGGTTGAATCTGTTGATCAACGACCTGCTTGATATGGAAAAACTGGTGGCCGGTAAAATGCAGTTTGATCTGCAAAGTCATGATCTGGCCGAACTGGTGCATGAAGCGGTGGAAATGAACGGCCCGTTGGGCAAAGAGCGGGGGGTGTGGCTGGAGCTGCGTGGACGGGAGGACGGTGCCCGCGTCCTGGCCGACCGGGATAGGCTGTTGCAGGCGTTGTCCAACCTGCAGTCCAACGCCATCAAGTTTTCACCCGATCAGGGCATGGTCACTGTGTCTACCGTGCGCAGCGGCCCCGGCATGCTGCGTATTCTGGTTCGGGATCGGGGAGAAGGGATCCCCGAGTCTTTTTACCCGCGTATTTTTCAGAAATTTGCTCAGGCCGACAGCTCGGATACCCGCAAGAAAGGTGGCACCGGGCTGGGGCTGGCCATTACCCGGGAGCTGATGGAGCGGATGGAAGGCGGCGTCGGCTTCGAGTCGATACCGGGGCAGGGTGCCTGTTTCTGGCTGGATATACCCGAGGCCTCCTGATAACACAGGCAGGTCATTCGTTTCGTTGATCAACAAGGATCCCACCGCCATGGGATCCTTGCCGGTATTTATTATTTCACTTCGAAGCCGTAGGCGTAGGGATCTTCGCTGTCCACCCAGATGGTGTTGTGTCCTGTGACCCGAGCCCAGCCCTGAACGCTGGGCATGATGGCGGGATAGTCTCCCACGCTGGCTTCGCTTTCCACCCGCCCGACAAACAGACTACCGATAATGCTTTCATGTACAAACTCATCGCCAATCGCGAGTTTGCCTCTGGCTACCCATTGCGCCATGCGGGCGCTGGTACCGGTACCGCAGGGAGATCGATCGATAGCCCGGTCGCCATAAAACACCGCATTGCGGGCATGGGCACCCGGCCGGGTTGGCTGGCCGGTCCACATTACATGGCTGGCGCCGCGTACGGTAGGATCCAGCGGATGAACGCAGTCCACCACCTTGTTGATTGCCTCCCGCACCCTGGGTGAATAATGCAGCACCTGATCGGCGCTGAATGATTCTAAACCTGGAAAATTAGCCTGAGGATCGACAATGGTGTAGTAATTTCCTCCATAAGAGACATCCACGGTCAGCTCCCCCAACCCTTCCACCTCTATGGTGACATCCTTGTGTGCCAGGTAGCTGGCCACGTTATAGATACGTACCTTTTCTACCTTGCTGCCGTTTTGCTCGTAGTCGATACGGATCTGCCCTGCGGGTACGTCCAGAATCAGTTTACCCGGAGTTTTCGGGCTGATCAGGCCATGCTCGATGGCGCTGGTGACCGTGCCTATGGTGCCGTGACCACACATGGGCAGGCAGCCACTTGTTTCGATAAACAGAATGGATGCATCGGCCTGTTCACTACACGGGGGGTAAAGAACAGAGCCGGACATCATCGAATGTCCACGAGGCTCAAACATCAGTGCCTGGCGGATCCAGTCGTGATGAGCCAGAAAATCCTGCCGTTTTTCGCTCATGTTGCTGCCTTGTAATGCAGGATAACCTCCTGCCACCAGCCTTACAGGGTTGCCACATGTGTGGGCATCTATACAGAAAAAAGTTCCTTCGCGCATCTAATGTCTCTCCTTTTGATGATATCGACTTGTGAGATCTGGATCATGATTTTACAAATCATTAACCAGAACCTCTGGCATCTAGGTATAAGTTGTATATTTTATACAATCAAGAAGTTTGGTGAAGGGATACTCAGATGCAAGACCTGAATCACGATTTGGTCGTTATCGGTGGTGGAATTATCGGCGTTACTTGCGCCTGGCAGCTAACTCGTGCCGGCTACAAGGTATTACTGCTGGAAAAGAATGAGATCGGGCAGGGTGCTTCATTTGGTAATGCCGGTCATATCGCTACCGAGCAGGTCTTGCCGCTGGCTTCGCCGGCCGTGTTGCGACAGTTACCCCGCATGCTGCTGGATCCCCTGGGACCCCTGCGCCTGGATTGGCGTTATCTACCCCAGATTGCCCCCTGGCTGCTAAAGCTGGTGGTCAATATGCGGCCTCAAGCTCAGCGTAACAGCAGCGCCGGGTTGCGCCTGCTCAATGAAGCCAGCCTGCCGGCCTGGCAGCAATTGTTACAGCAGGCGGGTCTGAGCCAGTCATTGAAGGAAAACGGCTCTTTGTTGGTGTGCGAAAGCGAGTCGGCCTTCTCCGAGCTGCATCAGCATTTACGGGTGCTGGAAACCCTGGGGGTAACAGCCGAGCCTTGGTCGGCCAAGCACCTGCATCAGCAGATAAGCGGCTTGATCCCGGAAGTAAGGGGAGGGCTGTTCTTCCCCGATACCGCGCATGTTACCGATCCCTATCGGCTAGTGGTCAAGCTGTTTGAGCAGGCAGTCGGCGCAGGATTGGAACAGCTTCAAGCTGACGTTCATGGCGGACGCTGCCTGGAGGGCGGTATTGAATTGAACACCAGCAAAGGCAAGTTGCTCGCCAAACGGGTACTGGTTGCCGCCGGTGCCTGGTCCGCACCTCTGGTCAAGGAGCTGGCTGGTATCAAGATTCCTCTGGATACAGAACGAGGCTATCACCTGATGCTACCGGCCGAGCCCGGTCGTCTGCCGATGGCGGTCAGCTCTCTGGAGCGGAAATTCATCATGACCCCGATGAAGGGGGGACTACGTTTGGCCGGAACGGTGGAGTTTGCCGGGCTAAAACGGGTACCGGACTATCGACGGGCGAGAGGGTTATTAAGCCATGCAGATGCCCTGTTCAGGGAGCGGATAGATAATAAAGGCGCTACTCCCTGGATGGGCTGCCGTCCTTCTTTACCCGATTCATTGCCGGTAATCGACCGGGTTGGCCCCCAGGGCCGCCTGCTGCTGGCTCTGGGTCATCATCATTTGGGGCTGACGCAAGCGGCGGTCACCGCCCAACTCATTCTGGGCCTGTTGTCGGGAAAACCGTCCGGGCTCGATATAGCTCCTTTCCGCCTGGCGCGGTTTGGGCAATTACCACCCTCGCACACCTTAAACAACAGTGTTTGCCTGCCGGGCTCAGAAATGTAACCGGACTCGTAGCACAACAGGGAGAATGTATATGGATATCAAGCAGTCAACTCCGGCGAATAGGATTCGCCTGCCCAGTGGTTTTGAAGTGCTGGGCCTGCTGGCAGCCTTTATCGGCGTCATGTATTTATTTTTGAATGTGTGGGGTCTGCCCATACAACTGGCACTGTTCGTGTCCTGGTTTCTGGTGATCGGCCTGGGTATCCGGCTGGGACTGGGATATGAAACCATTCAGAAAGGTTTGTTGAAAGGGATTCATAACGGCATGGAAGCCGTGCTGGTGTTGATCACCGTCGGTGCCCTGATCGGTACCTGGATTGCCGGTGGCATAGTGCCCAGCATCATCTATTACGGCCTGTCGGTGATGAGCCCCAGCATCTTTCTTTTTGCGGCTTTTATCATCTGTGCCCTGACGTCGCTGGCGACCGGAACCTCGTTCGGTACCGCAGGCACCGCCGGTATCGCCATGATGGGCATCGGCCACAGCTTCGGCATTCCGATGCCGCTGGTGGCCGGAGCGGTTATTTCCGGTGCCTATGTGGGTGACAAGCTGTCCCCTCTGTCCGACACCACTGTGATGACGGCATCCCTTTGCCGCGTCGACCTGATCGATCATATCAAGTCCATGCTCTATGTCAGCGCGCCTTCCGCCCTGATTGCCGGCCTGTTATTCCTGGGAGTGGGCTATTTCTATGTTGACGGTGCCGCCGACACCAGTCGGGCGGATGCGGCCATGATGGCCCTGGCCGAGCAGTTCAACATCAATTGGTATCTGCTGCTGCCGACGCTGATGGTGATCATCCTGCTGGCCATGCGCAAGCCATCTATCCCGGTGATCAGCTTCGGCGCCGTGCTGGGCATCATCTGTGCCGTGCTGTTCCAGGACATGGCGGCGCTGGATGCGGTTAATACCGCCTACTTCGGCAATGCCATGAGCTCTGACGTCGACTTCCTCAACACTCTGCTGAATCGGGGCGGTATCGAGTCCATGTTCGGTGTCATCGCCCTGGTGTTGTTCGCCCTCGGACTGGGTGGGCTGATGGACCGCATCGGCGTTCTGACCGTGATCTGTAACGGCTTTCTGTCTTGGGCCAGCAATGCCGGTCGGCTGACCTTGTCGACCCTGCTGGGCGGTTTCTTCGGCAACTTCTTCGGTGGTGCGGCCTATGTGTCGCTGATCACCGCCAGCACCATCACCGAGAAAAACTACGACAAGCAGGGTATCGACCGTCGGGTGTTGTCCCGTAACGCCGAGGCCGGCGGTACCATCACCACGCCCATGGTGCCCTGGTCCGATGGTGGTGTCTTCATGGCTACCACTCTGGGAGTCAGCACTCTCAGCTATCTGCCTTTCCTCTGGTTCCATTTCCTGGTGCTGATTATCTCGCTGATTTACGGCTACGCCAACATTGCCGTCTGGCGCACCGGTACAGGCAGCTCCCTGCCTGCAGACGAATCCGAAGAGAGCCTGGCGCTGGCTAAGGCTTCTTCATAACTCACTCTTATAACTTACTTTTTCGGGCCTGTGCTCAGGCCCCTCATAACGATAAGGATATGCATAATGAAAATTGAAGGTGTAATGGTTCCGGTAGTAACCCCGTTTGCTCAAGACGGCCATATCGATTATCCGGCATTGGCCGCGCTGCTGGCCCACCAACTGGAAGCAGGTGTCAGCGGCATCGTCGCTTGCGGCACCACCGGTGAGTATTACGCACTGAGCCAGGCCGAGCGCCGTGAGCTGATGGCCTTTATTGCCAAAGAAGTGGGTGACAAGGCGTTACTGGTGGCCGGTGTTAACGACACTCACTCGGCAGGATCCATTGCCAAGGCGCTGGAAGCGAAGGAGCTGGGCTATCAGGCACTGATGCTGGCGCCGCCCATCTACTGTCTGCCGGAGCAGGACGAAATTATCGCCCATTACCAGACCGTGAGTCGTGAAGCTGACATGCCGATCATCATGTACAACTTCCCGGCCCGCTCCGGGGTGGAGATCGGCATCGAGGCCATCAAGGTGCTGGCCGGGGATCCCAATATCGTCGGCATCAAGGAAAGCAGCGGCGACTTTACCCGCGCCGTGACCCTGCTCAATCTGGGTCTGGAAGACTTTGAAGTGGTGTGTGGCTCTGATGACCAGGGTGCGGACTATATGTTTTGGGGTGCCCGCTCCTGGATTGGCGGCGGCGCCAACTACCTGGCCGCCGATCATGTCAACATAATCGAAGCGGCCAAGGCCGGCGACTGGCAGCAGGTCAGGAGCATCATGGCCCGCATCTTACCGGTGCTGCAGAACATGGAATCCGGTGGTTACAACCAGAAAGCCAAGCTGGGCTGTGGTCATATCGGTTATCCGGTAGGTCCGGTGCGGGCCCCCCTGTACCCGGTGAGCCAGCAGGATGAAGAAGACTTCCTGGCCCTGCTGACCCAGGCATTGAAATAAGGAGATAGGCATGTCGGTACAAGTGGAAAATGTCTTTGCCAGGGCAAAGCAGGGTGAATTACGGGCCGA
This sequence comes from Oceanisphaera submarina, assembly GCF_046521305.1. Classification (NCBI taxonomy): domain Bacteria; kingdom Pseudomonadati; phylum Pseudomonadota; class Gammaproteobacteria; order Aeromonadales; family Aeromonadaceae; genus Oceanisphaera; species Oceanisphaera submarina. The sequence goes on along the minus strand of NZ_JBKGFN010000005.1, from coordinate 158,009 downwards.
TGCCATTATCGTTGGCTATACGCCCGGTAATCAGACACTGGAATCTCGAGATCCCTTTGATGAATCCGTTATCGGTCAGGTTGAAGCCTGTACCGAAGAACAAGTTAACCTGGCGGTGGCTGCCGCTCGAACCAGCTTCGAGCAAGGCGAATGGCGCAAACTGGCCCCGGCCGAGCGCAAGCAACGTATGCAAGCCTGGGTTGCGCTGCTGGAACAAAACCAGGAAGAGCTGGCGGCGCTGGATTGTGTAGATGGCGGCAAGCCGATCACCGAGTGTCTGAACACCGATATTCCGGAAACCATCAACACCCTGGCCTGGTATGCGGAAGCGGTAGACAAGGTGTTTGGCAAGGTGGCGCCGACCGGGGATGACACTCTGGGCCTGGTGGTCAATGAGCCGATCGGAGTGGTTGCTGCTGTGCTGCCGTGGAATTTTCCGGCGCAGATGTTTGCCTGGAAGGTGGGGCCGGCGCTGGTGACCGGTAACTCGGTGATTGTGAAGCCAGCCGAGCAAACCTCGCTGAGTGCCTGGCGTATGGTGCAGTTGGCCCATCAGGCAGGTATCCCGGAAGGGGCGCTGCAGCTGGTAACGGGTCTGGGTGAGCAAACCGGTATGCCACTGGGGTTGCACCCGGATGTGGACATGGTGTCTTTCACTGGCTCGACCGAGGTCGGCCGTCTGTTCCTGCAGTATTCGGCCCAGAGCAACCTGAAAGAGGTGGTGCTCGAGTGTGGCGGCAAGAGCCCTCAACTGGTGTTCGATGATGTAGAAGATTTGGATGCTATCGTCGACGATGTGCTGGCGGCAGCCTTCTGGAACATGGGTGAAAACTGCAGTTGTGGCTCCCGTCTGCTGGTGCAGAAGGGTATCAAGGAACCGCTGTTGGATAAGCTGTGTTCCCGCCTGTCCGGCTGGAAACTGGGTGATCCCAAGGAAACGGACACCATGGTTGGGCCCATGGTGGAGCCGGTGCATTTCAACAAGGTGAAGGCCATGGTCGAGCAGGCCAGGGAGCAGGGCGCCCGGCTGCGCTATGGCGGTAATACTCCTGCCCTCGGGGCCGGCCTCTTTGTGGAGCCCACCATTTTTGATGACGTCAGTGCCGACATGACCCTGTTCCGAGACGAGGTATTCGGCCCTGTACTGGCGGTAACCGAATTTTCTACTGAGGAAGAGGCGGTATCTCTGGCCAACCAGACTCAGTATGGTCTTGCCGCTTCCCTCTATACCAGCCATATGGGGCGAGCCCATAGAGTCTCCCGGGCACTGAAAGCGGGTACTGTCTCCATCAACTGTTTCAGTGAAGGGGATATCAGTACTCCCTTCGGGGGTTATGGTCAGTCCGGCTTCGGTGGCAGAGACAACGGTCTTGAAGCTATGGATCAGTATCTGCAAAAGAAAACCATCTGGTATAACCAGGCCTGAATGAATAGTTAATAGCATGGCGTCATAAAAATGGATGACGTCATTATTAATCAATCAAATTTTTTATTTCTGCTTATGACGTTCGTCATCTTGTTTTCCATTGCGTGGAAAACAGGGATAGATTTTTCAAAAGGATATGAAAATGAAATTAGCTCATTCCTGTAGTGCCATTATTACAGCCTGTGTTCTTCTGGTCGCACCGGTTGTCGCAGCCAAGGAAGTGACCTGGAAGGTTCCCACTTCTGTGCCGGAAGGATCCTTTTTCTACAATAACTTCCTGCAACGTTTCAGCGATCATCTTAAGGTATATTCCGAGGGGGAAATAAAATTGAGAACCTTCGGTGCCGGTGTCGTGGTGCCGGCATTCCAGGTATATGAAGCGGTGCAGGATGGTATTGTAGAAGCAGGACACTCCACCCCTTCTTATCTGGTCAATCAGGATCCGACCAATGCCATCTTTGCCGGTTTTCCCGGTGGTATGTCGCCCGAGGCCACCATCACCTGGCTGTATGAAGGTGGTGGGCTTGAAAGTCTGCAGCAATATCGGCAAGAGCTCATGGGCCTGCATACCATGGTAGTAGGGTTGGGTACTTCGGAAATTCTGGCGCATGCCAATAAACCGATTCACAAGGTTGCCGATTTTGAAAACCTAAAGTACCGAACCTCCGGTGCCTGGGCCGGGGTATTACAACATTATCTCAAAGGTGTTCCCACTGTCGTGCCTCCCGGTGAGATATATACACTGCTGCAACGAAAGGGGGTCGATGCGGTAGAGTGGGCCACTCCCGGATCGAATATTATGGAAGGCTTCCATGAAGTCGCGCCTTATATCATCACTCCCGGAATTCACCAGCCTACCTTTGTATGGGAGTTCTTTGTGAAACAGGAAACCTGGGATGAACTGTCTCCAGAGTTGCAGGGACGTATCGAAGATGCCGCCCGTTTGACTACGATGGAGTCTTATCTTCACTTTGCCCACGAAGATATGAAGGCCATGGACAAATACAAGGAATATGGAACCGAGGTGATCACTCTGGATCAGGGCGTCATCGCGCAGATACGAGGCTATGGTCATCAATGGATGGCAGAGCGGGCCAGGGAGCAGGCCGAGAAAGGAAATAAAAAAATGACAACTCTGCTCAAGGATTATCAGGGTTATCAGGAACGTTGGGCTAGAAATTCATCCGTATTGGTAAGAGATTAGATCCCTTGCCGATTCCCTCCTGACTCAAGATGCAGGGCAGGCCGTCTATTACAGCCTGCCCGGTATTGATTCTGCTTAACTGGCTCTTTTGGGGTGGAGAATGAATCCTTTTGGAGTCATTTTCTCATGAGGTGAAAGTCATGAATGTGTTATTTTTACGTCTCGACGGAATTTCTTTTTTGTTGGCAAAAATATCCATGGCCATGGTCGTCATGCTGGTGGCTTCGATCCTGTATGAAGTGATCTCACGCTATGTATTTGGTGCGCCGACATTATGGTCATTTGACATATCCTATATGCTCAATGGCAGCTTGTTTTTACTGGCAAGTGGTTATTCCCTTAAAGTGGAATCTCATGTGAGAATCGATTTTCTTTCTTCCCGGCTCTCCCTGAGGCATCAACAATTTATCAACTTGTTTTTTTATTTCTTCATGATAGGACCGTCATTTTTCTTCCTGAGTTATGTAGCAGGAGAGAAAGCCATCAGCGCATGGGTAACGGGTGAAGTGGAAAGTGTCAGTCCCTGGTCACCCCTGGTCTGGCCTTTCTATAGTGCCATCGCCATCGGTTTGATGGCGTTTACCCTACAGGTCTATATGGACGGTATCAGATATTTACAGGGGGATAAGATCCCCGGCGAATCGGTTACCAAGGATGAGATGAGCCATGACTGAACTAATTCCATTGTGGATGTTTATCATCCTGTTTGTATTCGTGTTTCTCGGTATTCCCGTGGCTCTATCACTGATAGTCACCTCGGTAATCTTCGGTTTTTTCACCTTTGGCGATCTGCTGTTTAACCAGCTTTATGGTGCCATATTACATACCGCAGCAAACTTCACCCTGTCATCTATTCCATTATTCATATTAATGGGGGCCATTCTGGAAAAAACGGGTCTTGCGTTAAGGTTGTTTCAGGCATTACAACTGTGGTTTGGTCGTCTGCCCGGTGGCCTGGCGCTGTCAACCATAGTGATGTGTGCCATCTTTGCCGCTGCTTCGGGAGTGGTGGGGGCGGTGGAAATCGTCGTGGGAATGATGGCCTTGCCGGCCATGGCCAAATACAAATACAACAAGGGACTAATGGCGGGTACCGTCTGTGCCGGTGGCTCTCTCGGTACCATAATTCCGCCTTCCATTGTGGTGGTGGTTTATGCTTCCATGGCCCAGTTGTCGATCGGCCAGTTGTTTGCGGCCAGCCTGATCCCCGGAATAATGATGGTGGCCTTCTTCATGATCTATATGGTTGTCGCCTGTTATTTCAAGAAAGACCTGGGACCGGCGGTGATACTGGAACAGGAAGTGGCATTGTCAGAAAAACTGCTGATGACTGCCAGGGCCATATTGCCCCCCTTGTTGTTGATCAGTTCGGTACTGGGTTCTCTGTTACTGGGAATTGCATCACCGACAGAGGCGGCTGCGGTAGGCGCCGCCGGTGCGGCACTGATTGCCCTGGTTTTTCGTGAGCTGTCCTGGTCGAGTTTTATCGGCGCATTGAAAACCACCATACAGATCACCGCCATGATTATGATGATTGTGGTTGGCGGAACCATGTTCACCAGTATCTTCGCCGTTTCCGGCGGCGGCTGGATGATAGTCGATGCCATCAACAGCCTGGATATAGGAGTCTATCAGCTTACCTTTATCCTGATGGCGGTGATTTTTTTGGCCGGTTTCGTGCTGGATTGGATCTCGATTGTGCTGATTTTTGTACCTATCTTCACGCCACTTATAAAAACAGCCGGCATAGATCCCATCTGGTTCGCAGTGATGTTTATGGTGGTGATACAGACTTCCTATCTGACTCCACCGATGGCACCTTCAATTTTCTACCTGAAGTCCATAGCACCGGATGATATGAGCTACCGGCATATGTACCAGGGGGTGATGCCTTTCGTTATCCTGCAGTTACTGGTCTTGTTGACGGTGGTGGTGTTTCCGATGGCGGCCACCTATCTGCCGAGCTTGATAACCAATTGAAATCATTGAACCCTGGGGCGGGATCTCGATGGCGGCGGCAGGTGATTACCGCTGCCTCGCTGGGCATGATCGGTGATCCGGTTGCCAATCGCGCAGAGACTCCTTGCCTGGGTCGTAATGTGATGGCCGCTTCTAATGCCTTGTCTTGCGCCAATATGGCGCTGGCCGATTGCGATCCGGTAGTCACTTGCGATGAGGTAGTAAAAACCATGTTCGACGTGGGTAAGAGTATTGCGCATGAGCTGCGTTGCACCGCTCTGGGTGGCCTGTCCATTACCGCAAGTTTCAAAAGGCTGGGGCAGCGATTGAACCAGTTTACATGCTGCTGACTCAGTTATCGGGTATTTTGGATGCAAATGGCGCCATCAGGCGCCATTTTTATGGGGTGCTTGCTTATATACTGGCTATTTCTTCCGATGTCAGGTGTCGCCACTCGCCCGGAGCCAGGCTGTCATCCAGTACTATGTCTCCGATTTGCAGCCGGTGCAGGCCCGAGACGTGGTTGCCTACGGCGGCAAACATGCGTTTCACCTGATGGTATTTTCCTTCCTGTATGGTCAGCAGTACCCGGGTAGGGGTGACCACTTCCAGGGTGGCTGGTAGGGTCGCCTTGTCTTCTCCGTGTAAATCCACTCCTTGTGCGAAGCGTCCGGCGACATCTTCTGCCAGCGGTTCGGCCAGCTCGACCTGATAGACCTTGTTGCAGGCTTTCTTCGGCGAACGCAGGCGGTGCGACCATTGGCCGTCGTCGGTCAGCAGCAGCAGGCCCGTGGTATCCACATCCAGGCGCCCGGCGCATTGTATACCGCGGCGCAGCTCCGGCGGCAGCAGCTGCAGCACACAGGGATGGTCTTCATCCTGGGTGGAGCTGATATAACCGGCGGGCTTGTGCAACAGCAGATAACGTGCGGATGGGGCACCCAGCAGGCGACCTTCGAGGCGCACTTCCTGGCCGTCGATCTGCTGGTCACTCTTTTTGACCACGATGCCGTCGACGGTGACATCACCCCGGTGCAGGGCTTTCTTGGCCACAGAGCGGGTCAGACCGGTGCTTTCACATAAAAAACGATCGAGGCGCATTAGGTTTCCAGTGTTGTCAGCAACCCTGTTGCTGCTGTTGATGTAGTAGGGCGACGATATCATCGGCCGCAACCAGAATGTGGCGTCGCAGCAGGTCGCAGGCGGCGGTGATATCGCCACGCCGGCACAGTTCTAAAAGCTCCCTGTGCTCAGCTTCGGCTTTGTGTACACCGGCTGCATGCAGCAAGTGAATCCGGATATAACGGTCGGACTGGGTATTCAGCTGGGTGATCAGTGCCATGGTTTCCGGTTTTTCGGCGGCTTCGTACAGGGCTCGGTGAAAAGCGAAGTTATGATCGCTCCAGTGATCTATCTGGCTTGAAGTATCCAGTAGATGATCCAGCTGGATGAGCAGGGCCTCGGCATCATCCAGCTTCTCTTTGGTCAGGCTGGGAATGGCTGCGGCAAGGATGTGGCATTCCAGCAATACCCGAAGTTCGAAGAGCTCCAGGATCTTGGGAGCTGACAGCTCGGTGGCGTAGGCACCCTTGTGGGCCTCGAATTCCACCAGGCCTTCGGCTTCCAGGGTGAGCAGGGCTTCCCGGACGGGGATCCGGCTGACGTCGAATTCCTTTGCCAAGGCATCCTGGCGCAGGGCCGAGCCACCTTTTATTTCGCCGCGTAGAATCTTGGTTCTGATGGCGTCGGCCACAAATTGCGTTCTGGTTTTGTGCATATCATTCCTGGCAAAGGTGATGTCGGTGAGGCGGTGGTTATGCTTGCTCGTCTGGTACTTCTGTGGCGATAGCTTCATCATCCTGCAGCAGCCATTCGCTCAGAATTTCCCTGGCTCTGTCCAGGCCCAGGCCCTTGAGCGAGCTGAATGACTCGACGCGGATGTCGCCACCGAAGACGGTCACGGCTTCCCGCACTCGCAGCACTTCGGACTTGCGCGGGCCCGGCTTGAGCTTGTCGCACTTGGTCAGCAGGGCCAGCACAGGCAGCCGACTTTCGCTGGCCCATTGCAGCAGTTGCTGATCGATGTCTTTGAGCGGATGACGGATATCCATCAGCACCACCAGCCCCTTGAGGCTTTCGCGCTGTTGCAGATAGACCGACAGGGCCTGCTGCCATTTCAGCTTCATTTCTTCCGGCACCTTGGCATAGCCATAGCCGGGCAAATCGATCAGCCGCTTGCCTTCGCTCAGTTCGAATACGTTGATCAGCTGGGTGCGCCCCGGCGTTTTACTGGTGCGCGCCAGACTTTTCTGCTGGGTTATGGTGTTCAGGGCGGAGGATTTACCGGCGTTTGAGCGCCCGGCAAAGGCTATCTCTATCCCGCTGTCTGCCGGCATCTGGTTGATATCGGGCGCGCTGGTAATAAAGCGGGCGGTGTTAAAATTTATCTGTTTGTTATTCAATATGAATTCCCCTGGGTTCTAAACCCGCTTTGCTTACTTTCTCGCAAAATCGTTGTAGAATGGTGCCGTTTTTTGAATCGCATTGTAACATGCCCTCGCAGGTATGTGATCTGGAAGCTCTTACAACGAGAACTCGGAACGTCATGAAAAAAATTATTTTCACGCTAGCCTTAATGCTCGGAGTGGTCGGTGTTGCCCAGGCCCAGGGCGACGTCGAAGCAGGTAAGGCCAAAGCCGCCACCTGCGCGGCCTGTCACGGTGCCGATGGTAACAGCCCGACCGATATGTATCCCAAACTGGCCGGTCAGCACGCCTCTTACCTGACCAAGCAGCTGGTTGAATTCAAGGCCGCCCTCACCGGTGGCGAAGGTCGTGCCAACGCCATCATGGGCGGTATGGCGATGCCCTTGTCCGAACAGGACATGGCCGATGTGTCGGCATATTTCGCCAGCCAGGCCATTACCCCCATCGCCACTCCCGAAGAGGTGATTGAGCAGGGTGCCGCCCTGTATCAGGGTGGCGATATCGAGCGTGGTGTGACCGCCTGTATGGCCTGTCACGGTCCTCGCGGCGAAGGTCTGGAGTCGGCAAAGTTTCCGAGTCTGTCTGGTCAGCATCCGGCCTATATTGCGGCCCAGCTGAAAATGTTCCGCAGTGGCGAACGTAACAACGATCCCAACGGCATGATGAGCGGCATTGCCGCCAAGCTGACCGACAACGATATCGACGTACTGTCCCAGTACGTAGCTGGTCTGCGTTAATACTATCACTCCGGGGGCCTGGTGCCCCCTGCTTTATCTGGTTTCCCCATGTCTGCCCTGCCGCACGACCTGAACTGTCCCCTCTGTGATCATATCGAGACTCCCCTGTTCTGGCAGGATGCGCGGCGTCGTTACCATCGGTGCGACCGGTGCCGGCTGATCTTCGTCGAGCCCGGATGCCGGCTGGATGCGGTGGCGGAGAAGGCGGAATATGATCTGCACGAGAACCGGCCCGATGATAAGGGCTATCGGCGTTTTCTGGCACGTGTGGCGGAGCCGCTGATGACCCGCTTGCCCGCAGGCAGCCGGGGACTCGATTTCGGCTGCGGGCCGGGCCCGGCGCTGGCGGCCATGCTGACCGAAGCAGGCTTTGCCACCACCACCTATGATCCTTACTATGCGCACTATCCGGCCCGGTTGCAGCAGTGTTACGACTTTGTCTGCTGTACCGAAGCGATAGAACATTTTTACCGGCCGGGCAGGGAGTGGCAGCAGCTGCTGACCCTGCTCCGGCCGGGAGGCTGGCTGGCCATCATGACCAAGCTGGCCCAGGACCAGGCGGCTTTTGCCAACTGGCATTACAAACAGGATCCCACCCATGTCAGCTTTTTCAGCCGGGAAACCTTTCTCTGGCTGGCGGCACGGGACGGGCTCGGCATCGAATTCATCGGTGCCGATGTGATACTTCTGCAAATACCGGAGTCTGTATGACACGCATGAAAAAGACCCGTACCCCGGGTCAAATCGGAGCCCGCAAGGAAAATCGGGAAACTGCCGAGCAGAGCAAGGATCGCAAGCGCAAGGCCAAACGCAAGGGGCTGGCGGCCGGCTCCCGGCACAATACCGGTGAGGCTGGTCAGCAGAACGGCGGCACCAAGGCACCTCAGGATCCGCGTCTGGGTTCTAAAAAGCCGATAGCCCTGGTGCAAGGGGAAACCACCAAGGTAGCGAAACCCGCTAAGCCCGCCAAGGCGCCGAAGCCGGCCAGGGTGACACCGGTTATCGACCCAGATGTCGAGGCCTTGACGCCGGAGCAGCAGCTGGAACAGCTGGAAAACAACGAGCGGCTCAATACCCTGCTGGACAAGGTGGATGCGGGCGAGAAGCTGGGCAAAGACGATGCCGGCTGGCTGGACAAGACCCTGGCTCGCCATCAGCAGTTGCTGGAAGAGCTCGGTCTGCTGGAAGAAGATGAAGAAGAGCCGGCAGAAGGCGACGATCTCTGGACCCGCTTTATGGACGCAGATCTTGATCCTGCACAATACGAAGACAAGGAAGATAAGTCATGATCTCACCCTGGTTGATGGCCGCCCTCGTGGGCGGCGTCATCATAGTGGGGCTGGCGGTCTATGCGGGAAAACTGCTGGCCCGGCTGAAGCAGCAAACCCAGCGGCAACAGCAGGCTGTTACCCAACGTAACGAGCGTATTCTGGACAGCATTCGCACCATCGCCATGGCCATGCGCGAAGACCAGTGCAACCTGTCGGAAGGCGCCATACGCCTGACCAACCTGCTCAACGCCCTGCAGTTTGCACAGCCGAAAGAATTTGCCGATGAATACCCGGGCCTGTACGACTTGTATGAACGAGTCAGGGAAATGCCGACCCACGATGCCCGCAAGCAATACAAGCGCAATGAAATCATGCGCATGGATCTGCAACGAGCCGGCTTCGAACAGGAGCTGGAAGCACAAATCAAAATTGAGGTAACGCGGCTGGCCAGTCTGGAACTGCCCGGTCGCTGACCGGGGAGAGGTAATGTCAGCACAGATTGAATGGGATCAGGCCCTGATCGAAAAGTACAATTATTCGGGGCCGCGTTATACCTCGTACCCCACGGCGCTGGAGTTCAACGACGGCTTCGGCATGACGGAGCTCGAAGCCGCCGCCGGCCGTTATCCCGGGCGACCGCTGTCGCTCTATGTCCATATCCCCTTCTGCCACAAGCTGTGCTACTACTGCGGCTGCAATAAGGTTATCACCCGTCATCAGGGCAAGGCCGACATTTACCTCGACTATCTGGAGCGGGAAATCACGCGCCTGGCGCCGCTGTTTATCGAGCGAACCGTGACCCAGCTGCACTGGGGCGGCGGTACCCCCACCTTTTTGACCGAGCCCCAAATCCGTCGACTGAGCGGTCTGCTGCGCCGGCACTTCCACTTTGCCGAGCAGGGCGAGTTCGGCATCGAGATCGATCCGCGCAGAATCGAACTGAGCCTGCTGGACGTGCTGAAGGAAGAAGGTTTCAACCGCATCAGCCTGGGCGTACAGGACTTCGACAAAGATGTGCAGCGGGTGGTCAACCGGGAACAGGATAACGACTTCATCGAGGCGCTGGTCAGCCGGGCCGCCGAGCTCGGTTTTGGCTCCACCAACCTGGACCTTATCTACGGCCTGCCGTTACAGACTCCGGAAAGCTTTCACCATACCCTGGAACAGGTGGTGGCCATGAAGCCGGCCCGCTTGTCGGTGTTCAACTACGCTCACCTGCCGAGCCGCTTCTCCGCCCAACGCAAGCTGAAAGACTCGGATATGCCGGCGCCGGCGAAGAAACTGGCGATGCTGCAGCACAGCATCGCCTACCTGACCGGCCAGGGTTATCAGTTTATCGGTATGGATCACTTCGCGCTGCCGGACGACAGCCTGGCGGTGGCCCAGCGCGAGGGCGGGCTGCACCGCAACTTTCAGGGCTATACCACCCGGGGCGACTGCGATCTGCTGGGCCTGGGCGTGTCGGCCATCAGCATGATCGGCGATGCCTACTCCCAGAATCACAAGGATCTGAAGCAGTATTACCGCCAGCTGGACGAACTGGGCCATGCCCAGACCGTCGGTTATGCACTGAACGAAGACGACTGCCTGCGCCGGGATCTGATCAAGACGCTGATCTGCAACTTCGAGCAGGAGCTTGCCCCGCTGGAGCGACAATACGGCATCCGTTTCGCCGATTACTTCGCCGACGATCTCCAGCTGTTGCAGACCTTCATCGACGATGGTCTGGTGACCCTGACCGATGATGCCATTCGAGTCGTGCCCAAGGGCCAGTTGCTGATCCGCAATATCTGCATGTGTTTCGATGTGCACCTGCGCCGCCAGGCCCGCGGCCAGCAGTTCTCGCGGGTGATCTGAACGGCGAGGCCTGTTTCCGGTTCAAGAATTATCGGAAGAAGCCCTGATGATCAGCTCGGGGGCCGGACCACGGACGATACCCGGGACTGCCTTGCCGTTGATGTGTGCCAGCAGCAGGGAAATGGCCTGGGCTGACACTTCTTCCAGGTGCAAGTTGACTGCGGTTAGCGGCGGCTGGCATTGCTGCGCCCGCAGGCCGTCGTAACGGGTCACCACCCTCACGTCTTCCGGCACCCGGCGGCCGGCCTGCTGCAGTGCCCGGATGGCGCCCACGGCGAAGGCATCCACCGGGGCGCAGATGGCGTCCAGCGACGGGTGCTCGGCTAGCAGCCGGCGGCAGGCGTCGGCCCCAGCTTCTTCGCCACCGGCCTCCTCGGCCTTGGCGATCAGACAGGGCAGGCCGCAGGCGGTGATGAAGTCGCGGTAGGCCTGCTCCACGTCTACGTAGGAGTGGCGGCGCTGCTGGCCGACCAGCAGGGCGATGTGGCGGGCCCCTCCGACCGCCAGGTGTTCCAGCAACAGGCGGCCGGTGGCCCCGGCCTGCAGGTCCACGTAGGGCAGGGGGGGATCTGCCTCCGGCTGGCGGCCGATGGACACCACTGTGATGCCGCGCCGCCGCAACTGGGTGACCTGGGGATCCTGGGCCACCGGCTCTATGATGATGGCGCCGTCCACGTCCAGCTCGTCCAGCAGTCCCTTGGCCTCCGCCAGCGGCGGCACTAGCACCAGGGCCAGACCTTGCCTTAGCGCCGCCTCTGCTGTAGTGGCGGCGATTTCCATCATGAAGCCGAGGCGGGAAGCGCCGCCAGCCACTGCGAAGGGCATGGAGGAGAGCAGGGCAATGGAATTGGATCGGCCGGTGCGCAGGCGCTGGGCCCGCAGGTTGGGGCTGTAGCCCAGCAGGCGGGCTACTTCCTTGACTCGAGCCCGGGTCTTGGGATCCACCTGTCCCCGATCGTTGAGGGCGTGGGAGACGGTGGTGCGGGACACGTCCGCCGCCTCGGCGACATCGGCGATGGTCAGGCGGCGGGGGCCGCCGTGCTTGGCTGAACTCATGGGATCCCTGCGGGCTGCTCGCGTATGCCCTCGAGTATACTCCCGGTCCGGTTCAGGACCAAATCGATTCTGGTGTCGGTCTCGGGTCAACAAAATTGGTGAAAATACCGGCTTGACAGGGAGAGAAAGCTGGAATAACTTTTAACCAAATCGATTTGGGGTTTGTTGGTTAAGCACCCAAATCGATTCATCTCTGGAAACATTGGCGAGGGATGGGAAATCCGTGCTGGATATCATAGTGACGGGTTATTTTTCGGCTATCACCTAAATCGATTTGGGTTGTGTGGCAAGGAGCCGCCGGCTATGAGCGCCGACGGCATGTGGATGCAAGGAGAATATCATGTCGGAAGTACACAAGGACGTCACCGCCCCGGTCGACGAAAAGCTGCCCCTGAAGACGCTGCTGGCGTTCGGGTTACAACATGTATTGGTGATGGCGGCTTCGCCCATCGCCTCCGTGTTCCTGATGGCCACGGCGCTGGATTTTACCCCGGAGCTGACCATTAACCTGTTGAGCGCCACCTTTATCATCTGCGGTATCGGTACCCTGCTGCAGTCCATCGGCTGGCGCGGCTTCGGCGCCCGGCTGCCGTTCATCATGCTGCCGGGCGGCGCGCCTATCGTTCTTTTCATTTTGATTGCCCAGCAGACCGATGTGGCCACCGCCTCGGGGGCGGTGTTCCTGACTGCACTGTTCTATTTCTTGGTGCTGCCCGTGTTCAAGAAGTTCTTGCGCTTCTTCCCCTCGGTGGTGGTGGGAACCATGCTGTTGCTGGTGGCCATCAACCTGGTGAAGATTTCGGGCTTCTTGATCGTCGGTAACCCCGGCACCGAGGGCTTCGCCGCGCCGCTCAACCTGTTGCTGGCCTTCGCCACCATCGGTTTCACCGTGCTGTTCGCTCGGGTGCTGAGCGGCATGATGGGCCAGCTGGCGATCCTGCTGGGCCTGCTGGGCGGTACCCTGGTAGCGGTGCTGTTCGGTGCCTTTCATACCGAGCATCTATCGTTGTTTCCCCTGTTCAGCCTGCCGTCGCTGCTGCCCTTCGGCATGCCCAAGTTTGATCTGTTGGCCTCATTGCCTCTGATGATCTTCTGCATCATCTCCATGGTGGAGGCCACCGGCCAGACCATTGCCATCGGCGAGGTGGTGGACAAGAAGATGGATCCAGAAAACGACGTGGCCAGGACCATCCGTGGTGACGCCGTCGTGTCCTTGCTCGGTGGTCTGTTCGGCACTTCGTTGATTATCACCAGCGGCGAGAACATCGGCGTGGTGCGGGCCACCGGTATCCGCTCCCGCTATGTCACCCTGGTTTCCGGCCTGATGCTGATCCTGTTCGCGCTGCTCTCCCCCCTGGCGCGGGTGATCCACGGCGTGCCCGAGGCGGTGGTCGGCGGCACCGGCCTGGTAGTGTTCGCCATCGTCGGCACTATGGGCATCGACATGCTGCGTCGGGTCGATTTGCGCCAGCACGCCAACATGTATGTGGTCTCGGTGGCGCTGGCGGTGGGACTGTTCCCGATACTGGTGCCCGGCGTCTATAGCCAGTTTCCCTCCGGGCTGGCCTCCCTGTTGAGTAACGGTGTCGCCATGGGCGCCATCACCGCTGCCCTGATGAATGCCCTGTTTCACTACCTAGGCAAGGGGTCGGCACCGGTTGCCGAGGCCGAAAACCACTCCCGGCTACAGAGCCGCTGATATAACCGGGCAGGCCCTGGGACCTGCTCTAATCAACAAAAGGATAGCTATGAAGACTCAACTCAATCCCCGTCAGTTCGAACAACGTTGCCTGTTGGCGCCCGACTGGCTATTGCTGGCGGCAGGCCCGGTGCGGGAGCACGCCATCCTGTTGGATGGCGATTGCTTCGGCGCCGTCGGCCCTCTGGCCGAGCTGCAGGCGGCCTACCCGGAGCTGGCGGTGACCGCCCTGCCGGGCAAGCTGATCATGCCCGGTTTTATCGATACCCATCATCACCTGACCCAGTCCTTCGGCAAGTCCCTGGTATTCGGCGAACCGTCGGAGATTTTCCGCCGGGTATGGGTACCCATGGAATCCGGCCTGAACCCAGATATCCTCTATCTGACCGCCAAGCTGGCGGCGCTGGAGGCCCTGCGTGGTGGCTTCACTACCGTTTGTGATGCCGGTACACGAGCCAGCGAGGGGCTGGACGCCATCGCCCACGCCACTACCGAAGCGGGACTGCGCTGCGTGTTGGGAGTGGTGTGTAACAACAAGCGTGGCAACGAGGAGATGGCGCCCGGGCCCATACTGGATCGGGCCGAGCGACACATTGCCGGCTGGCAGGACCAGCCGCTGGTCACTCCTTCGCTGGCCATTCCCATCCCGGAGATCGCCACCGATACCATGCTGCATCGTGTGTCGGCGCTCTGCGCCGAGGCCGGCATCTTGTTCCAGACCCACGTCAACGAACACCTGGTGGCGGTGGAACGCTCTCTGGAGCAGCGGGGTCTGCGCCCGGTGGAGCACCTGCACCGGGTCGGGGCTCTGGGACCCCAGTCGTTGCTCGCCCATGCGACCCTGCTCACCCCCGACGAGCTGATGATGCTGCGCGACTCCGACAGTGCGGTCAGTTACAACCCGGTGGCCAGTGCTTGGAAGGGCAACGCCGTGGCTCAGGCCCAACTGATGCACAGCCTGGGGATCCGCCTCGGCCTAGGCACTGACGGTACCCGCAGCGACGGTTTCCGGTTGCTGGATTATGCAGAGGCGGCCCAACGATTTGCCTTCGGCCTGGCGGTGGGTGATTCGTCCTGCGGCGGTGGCTGGCCCTGGCTGGAGCAGGGCACCCGCGGCGGGGCCAAGGTGCTGAATCTCGCCACCGGGGAAATAGCAGCGGGCCTGGCGGCCGATTTCCTGCTGGTGGATCTGGAGGTGCCCGAGATGTTGCCGTCCTGGGATCTATGCTGGGAGCTGGTGCGGCTGGCCAACCGGGATCAAATCCTGGGGGTGTTCGTGGCCGGCCGCCTGCGGTTGTGGGAGGGCTGGCCGCTGGACTGGGATGCCCGGGCCCTGATGCGTGAGGTGGACGAGCATGCCAAGGCGGTGGTGGCACGGGCGCCGATCCAGAAAATTCATCCCGATTCGGGCCGGCATCGGCGGGAGCGGGAAGCGCAGCAGCCGGATATCAGCTCGCGACTCGACGAGCGTGCATTATGAGTCCGGATATCTTCGTTTGGGTCGCCCTGGCGGTGGCGGCGGGCGCCTTTGTTCAGGGCGCCACCGGTATGGGGTTCGCCCTGGTGGTGGCGCCGGTGCTGGGGCTGCTGGCGCCGTCGTTGCTGCCGATCAGCCTGCTGGTGCTGATGCTACCACTCAACGCCCTGATCGCCTGGCGGGAGCGTCACGCCATCGATCTGTTGGGCACCAAGTGGATATCCTTGGGCCGGGTGCTGGGCACCTTCGGCGGGCTCTGGGTGCTGGTGGTGCTGCCCCTGAATCAGCTCAACATCCTGATCGGGGTGTCCACTATAGCGGCGGTGCTGGTCAGCTGGCTGGCACCGGCCTTTGCGCCGGGGCGCAAGGCCTTTGTGTCGACTGGGGTGATCACCGGTATCACCGAAACCGCCACCGGCATCGGCGGGCCGCCCCTGGCCCTAGTGTACCAGCATATGCCGGTGGCGACTTTGCGCGCCTCGGTGGCCCTGTGTTTCCTGATCGGCGAGCTGGTCTCGCTGCTGGTGCTGGCGCTCAGTGGTCGGCTACAGGTCGAACTACTGCAGCCGGTGGGCTGGATGCTGCCGGCGTTGGCGCTGGGGCTGGCGTTTAGCCAATGGGTGCATCGGCGGCTCAATGCCCGCTTCCTACGCCAGTTCGTGCTGGTGTTCGCCCTGGTATCGGGAATCCTGGTGTTGTGGCAATAAAAAGGGCTTTTCCTCTGCTACTCCCGCGCGGCGCTGGCCAGCAGCAGGGCGGCTTTTTCCTCGGCGCTGATAAAGGCCATGGCCAGGGCGTTTTCCTGACACTGGCGGGTCTGCGCCGGCGTCAGGTCAGCTGCAAGCGCGGCATCTGTGTATTCGTGGCGCAGTTCTATGCCTTCCACCGCCGGATCATCGGTATTCAGGCACACCGGTATGCCCCGTCCCAGAAAACGGTGGATGGGATGGGTGCTCAGCTCGGCCACCGTGCTGGTCTGCAGGTTGGAGGTCAGGCAGGTTTCGATGCCGATGCGATGCTCGGCCAGATGGTCGAGTAGGGATTCATCCTGCACCGCTCTTACCCCATGGCCGATGCGTTCGGCACCCAGATCCTTAATCGCCTGCCAGATGCTGGCGGCACCGGCTGCTTCGCCGGCGTGTACCGTGACATGCAGACCGGCGTCGCGCACCTGTCTGAAATGCCGCTCGAACAAGTCACCGGGAAAGCCGAGTTCGTCGCCAGCCAGATCCATGGCGATGAGACGGTCTTTGTGGGCCAGACAGGCTGCCAGCTCTCGTTCACAGGCCTGCTGGCCGAAGGTGCGGCTCATGATGCCGATCAGTTTGGCCGGAATGCCGAAGTCGCGGCTGCCGGTGGCCACCCCGTCGATCACCGCTTCCACCACCCCCTCCGGATCCAGCCGGTGGCTCATCGCCATGTAGCCCGGGCTGAAGCGCAATTCGGCATAATCGATACCGGCGCGTTGCAGGTCCTCGACGTTTTCATAGGCGACCCGGCGACAGGCGTCGTAGCTGCCCAGTACCTTGACGCCCCAGTCCAGCTTGGCGAGAAACGACACCAGATCCCGACTTTTTCCCTGTACCTGTACATGAGGGCGCAGCCCCTCCAGAGTGGTGGCGGGCAGCGTCATGTCAAAGCATTGACCCAGCTCCAGTATGGTGGCGGGGCGGATATTGCCATCCAGATGGCGGTGCAGGTCGAGCAGGGGCAGGCTGGGGTCTATCATGGCGTTTTCCTCGTGCTTGGGGTCGGCGTGATTATTCATCCTCTATCAGTTGGTCGTTGCCATGCAACTCTTTCAGCTTGCGGGTCAGGGTGTTGCGACCCCAGCCGAGCAGGCGGGCGGCGTCCTGCTTGTGACCCTGAGTATGACTCAGGGCACAGTCGAGCAGAATGCGCTCGAAGTCGGGCTGGGCATCGGCCAGCAAATCCTGCCGGCCTGAGGCCAGTTCCTGCCGGGCCCAGTCCTGCAGTGCCTGGCGCCAGTCCTGCCCGGCGCCGCCGGTTTCTTTTCCCCGTTCTTTCTGCATCAGCTCCGCTGGCAGATCGGCGACCAGCACTTCCTGGCCCGAGGCCATGACCGTCAGCCAGCGACAGACGTTTTCGAGCTGGCGCACGTTACCGGGCCAGGGCAAAGACTGCAGACAGGCCTGGGCGTCCGGATGCAGGCCCTTGGCGTCGACGCTCAGCTCTTTGGCAGCCTTGGCCAGAAAGTGGCGGGCCAGCTTGGGAATGTCTTCTCGTCGGTCTTTCAGCGCCGGCATATGAACGCGAATGACGTTGAGCCGGTGGAACAGATCTTCGCGAAAGTCGCCGTCGGATACCTTGAGCTCCAGATCCTGGTGAGTGGCGGCGATAATACGCACATCCACCTTGATGGGCTGATGGCCGCCTACCCGGTAAAACTGGCCGTCGGACAGCACCCGCAACAGCCGGGTCTGAATATCCAGCGGCATGTCGCCGATTTCGTCCAGGAAGAGGGTGCCGCCATTGGCCTGCTCGAAACGGCCCTGACGAATGCTGTTGGCGCCGGTGAAGGCGCCTTTTTCGTGGCCGAACAGTTCCGACTCAATCAGATCTTTCGGGATGGCGGCCATGTTCAGGGCGATAAAGGGGTTCTGGGCGCGGGGGCTGTGCTTGTGCAGCGCATGAGCCACCAACTCCTTGCCGGTGCCGCTCTGGCCGTTGATCAGCACCGAAATGGAAGAACGGGCCAGGCGGCCGATGGCGCGGAATACCTCCTGCATGGCCGGGGCTTCGCCGATGATCTCGGGGGCATTGACGGTGTCGGGCTCGGCGATCCGAGCTTTGGATTTGCTTTCCCGCAGGTGGGCTGTGGCTCTTTGCACCAGGGCGACCGCATCGTCGATATCGAAGGGTTTGGGCAGATACTCGAAGGCGCCGTGCCGGTAGGCGCTGACCGCACTGTCCAGATCCGAATGGGCGGTCATGATGATGACGGGCAACTCGGGTAGCTGTTCGTGAATGGCGCCCAGCAGGGTCAGGCCATCCATGCCGCCCATGCGAATATCGGACACCACCACGCCGGGCTTGCCCTGTGGCAGCGCGGCCAGCACGCTTTCGCCGTCGGTGAAGCTCTGGCAGTCGAAACCGGCCTGGCCCAGGGCCCGCTCCAGTACCCAGCGAATCGAGCTGTCGTCATCGACAATCCATACCTGTTCGGTCATAAGGCTCTCCTAGCGTCGTAACGGCAGATAGATAATAAATTCGGTGCGCCCGGGACTGCTTTGGGTTTCGATACGGCCCTGATGCTGATGGATCAGATCCTGGGCGATAGACAGCCCCAGGCCGGTGCCGCCGTCGCGACCGGTCACCATGGGGTAGAACAGGGTGTCGCGCAGGGGGTCGGGAATGCCGGGGCCATTATCGATAATGCGGATTTCCGCCGCCAGTCGGTAGCGGCGGCCCTGCAGCATCACCTGAAAGGCGGTGCGGGTCCGGATCTGGATATGACCGTGGTCGCCCAGTGCCTCGACGGCGTTGCGGACTATGTTGAGCAGCGCCTGTTGCAGTTGTTCCGGGTCCATCTCGAAGTCGGGAATGCTGGGATCGTAATCCCGGCCGAGACCGATGCCGGGCGGAATTTCCATCGCCACCAGACGGCGCACCTGCTCCAGTACCGAGTGCAGGTTGGCGACCTGGCGCCGGCCGGGGCGCTGAGGGCCCAGTAACCGGTCGACCAGGTTACGCAGTCGGTCCGCCTGCGCGATGATCAGCTGGGTGAACTCCTTCAACTCTTCCCGGGGCAGCTCTCGTTCCAGCAGCTGGGCGGCTCCGCGCAGGCCACCCAGCGGGTTCTTGATTTCGTGTGCCAGGCCCCGCACCAGCTCCCGGGCTGCCTGCTGCTGGGTGCGCTGTTGCAGCTCCTGGCTGATTTTCTTCTGCTGGTCGATCAGTCTGAGTTCGATCAGCGCCCGGGTCTGCCCCCGCTCTGGTAACGACAAGGGCAGGGGGGTGACACTGACCTCGACCCAGCGCGGTACGCCGTCGATCATCAGCTGCACCTCGCTGTCGGTAAAACCTTGTTCGGTATAGATGCAGTGTCTGATGCGGGCCATATCCAGTGAAATATCTTCTTCCGCCAGATTGAGCGGCATCGCCTGCAGCCGGCGCTTGCTCAGGGGCAGCAATTGTTCGGCGGCGGTATTGGCAAACAGCACCTTCAGTTCGGCATCCACCACCAGCACCGCCGTGAGCAGGTTATCTATAATCGCTTGTACGTCTGGCTGGGATCCCGACACCGGTTTGTCCTCTTGTCTGCATTTGCACCACCATGGTGCATGCATTCTAACCCGAATTCGGCGTTCTTGCCGCTCGGGGGCTGCATGGTGCCGGCATACCCCGCAGGGGGCCGGTACTTGTATCGCTACTGGTATCGTAAGAATGCAAGAAACCTGCCGGTTTGCCAGAACGCATCAAGGGGTCGAACGATGCGGTCAGGGATATTGAATAATATAGTTAGCAAGAGCATAATTAGCATGCTAACTAATTTGGAGGTGGCGATGAAAACCCTGGGAATGGCTCTGGCCTGCCTGGTTCGGCAGTGGCGCTGGCTCAACGATGAACGACTCAAGCCACTGGGGCTGACCCAAAGCCGCTGGATCACCCTGACACATCTGAAATATGAAGATGGAATCCAGCAACATCAGCTGGCGCGCCGGGTAGGGGTGGAAAGTCCGTCGCTGGTGCGCACCCTGGACGGGCTGGAACAGCTGGGGCTGGTGGAACGCAGGGTCTGTGCCGATGATCGCCGTGGCAAGAGGGTGTACCTGACGCCGGCGGTGCGTCCGCTGATGGATGAGATGGACGCTGTGCTGGATCAGACCCGCCAGCAGGTGCTGGCGGGTCTGAGTGAACAGGAAATCAAGGAGTTCAATCGCATGGTGGCCCACATCAACCAGAACCTTAACGGGATCTGTGATCACAAAGAATAACGTAACCGAGGTCATCATGACGCCAGAACAGAGTTTCAGCCGCTGGATAAAAGTGGCCCTGAGCGCTTTCTTTCTGCTTTTTGTTTATTTCGTCATCGTCGACAACTATATGCCGATGACACCGGAAGCCCGCATCCAGCGCTATGTGGTGCCGGTCTCGGCCCGGGTATCCGGTCAGGTCAACCGGGTGCATGTGATCAACAATCAGCGAGTAGAGCCGGGGCAGTTGCTGTTTGAACTGGATGACAGCGATTATCAACTGGCGGTCAAGCGGGCCGAGCTGGCGCAGCGTCAGGCGCGGGTTGCGCAACAGAGAGCGCAATCCGGTCTGGAAGAAGTGAAGGCCGAGGCTCACAAGGCCGAACTGCAGGTGAATGAGCAGGCCCGGGAGGCGGCGCGAATAGCCCGCTTGCATCGACAGGGTCATATGTCGCAGCAACAGCTGGAGCAGGCCAACACCAGCACCAGTCTGGCCCGTGATGTACTCACCGTGGCCGAAGCTCGCCGGCAGGAGGTAGAGCAGTCGCTGACGGCGGCAGCCATTGCGGTCGAACAGACCGAGGTGGCTTTGCGCCAGGCCCGGCTCGAGCTGGCCCGCACCCGGGTTCAGGCGGAAAGTCGCGGTCGCATCGGCAATCTGCAGTTACGCCAGGGTCAGCATGCGGCGGCAGGTCAGCCGCTGATGGCGCTGATTTCCGATCAGGCCTGGGTAAGTGCGGACTTGCGCGAGAAGAGCCTGCGCCATGTGCAATCCGGTACCCCGGTAGATATTATTTTCGATGCCCTGCCGGGACAAGTTTTCGCCGGCCATGTCACCAGCATCGACAGCGGGGTTCGAGAGGGTCAGCAGGCGGCCGACGGGCTGCTGGCCCAGCCGGTCAATTCCGATCGCTGGGTGCGCGACGCCCAGCGTCTGCGTACCCATATTGCGCTGGATGACACCTGGCCGCCGCTGGCCACCGGTGCCAAGGCCACGGTGCAGCTGTATCCGGTCGATAATCCGGTGCTGAATGGCCTGGCCGCCATGCAGGCGCGAGTGGTCAGTCTGCTGCGTTACCTGTATTGAGGAGATGGCGATGGAATTGACCCCAGATCGGCTGCGCGTCTGTCTGCGCATCGCCTTTGGCAGCGCCGCCGGTATGCTGATTGCCAAGATGATGAACTGGAACTTCGGGGTCTTCTTCACCGTCTATCCCATGCTGTTGCTGGGCATGGTGCCGGTGCTGAACCGCTTCGTCAGCCTGCAGTTTATTGGCTCATCGTTGCTGACCTCGCTCGAGATCATGGTGCTGCCCGGCTTGCTCAACCACTGGCCCCCCGCCTTTACGGTGGTGGTGTTCTGCCTGTTTCTGGGCCGCTTCCTGCTGATGGCCAGGGGGCCCATGCTGTTGTTTGGTGCCTCGGGGTGCGTCAGCCTCAGTATCATGCTGCATTTTTCCAGTTACCGGCAGTTTGATCTGGCCGACATGGCGATGAGCAATATCACCGCCTCTGTGTTATCGGTGGCGTTGGCGTACATCGCCTACGCTATGCTGCCCAATCGTGAGCCGCCGGCCGCACGAGCGCTACCGGCCAAGAACGATAATATCGTTCGCCATCAGGCGCTGCTGGGCGCCATAGTGGCGACTCTCAGCTTCACGGTGTTTCAGACGGTGGACCTTGTGGACTCTCTCTCGGCTCAGGTGGCGACGGTACTGGTGCTGTTTCCCATGAGCTTTGTGGGGGCGGTGCAATCGGGTCGCCAGCGCTGCATTGGCACCCTGCTCGGCTGCGCCCTGGGTTTGCTGACCCAGCTGTTTCTATATAACTATTATCACAACCTGCTGCTGCTGCTGCTGTCATTCTGGTTGTGTGTCATGGTGTTTGCGCGCTGGCACGTGAAGGAAGGCATGCCTGGGGTGGGTTTTGCCGGCCTGACCACGGTGGGCATTCTGTTCGGCCAGTATGTGTCACCGGAGCACGATTTGGTGTACAGCGCCCTGTACCGCATGAGCTCGATGACGGTGGCCATACTGCTGACCCTGTGCTGTGTGTATCTGGTGCATAAGGTTCTCAACCTGTTTCCTTCCACCCGGCACGAGATCCTGGGGTAATCCAGTGCGAGGGGGAGGCGCACGTCAGAAGCCGGGAGGGCAAAGGGCCTGCTCCGCCGGCTCGCCGTAAACCCTTCCCCCAGATGCAAACAAAAAAGGCCCGGTTTCCCGGGCCTTTCACTTTCCAGCTTACCGCTTAAACGGAATAGTACAGGTCGTATTCCAGCGGGTGAGTGGCCATGTTGATGGTTTCGGCTTCAACACGCTTGTACTTGATGTAGGCGTCGATGAACTCGTCGCTGAACACGCCGCCACGAGTCAGGAACTCGCGATCCTGGTTCAGGCTGTCCAGCGCGTTGTCCAGAGACACGGCCACAGTCGGGATCTCGGCGGCTTCTTCCGGCGGCAGATCGTACAAGTCCTTGTCCATGGCATCGCCCGGGTGGATCTTGTTCTGAATACCGTCCAGGCCGGCCATCAGCAGTGCGGCGAAGCACAGGTACGGGTTGGCAGCCGGATCCGGGAAGCGGGTCTCGATACGACGAGCCTTGGGCGAGCCGACCAGCGGGATACGGATAGAGGCTGAACGGTTACGGGCCGAGTAGGCCAGCATGACCGGGGCTTCAAAGCCGGGTACCAGACGCTTGTAGGAGTTGGTAGCCGGGTTGGTGATGGCGTTCAGGGCGCGAGCGTGCTTGATGATACCACCGATGTAGAACAGGGCGGTTTCAGACAGGCCACCGTACAGGTCGCCGGCGAACAGGTTTTCACCGTTCTTGGCCAGAGACTGATGCACATGCATACCGGAACCGTTATCCCCTACCAGCGGCTTGGGCATGAAGGTGGCGGTCTTGTTGAAGGCGTGCGCGACGTTGTGAACGACATACTTGTAGATCTGAATTTCATCGGCCTTCAGGGTCAGAGTATTGAACTTGCAGGCAATTTCGTTCTGGCCGGCAGTCGCTACTTCGTGGTGGTGAGCTTCAACCACCAGGCCCATCTCTTCCATCACCAGACACATGGCGGAACGGATGTCCTGAGAGGAATCGATCGGGGCAACCGGGAAGTAGCCGCCTTTCACGCCGGGTCTGTGACCCTTGTTGCCTTCGGCATATTCGCTGCCGGAGTTCCACTTGGCTTCTTGATCATCAATCTTGAAGAAGCTGCCGGCCATGTCGGTATGGAAGCGCACGTCATCAAACATGAAGAATTCGGGCTCGGGGCCGATCAGTACGGTGTCGGCGATGCCGGTAGATACCAGATATTCTTCGGCGCGGCGCGCGATGGAGCGCGGATCGCGGTCATAGCCCTGCATGGTGCCCGGCTCGAGCACGTCACAGCGAATGTTCAGGGTGGCGTCTTCGGTGAAGGGGTCCATCACCGCGGAGGCCGGATCGGGCATCAGTACCATGTCGGATTCGTGAATGGTCTTCCAGGCAGTCATGGAAGAACCATCGAACATCTTGCCTTCTTCGAAGAAGTCGTCGTTTATCTGATTGACCGGAATACTGATGTGCTGCTCTTTACCCTTGATATCGGTAAAACGCAGATCGATGAATTTGACATCGTGTTCCTTGATCATGTCCATTACGTTTTCTACTGACATGGATTTCGACCTCCAAAAATAATCATCCTAGGGTTTGATGAACAAATTCATCAGTTGCCAGATATAAAGCGAAAACTGTGCCACATTGCCAAATGCTTGTCACACTAGTGTTTTACCCCGATGTTCGGGAAACCGTCACGACCAGGGTGCTCTGACTTGCACTTGATTGGTGCATGATTGGATCTTTTTGGTGCATCTGGATCCGGCGCAGATCATCATGGTGCATTCGGCGCCACTTGGGAAGTTGTCGAGCAGTAATTTTCAATTCTGCTAGGCAGATCCGAGGTGGGCGAGTAAAATGACGACGATTTTTTATCCACCCCCGGTATTTTGAGGCAGGAATGTTAGATAACTTACGTAATATCGCAATCATCGCGCACGTCGACCACGGTAAAACCACCCTGGTAGACAAGCTTCTGCAGCAGTCCGGTACACTGGAAAGCCGTGGCGAAGCGGAAGAGCGAGTCATGGACTCCAATGACATAGAGCGGGAGCGCGGCATTACCATTCTTGCCAAAAATACCGCTATTCGCTGGACTGCTCCCGATGAACAGGGATACCGCATCAACATAGTAGACACTCCAGGACACGCCGATTTCGGTGGTGAAGTGGAACGGGTTATGTCTATGGTTGACTCGGTACTGCTGCTGGTTGATGCGCAGGAAGGTCCCATGCCGCAGACTCGCTTCGTGACCCAGAAGGCATTTGCCCAGGGCCTGAAGCCTATTGTTGTTATCAACAAGGTCGACAAGCCCGGTGCTCGTCCCGACTGGGTACTGGACCAGATTTTTGATCTGTTCGACAACCTGGGCGCGACCGACGACCAGCTCGACTTCCAGGTTATTTATGCTTCCGGCATCAATGGCTGGGCGTCACTGGACGTGGACCAGCCCGAGCCGGACATGACAGCGCTGTTCCAGACCATAGTTGATCAGGTTCCGGCACCCGATGCGGATCTGGAAGGTCCGCTGCAGATGCAGATCTCCCAGCTTGATTACTCCTCTTATGTCGGCGTTATCGGCATCGGCCGCATCAAGCGCGGTACCGTGCGCGTTAACCAGCAGGTCACCGTGGTAGGTGCCGATGGCAAGTCCCGCAATGGTAAAGTTGGCATGGTTATGGGTTACCTGGGCCTGCAGCGTACCGAAGCGACCGAAGGTAATGCCGGTGACATCGTGGCCATTACCGGTCTGGGCGAGCTGAAAATCTCCGACACCGTATGTGCTCTGGGCTCTGCTGAAGCACTGCCGCCGCTGTCTGTAGACGAGCCGACCGTTACCATGACCTTCCAGGTCAACAACTCACCGTTCGCCGGTAAAGACGGCAAGTATGTTACTTCCCGTAATATCATGGAGCGTCTGACCTCCGAGCTGGTGCACAACGTGGCATTGCGTGTTGAGCAGGGTACCGATCCGGATAAATTCCGCGTATCTGGCCGTGGTGAACTGCACCTGGGCATCCTGATCGAAAACATGCGCCGTGAAGGCTACGAGCTGGCCGTATCTCGCCCCGAAGTTATTCTGAAAGTAGAAGACGGCGTCAAGCTGGAACCTTTCGAGAACCTGACCGTAGACGTGGAAGAAGAGCACCAGGGCTCCGTGATGGAAAAGCTGGGTGAGCGTAAAGCCGAAATGACCGATATGGTGCCGGATGGTAAAGGTCGTGTACGTATCGACTTTACTGTACCAGCCCGTGGTTTGATCGGTTTCCAGACCGAATTCATGACCATGACCTCCGGCTCCGGTCTGATGAACCACAGCTTCGACCATTACGGTCCTCATAAAGGCGGTACCATCGGTGCTCGTACCAACGGTGTACTGATTTCCAACGGCAAGGGCAAGGCTTCTGCTTACTCGCTGTTCAATATTCAGGAACGTGGCCGTCTGTTTATCGATCACGCCACCGAAGTATACGAAGGCATGGTCATCGGTATTCACAGCCGTGCGAACGATCTGACGGTTAACTGCATTAAAGGCAAGCAGCTGACCAACGTTCGTGCGTCGGGTACCGATGAAGCGCTGACGTTGGTAACGCCGATCAAGATGACGTTGGAGCAGTCACTGGAATTCATCAGTGACGACGAGCTGGTTGAAGTGACGCCGAACCACCTGCGTATTCGCAAGCGTGCTCTGACTGAAAACGAACGCAAGCGTGCCGGTCGCGATTAATTCCGACTCGCTAAGCTAAAAAAGGGCGCCTCGGCGCCCTTTTTTATTGTGCATTGGCGGGGATTTCGGGGAGGGGTTCCCGGCGTGATGATATCCGACTGGCACTGTGACTGATTAATTTGCCACAATGGATATCCTTTAGTAGCGAAACGAGGTCCTTATGAGTCAAGTTATCGCGCAGGTTGTTTATCGGCTGCACTTTATTCGCGAGCATGGTCTGGATTTCGGTCGTTTCATGCTTAAACGGATACAAAAGGACCGGCTGACGGTCACCGCCGGTTATCTGGCTTACATCACCCTGTTGTCACTGGTGCCGATGCTCGCCGTGATTTTTGCCATGATGTCGGCCTTTCCCATGTTCGGCGAGTTGCGGGACACCATTCAGCACTTTGTTTTCACCAATTTCGTGCCCGCCGCCGGTGAAGTGGTGCAGGAGAAAATCCAGGGCTTCGTCGATAACGCCTCAAAAACGACGGCGGTCGGGGTAGCGGCCCTGGCGATCACCGCCATGTTGTTGATCTCCGCCATCGATCAGAATTTCAACTATATCTGGCGGGTCACCCATAAACGGCGGGTGTCGGTTGCCTTCGCCACCTACTGGATGATATTGACCCTGGGGCCCATTCTGGTGGGGGCCAGCCTGGTGCTGACCTCTTATATCACCACCATACGCCTGTTTGATGACGACGTGCTGGGTATAGGCCCCGGCTTGTTGTCGTTTCTGCCTTTTATGCTTTCTACCATGATGTTTGTGGTTTTTTATATGGTAGTGCCCAATGTGCGGGTACGTTTCAGCCATGCCATTTGCGGGGCCCTGGTGGCGGGCTTGTTGTTCGAGATAGCCAAGCGGGGCTTTGCCTTTTATATCGTGAAGTTCCCGTCTTACGAGGCCATTTATGGCACCCTGGCGACGGTACCCATCCTCTTTGTCTGGGTTTATCTGAGTTGGCTAGTGGCGTTGCTGGGGGCCGAAATGACCGCCAGCCTCGGTGACTATGAACGCCGCCAGGGGCTAAGCTTTGAGGACGAGAATCCCGATTCGCCCGAGGACCTTGATTGATGAGAACCCTGTATCCGAGTATTGGCGCCCATCGCCAGCAGTGGTTATCGGTGTCGCCGCGACACCGACTCTATGTGGAAGAAAGCGGTAACCCGCTCGGCATTCCGGTGGTGGTGTTACACGGCGGGCCCGGTGCCGGTACCAGCGCCGAACACCGGCGCTTTTTCGATCCCGAGCGTTATCGCATCATTCTGTTCGACCAAAGGGGGGCCGGTCAGTCAGAGCCCCATGCCGAACTGGCCGATAATCACACTCAGGCGCTGCTCGCCGACCTGGAACAGATCCGCGATACGCTGAACATTGACTCCTGGCTGGTATTCGGTGGTTCCTGGGGCTCAACCCTGGCCCTGTGTTATGCCATCGATCATCCCGATCGGGTGCGGGGCCTGGTGCTGCGCGGCCTCTTTCTGGGCCGGCAGCAGGATCTGCACTGGCTCTATCAGCCCGATGGTGGTGCCGCCCAGCTTTTTCCCGATTATTATCGGGATTTTCTGGTCCCTCTGGAGGGGGATGCCCGCCACCTCTTGAACCGTTACTATCGCCTGCTGACCAGCAGTAACGAACTGGCCCGGCTGAATGCGGCCCGGGCCTGGGCTATCTGGGAAGGGCGCATCGCCACCCTGTTGCCGAAGACAGACGCCGAGGCCTGTTACGGCGAGGCGCATGCCGCCCTGCCGTTGGCGCGAATTGAGTGTCACTATTTTATAAATAACTGTTTTATAGAAGAAAACTATATCATCAAGCATCTTGATAAGGTGCGTAAGATACCCGCCGTATTGATTCATGGCCGTTATGATGCCATCTGCAAACTGGGTGGCGCCGTCAGTCTGACGGAGCACTGGCCGGAATTAATGTTGCAAATTGTACCGGGAGCCGGACATTCCGCCTTTGAACCGGGTATTATAGACGCGCTGGTGAAAGCCACCGATCAGATGGCGAAGGAGTTGGCGCAGTCATGATAGCCCTGATCCAGAGAGTGAGTTCGGCGTCGGTCGAGGTGTCCGGTGATATGGCAGGGGCCATAGGGCCCGGCCTGCTGGTGCTGCTGGGGGTGGAACGAGGTGATGACAAGGGACGCGCCGACAAGCTGCTTAACAAGGTGCTCGGTTATCGGGTGTTCGGTGACGATGCCGGCAGGATGAACCTGAACCTGCGCCAGACCGGTGGCAGCCTGCTGGTGGTATCGCAATTCACCCTGGCCGCCGATACCCACAGCGGCCTGCGGCCCGGCTTTTCCCGCGGTGCCGCGCCGGCAGACGCCGAACGCTGGTACGACTATTTCGTGATGGCGGCACGGGATCAGGGCATCGCCACCGAGTCGGGGCGCTTCGGCGCCGATATGCAGGTCAGCCTGACCAATGATGGTCCCGTCACCTTCTGGCTGCAGGTTTGAAGCCGTCAGGCTGATGTAACCAAACTTTACTCTGCCGCACCTCGCGGCAAGATATCTCAAGAATAATCACAACAGGAGCAGACCATGTATCGTGTGGTCACCCCGCAATCGGAAGCGGAACTTGAAGCCTATTATCAGCTACGCTGGTTGCTGCTGCGCAAGCCCTGGCAACAGCCAAGGGGCTCGGAGCGGGACGAATTCGACGAATATGCCCACCATCGGATGATGGTGGATAACACCGGCAATCTGGTGGCCGTGGGTCGGCTGTATGTCAGTGGCGACGAGGCCCAGATCCGCTTTATGGCGGTGGTGCCCGATTGTCGCGATCATGGCCTGGGTACCCGAATGGTACAGGCCCTGGAGCAGGTGGCCCGCCAGCTGGGTGTGCGTCGACTGGTGATGAATGCCCGGGAAGAAGCGGTGGCGTTTTATGGCCGCTGCGGCTTTACCGTGGTGGGTGAAGGTCCCATCAGTTTCGGCAAAATCCCCCACCGGCAGATGATCAAGGCGCTGACCTCGATTCATCAAATTCGCCACCGTCCCGAGCTCTGTGACGAGCTGCAGCGTCAGTGGCACAGACGCATTCCCATCAGCGAGAAGATGGGTATCAAGATCATTCAGTACACCGGCAGCAGATTCAAAACCAAGGCCAACCTGACCGCCAACCTCAATCTGCATGAATCGATGTTCGCCGGCAGTATTTACAGCCAGTGCGTGCTGACCGGCTGGGGCCTGATCTGGCTGCAGATGCAGGAATTCGGGCTGAGTGGCGACATAGTGCAGGGTAGCGGCGACATCAAGTACATGACCCCGGTATGGGACGAGCCCACCGCCGAGGTACAGGGGCGGCTGCGCGAGCAGCTGATGCCGTTGCAGGCCGGTGAGCGGGTGCGAATAGAGCTTAACGTGACCCTGTATAGCGGCGAACACAAGTCCGCCAGTTTCACCGGCCGCTACGTGATACTGCCACACTGAGCATGGCGAAAGGAGCTGGACCTTTGGTCGAGGTGGAAGCTATTAACGCGCCTGCTGTTCCAGTTTGCGTACCGCCTCTGTGAGGCGACCGGGTAGTCCGGCGGCGGGGTAGGGCACAGGGCCCCGGTACCAGGGCTGGCAGGGGGTATTCAGTTCGGGCTGATGCAGACGCAGCCGCGGAGCACGCCATGTGTCTTCCAGCCGAATGGCCAGCTCCCGACAGCCTTGGTCATTGATAGTGCCCAGCTCCAGCAGCCAGCGTCCGGCGAAGTCCAGCGTCCCGCGAATCGCCAGCAGGTGGCGTACGCTTTGTATCGCACTGCCATCCAGCTGCCAGCGACCTTGTTTGACCGCACCTTTAAGCTCGGCACGGTAGATAAAGCCGTCGCTTTGCTCCAGATCCAATGCCGCCAGTAGCGGGGCTACCCGGGTCGGGTGGCGATAGTCTTCGCCCAGCCGGTGTTTCAGCCAGTCATCCAGCCCCAGTTTTTCGATGAAGATATCGCGGCCATCCAATGTCAGCGAGCCTTCCCAGCTGGCGGGTTGGCGAAGCGTTCCGGCGAGGTCGGCACTGATATCCAGTTGGCCGGAAAAATCGCGTTCGGCCTGCAGCCAGTGGCTTAACCGCCGTAATTCCAGTTCTTTCCCTTCCAGCCGGATTTTGCCCTGATGGGGCGGGTAGAGCCCTAGGCTGCCATCGAGGTTGATGCGGCCGTCGAGGGCGTCGGTGCTCAGCTTGTCCAGTAACAGCCGGGTATCATCGAGCCGGGCATTGAAATGGCCATGGCGGGCGATCAGGCTGTCGAAGGCAACTTCGTTCCAGCTGCCTTCCAGCCGAGCCTGTTCGCTGAGCGGACGCCACTGGGCGGCTGACCAGGCTAGATCGGCGATAAACAGCTCACCGCCCAGCAGTGACAGCGGCAGCCTGGGATCCAGCGACAGCAACTCGCCCTGGTTCAGGTTGAGCTTGTGAATGCGGACATCCGGCACCGGCCAGTACAGATCCGGCTGCCAGTTCAGCTTGTTGCCCTGCAACTGCAGGTCGTCGATATCCAGCCGACCCTGCTGCGGATACCAGCTCAGCTCGGAGTCGAAGGTGCCCTGATAGGCCCTGCCCCTGACATTGAGCCCCAACTGTTCCCGGCTGCTCAGCAGCTGCCCCTGATGATTGTCCAGCCGCAGCCAGTCCAGTACCGCCTCCTCGGCCTTCCAGGTACCTCTGGCCTCGGGCAGGCCGCCGTCCTGCCATTCGAGGTAGCGAATATCACCGTCGATGCCGTTGGCGGTCAGCGTAGGACTGGTGATGCTGACGTCTTTGATGTGGGCGCGGTTGAGCAGCAGAGTCCAGTTTTGAGCGAGCCGGGGCAGCTGTTCGAATTGCAGCTTGTTATGGCTGAATTGTGGCGCGTTCAGGGTCAGCTCCCGCGTCGGCAGGTTCAGGGTCAGGGCCGAATCGAACAGGCCGCCGAACAAGCGGCTCTGCATCCGCTCCAGCATCAGTTGCCGCTGGCTGATATGACCGGCCAGGTTTATCTGGGCCATGTCCAGCGCGGGGTGGGACAGCTGGCGCAGCTGGCCGCTGACTTTGAGATCCGACCACCATTGCCATTCCCCCTGGCGCCTGGGCTGCCACTGGCTCAGGGCGAGATCGGCACCCCCGACCTCCCAGTCATTCCAGGTCAGGCTCAGGTTCTTGGTGTTCAGCTCGTCTATGGTGATGTTGGCCAGGTTGTCCGGCAACGCCAGCTCGGTGGCGTTATCCAGCTGCAGCTTGCCGTCGATAAGGTCCAGGGTGGCGATGCGGGTCTGGCCCGACAGCGGCGACAGCGTTGCCAGCTGCAGATACAGCTGACGGGCGCTGAACCAGTTGCCCAGTTGCACGTCTTCCGCCAGCAGGGTATAGGGATGCAGGGGGTTGAATTCCAGGCGGCCTATGGTGAGATCCAGCTCGGTGTGTTCGTTGAGCCAGCCCAGCACCGGCTTTTTCAGTTGATTGGCATCAAAAACACTGAGCAACAGCCAGCCGGCCAGCAACAGTACCAGCACCGACACCAGCAGATATTTGGCCAGCTTCTTCATGATGCATCCCTTTAAAATCCGATACTTGTATCATACATAGCTTGAACTGGGGCGGAAATAGCCTGCCATACATAGCCTGTCTTTTCGTCGCTGATACCAATCCCAGTAATGATTTGATCATATTGAAGCCCCAGACCAGAGGCAACAGAGCCGCCTCCCTCGACACGCTACGGATAAACGATACTCACAGTTTCAACCTGCTGCGAACATTCACCGGATGTTCGGTCAGGTTGAAACCGTTCGTCACGGCGAGGCAGGCTCGCCCCCTGTAAGCCCGGACATGCCATATGGCATGTCACGGTCGTGGGAGCCGTTCTCTGTTGCCTCTTCTGGCATACCGAGTTATCCGCAGACAGGCCAACAGGCGACTCTGTAGTATCAAGGAGGACAAAGGGATCTGCTCCGCCGACCCTCCGCGCCAGGGAGGGGGCGGCGGAGCCTACATGGAGATATTCACGGCGTGTCGACGGAGCGGGCCCTTTGGCTGCTGCATGCACGATTGGTGACCCAATGCAGCCTTAGACCTTTCCGTAGTGATCCCTTTGTCCCAGCCAGCGCCGGATCAGCGGCTCCACCACCGCCGGGTGGAGGTCGGCCAGATAGCGGGCCAGCCTCTGCACCTCGGGCAACAGGGCCTGATCGCGTACCAGATCGGCAATCTTAAGGTCCGCCAGCCCGGTCTGGCGGGTGCCGAGCAGTTCGCCCGGACCGCGAAT
Organism: Oceanisphaera submarina; assembly: GCF_046521305.1. Taxonomy (NCBI): domain Bacteria; kingdom Pseudomonadati; phylum Pseudomonadota; class Gammaproteobacteria; order Aeromonadales; family Aeromonadaceae; genus Oceanisphaera; species Oceanisphaera submarina. The sequence continues at coordinate 125,849 of NZ_JBKGFN010000005.1, read as the reverse complement.
TTCCAGATCCTTCTGGGCGATGATGAAGCCGTCGTTGGTGTCGCGCAGCACCCCCAGGCGCTGGCCGGCGGTCTTGGTCAGGGGGGCGTGATAGAGCAGTACGCAGTGGGAGGCCACGGCACCCCGGCCCACCCGGCCGCGCAGCTGGTGCAACTGGGCCAGGCCCAGGCGTTCTGGGTTTTCGATGATCATCAGCGAGGCATTGGGCACGTCCACCCCCACTTCGATTACCGTGGTGGCGACCAGCAGGTCCAGCCTGCCGTCCTTGAAGTCGGCCATCACCGCCTGTTTTTCTGCTGCCTTCATGCGACCGTGTACCAGACCGACCTTCAGCTCCGGCAGCTGAACGGTCAGCTCGGCGGCGGCATCTTCCGCCGCCTGGCATTCCAGCATCTCGGACTCGTCGATCAGGGTGCAGACCCAGTAGGCCTGGCGACCCTGTTCCCGGCAGACCTCCCGCACCCGGGCGATGATGTCGTCGCGACGGGTGTCGGGCATGGCGACCGTGGTCACAGGGGTGCGGCCCGGCGGCAGTTCGTCGATGATGGAGGTGTCCAGATCCGCATAGGCGGTCATCGCCAGGGTGCGGGGAATGGGGGTAGCGGTCATGATCAGCTGATGCGGGTAGAATTCGCCCTGGCTGCCCTTTTCGCGCAGGGCCAGCCGCTGGTGCACGCCAAAGCGGTGCTGTTCGTCGATGATCACCAGTTCCAGGGCGTTGAACTGTACCTGTTCCTGAAACAGCGCATGGGTGCCGACTATCATCCCCAGCTCGCCATTGGCCAGCCGTTCCAACTGCTCGGCCCGGGCCTTGCCCTTGATTTTTCCCGCCAGCCAGCCGACCTGGATACCGAGCGGGGCCAACCAGGCGGCGAAGTTGTTGGCATGCTGCTCGGCTAGCAGTTCGGTGGGCGCCATCAGCGCCACCTGGCCCTGGTTGCCGATCACCTGCAGCGCCGCCAGCGCCGCCACCAGGGTCTTGCCGGAGCCGACGTCACCCTGTACCAGCCTCATCATGGGCACGTTTTTCTGCAGATCGGTGCCGATTTCGGCGACCACCCGCCGCTGGGCAACCGTGGGCGCAAAAGGCAGCCGGGCCAGAAAGTCGTCAATCAGCCGGCGGGGGTAAGACAAGCCCCGGGCCCGGTGGGACTGACTCTGCTCTCGTACCTTGAGTACCGACAGGTTATGGGCCAGCAGTTCTTCCATCACCAGCCGTTGCTGGGCCGGATGTTTGCCTTGTTCCAGTTCGAACAGGGCCACGTCGGCGGGAGGGCGGTGCAGCAGGCGTACGGCATCGTTCAGGCCCAACTGCCGGCCGTAGAGGCCATCGGGCAGCCATTCCTGCAGTGGTTGCTGCTCCAGCAGCGCCAGGGCCTGCTCGGTGAGCTGGCGCAGGCTTATCTGGCGCAGCCCTTCGGTGGTGCCGTACACCGGGGTCAGGCTGGCTTCGGCGGCCACCGGCTGGTCGTCCTGCTGCAGGCTGTACTCCGGATGGATGATTTCCAGGCCGTGATGACCGGGCCTGATCTCGCCGAAGGCCCGTAGCCGGGTGCCGGCGGTGAGGTTGTTCTTCTGGGCTGCGGCGAAGTTGAAGAAACGCAGGGTCAGGGTGCCGCTGTGATCCCGCATGCGGCAGACCAGCATGCGTTTGCGACCATAGCTGATATTGCTGTCGACGATTTCGCCGATCACGGCAACATGCATACCGGGCATGAGCCCGGCGATAGGGCAGACCCGGGTGCGGTCTTCATAGCGCAATGGCAGGTGAAACAGCAGATCCTGCACCGTCTCCAGACCCAGCCGGTGCAGTTTTTCCAACATCTTGTCGCCCACGCCCTTGAGCAGGCTGAGGGACATCTTGTCCAGATTCATAACGGCCCCACCCTGTAAATATATACAGAGAATAGCAGCAAGCGCTGGAAGCTTGAAGCGGGTTGAGGGGCGAGGGCTGGGGACTCGCCAGCTCCCAATCCCGTATCCCGGGTGTTACAGCAGCCGCTTGAGCAGTACGTTGGCACGAGTACGTTGTACCCGTTTGAGCAGCTTTTGTACCGGGGCGGGGTAATCACAGAGCTCTTCGATTTCCGAGAAATGCTCCAGTCGTCGGCAATGTTCGAGGATATTGGCTTTTTCTGCCTCGAAGTCGGCCTGTAACAGCCGATCCGGATCCTGTACCAGTAGCCCGTTTTCCAGATCCAGGCCCCAGGCGCGGGGATTGAGGTTGTTACCGGTAATCACCGCCAGATCATCATCCACGAACAGCCCCTTGAGATGATAGGAGTTGCGGTCGTGATGCCACAGCATGATGTTGAGCTTGCCCTGGTAGACATAGGTCTGATGGGCGCGGGCAAAGCGGCGCAGGTTGGTTTCGTACAGATAAGGCAGGCCGCCTATGGTACGAAATGGCTGCTCCGGTGGAATATAAAAATCGTTGGCGGTCTTGTCGCCGATCACCAGGGTCACTTCGATGCCTTTTTTCAGCAAGCCGCGAATATCCTTGGCCAGGGGCTTGGGCAGATTGAAATAGGGGGTGCAGAGAAACAGCCTTTCCCGCGGGCTGCGCAGCAGGTTGCGAATGGCGCGGTTGAGCCGGTTGCCGAGTTTGCCCAGGCCGGCCAGGGGGGTGACCGCCACCTGGCCCGCCCGACGTGGCATGGACTCAAACTCGTAGCGGGTGCGCTTCATCTGCTGTTTGAACTGACGAATAACATGGCGCAGCTGGCGGGCACTGGGGATGGGATTGGCCGTCAGCAAGGGCACGGCCGGGTTATCGGCAAAGAGCCGGTCCATGTAGTCGACCATGGTGTCAGCCAGCGTGGCATCGGTGAATTGGTGATAGCGGTCGAAGCGGTAGCGATCCTCTTGATGCAGGTAGATATCGTTGAGGCTGGCGCCGGAATAAAGCAGGATATCGTCGAACACGAAGCCTTTGAGGTGCAACACGCCCAGAATTTCCCGTCCCTTGACCGGTACTCCGTAAATGGCGATGGGTTCCGGATAACGGGCGGCAAATTCCTGATACATCTGGTGGTTGCCGCCCTGGCCCTGATGGCCGATCAGGCCACGCTGGGCCCGATGAAAGTCGACGAACAGGCGGATATCCAGGCTGGGGCGAGCCTGTTTGGCCTCATAGAGGGCGGTCAGAATTTCACGGCCGGCTTCGTCGTCCTGCAGATAAAGCGCCGCCAGATAGATGCGAGTATGCGCGGTGGCGATCAGCTCCAGCAACCGTTGCTTGAAGCTGCGGGCAGAGTGCAGTACCTGCACCTGATCGGCATTTACCGCCAGCGTAGGCAGTCGTTCCAGCAAGGCGCGGTAGTCATTGGCTAGTGGCATAGGTGGACCCGGTTAATAAGACTGTCGTGCAGGACCATACCCGCACGACAAGATTCGGAGCAGTTTACCGAATTTTGAGGAAAGTCAGCAAACAGTAGCGACTGTAAGCCGTAAGTTCGTAATACGAAGGAGCAGCAGGGTTACCTGCGCCGACACGCTTCAAGCTCATCCATGGGACGCTCGGCAAATGCCGTCCATGGCATTTGACGGTCGGCTACGGCAATTCCTGCCGCTTCTAGTCCCTAATCCCCAGGCGTCTTACAGTGGTCGGGTGGCTTGCTCCAGCCAGGCCAGATCATCGCCACTCAGCTGCGGGCTGAGCTGCTCCCATACCGTCTGGTGGTACTGGTTCAGCCACCGGACATGCTTGGGTTCGAGCCAGTCGACATCAAGCAGTCGGGTATCGAAGGGCACCAGGGTCAGGGTCTCGAATTCGAACACCGGAATTTCGCCGTCGGTGTCGGCGGGCTGCACCACCTGCAGGTTTTCGCAGCGGATGCCGAAGCCGTCTTCCCGGTAATAACCGGGCTCGTTGGAGACGATCATGCCGGTGGTCAGCGGTATCATGCTGCCCTTGGGCGAAATGCGCTGTGGCCCTTCGTGCACGCTGAGGTAATGGCCCACGCCGTGCCCGGTGCCGTGGTCGAAGTTGTAGCCCTGCTGCCACAGGGGCATGCGGGCCAGGGCATCCAGCTGCAGGCCGCCGGTACCGGCGGGGAAGCGGGCGCAGGCCAGGTCGATATGGCCGCGCAGCACCAGGGTGAACAGCTTGCGCATCTCGTCGTCGGGCCGACCGACCGCCACGGTGCGGGTGATATCGGTGGTGCCGTCCAGATACTGGCCGCCGGAGTCGACCAGATAGATGGCGTCCTGTCCCAGGGCGCGCGGGGTACCGTTGTCGTGGTGGTAATGACACATGGCGGCATTGGGTCCCAGTGCCGATATGGTGTTGAAGCTGGGTTCCACAAACTCCGGATGCTGTCGGCGAAAGGCCGCCAGCCGGTCGGCCAGGGTGCCTTCGTCTTCCTGCTCGGGGTTCGGCTGCTGGAGCCGGTTGTCCAGCCAGGCCAGAAAACGACTGACGGCGGCACCATCGCGCAGGTGGGCGGCGCGGCTGCCGTTTACTTCCACCGGATTCTTGCAGGCCTTGGGTAACATGCAGGGGTCTTCGGCAAACACCAGCTCGGCCCCGGCCTGGCTCAGTATCAGAGCGCTCCAGGCATTGGCGGTGTGCGGGTCGAGTTGTACCCGGGCGCCTTGTTCGCCCAATGTCTGCAGGGCGGCCTCCAGCTCGCCGACGGGCGCCAGAGTCACGTCCTGTCCGCAGTGAACCTGCAGGTCGAGGCCTTCGAATTTGTCCGTATCCGCAAACAGCTGTACGGCGCCACTCCGGTGCAACAGGGCGAAGCCCAGCACTACCGGCAGGCAGTCGATATCCCGGCCGCGAATATTCAGCAGCCAGTTGATGGGCTCGGCCTGAGTCAGCAGTTGGGCATCGATCTTGCCAGCGGCCAGGGTGTCGGCGATGCGGCTGCGCTTGGCCTCGCTGTGCTGGCCGCTGTATTCCTGGTCGAGCAGCAAGGCGGGGCGGCTGGCCGGTACCGGCCTGTCGTGCCAATGGCTGTCGATCAGGTTGCCATCGACCGGCACCAGCATGATGTTGCTGGCGGCCAGCCGGGCTTCGGCATTCCGGTGCCAGTGATGGCTGTGCAAGCGGGGATCGAAACCCACCCGGCTGCCGGGAGCCAGCTCGGCGAGCAGCCAGTCCAGATAGGGTTCGGCAATCAGGTGGTGATATTCAAACAGCGCCGGATCGCACTGATGGCGCACCTGAACCGTGTAGCGGCCATCCACGAACACGGCGGCCTTGTCGGCCAGCACTACGGCGGCACCGGCTGAGCCGTTGAAGCCGCTTATCCAGTTCAGTCGCTCGGCATAGGGGGGAATGTATTCGCCCAGGTGCTCGTCGTCGTGGGGCACGATAAAAGCGTTCAGACCCTGTTGTGTCATGCTGTTGCGCACAGCGTTAATGCGAGAGGCATGAGTCATGGTGTCTCCTTAGCGAGAAATAAGCAGTTGTTTGATGGACTGGCCCGCCGTTTCGATATGTTGTTTCAACAGGGCGGCGGCTTCAAATTTGCGTCGTTCCCGGCACAGCATCAGCAGTTGGGTATGTTCCCGTTCGGCGGTAGTGATGCCCTGGCGGGAATGAAGCAGCTCCATCTGAATGTAGCGGTCACAGCTCAGGTTGATCTGATCCACCAGCGCCTGGGTGCGGGGTCGTTGGGCCGGGCCATAGAGGGTGGTATGAAAGCGGCGGTTGAGTTCGCTCCAGCGTTCGACATGGGTGCCGGTTTCCAGTATCTGGTCGAACTCCGCCAGTATCTGTTCTGCCTGCTGCAGATCGGCTTCGGTGAGCTTGTCGACGGCGTGGAACAGGATGTCGCTTTCGAGCATGGCGCGCAGATAAAACAGCTCGTCGATGGCTGTGATGTCCAGCTCGGTTACCACTGCACCCCGATGGGCCTCGAAGCGCACCAGCCCCTGGGCTTCCAGCTGCATCAGTGCCTCGCGCACCGGTACCCGACTGACGTTCAGCTCCTGGGCCAGAGTGTCCTGGCGCAGGGGAGCACCGGCGCCGAATTCCCCTTTGAGGATGCGGGCGCGAAGCGTTTCGACCACCGACTGAGTCAGGGTTTTGTAAGGCGTTCGGCTCATCTGAAATCGTATACGGTTTGCGATGGAGTCACTCTACTCTGCCTTGATACGGTTGGCAAACGGGGCCTTCGAGGGTGGGAACCGGATGTTCCCGGTCCCTGTTACCGGAGTTTTTTGGCCCCTATTTTCAACTGCTGGATAAACAGCGCCGCCACTATCATCGACAGCCCGATCAGGGTGGCGGGGTAGATTTCTTCGCCCACCAGAAAACGCAGCAGCAACAGCGAGGCGAAGGGCGAAATGAAAATGAGGTTGGAGATGCGGGCGGTATTTTCGGCATAACGCATGGCCAGCAGCCACATCACGAAGGCGAACCCCATCTCGAACAGCCCCACGTAGATGGCACCGACCCAGCCCTGCCAGGCGGTGAGATTAAAATCGGACCACAGCGCCGTGGCCAGCGCCACCAGAGGCAGTGCCAGCAGAAAACTCAGGGTCAGCGCCACCAGCGGATCGTCCTGGTTGCGTGCATTCAGGATCCAGTAACCGGCCCAGAGCAGGGTGGAAAACAGCGCCAGTGCGACGCCCAGCGGATCTTCGAAGTCCAGGCTGAGCAGGTTGCCCCTGGTGGCGATCACCATGGCGCCGAGGTAGCCGAGCACTATGGCTATCCAGTCCTGTTGGCGGATTTTCTGGCCGAGAAAGGGCACCGCCAGCAGGGTCAGGGTGATGGCCCAGGTGTAGTTGAGCGTTTGCGCCTGCTGGGCCGGTAGCCGGTCATAGGCCTGAAACAGCACCAGATAATAGAGGGCCGGATTGATCAGCCCCAGCAACAGATAATAGCCGGGGCGGGCGCAAAAATAGCGTGCCAAATAGGTCAGTTTACCCTGCCACGCCAGTATGCCGAGCAGCAGCAGCAGAGAACTGAAGGTGGCGACCAGCAGCAACTGGGCCGGAGAAAAATAACCGAGCGACAGCTTGAAGGCGGTGGCGACGGTAGACCAGCAGGCCACGGCCCCGAGTCCGAACAGATAGGCTTTTTTCTGATTTTTCATATTGTTATCAACTGGTTTGTGAACAATGGTTGTCAACCCGTGCGAGAGGGGGCCAGTGTAGGAAGCCAGGAGGCTAGGGGCAAGGGGCAGGTGTCATGGTTATTCCAATTCTTCGAAGGGGCGACATTTTTCTTTTTCCAGCAGCAGCTCTTCCAGGATGTTGATCCGTTCGCACAGCCGACGGTTTTCCGTTTCCAGTTTCTGCAGTCGGTCGTCGATTTCGCCCTGAGTCCGGCCCTGATGTATCAGTAGCAGTACCAGGCCGATGGCCAGCCCCAGCAACAGTATCCACAGCAACATGACGGTTCCCTCCGGTGTGAAAAGGTCAGTCTATACCAATTGGGTTAAGTTTAGGGTCGAGTACCAATCACCTCGCCCAGCGTTGTCTATCGGCGACAGGGACATGCCGGGGACGGCAATTCCGAGCCCCCATGGGGCAGCTTGCTGCCTGCATCAAGAGTGGTGACGGACCAGACATTCAGTGAATGTTTGCAGCCATCGCCAAACGCAGATGGCCTTAGCCCATGGCGTGTCGAGGGAGGCGGCTGTGTGGCCTCTGGTCCGGGGTCTCAATATGACCATATCATTATTGGGATTGGTATTAGTTGGGTGAGCATAAATAAAGAAAGGGCTGCCTGAGGCAGCCCTTCGATTCACTTCATTACTCCGCAACGGGATTAATGATTACCCAAGGCCTTGGGCGCCTGGTCTTCATCAAACTCCGGCAGCGGCTTGTGATGCGATGCGATGAAGGTATAGATCACCGGCAGCACGAACAGGGTAAACAGGGTACCTATGCTCAGGCCCGAGACGATGACGATACCCATGCCGAAACGGGAGACGGCACCGGCACCCACGGCAAACAGCAGCGGGATCAGGCCGGCCACCATGGCCGCGGTGGTCATCAGAATGGCGCGCAGACGAATGCGGGCGGCGACCCGGATGGCGTCGGTTCGGTCCAGTCCGCGATGCAACTGCTCTTCCTTGGCCACCTCACACATCAGAATGCCGTGCTTGGTGATGATGCCCACCAGGGTGATCAGGCCCACCTGAGTGTAGATGTTCATGGTCGCCAGTCCCCAGGCCAACGCGATCAGGGCGCCGGAAATGGCCAGCGGCACCGAGACCATGATCACCAGCGGGTCGCGTACACTCTCGAACTGGGACGCCAGCACCAGGAAGATGATGAACAGCGCCAGCAGGAAGGTCATGTACAGGGCATTGCCCTCGGTCACGAACTGACGGGCGGCACCCAGATAGTCATGGTTGTAGCCGTTGGGCAGCTGGGCGGTCACGTCCTGCTCCAGGAAGCCGATGGCATCGCCCATGGATACGCCCGGCGTCAGCACGGCACCGATGGTGGCCGAGTTCAGCTGGTTGTAGTGAGGCAGGGAGCGGGGCTGGGCTTCCATGGTGATGGACACCAGGTTGGCCAGCGGCACCATGTCGCCATTGTGGGCACGTACATAGTAATCCTTGATGGAGTCCGGGTTGAGCCGGTCCTTGCGGAACACCTGGGGGATCACCTCATAACTGCGGCCGTCCAGATCCACCCGGTTGACATAGCCGTCACTCATCATGGTCGACAGGGTAATGGCGATGTCCTGCATGGTTACGCCATAGGCGCCGGCCTTGTCCCGGTTGACCTTGATTTTCATGGTGCCCGAGTCAAACGCCAGGTCCAGCTCGCTGTAAACAAACAGCGGGCTCTGGCTGACCTTGCCCAGCATCTCGGCCGCCACTGCATAGAGGCTTTCGAAGCTGTTGGGGGTGGTCAGCACATACTGTACCGGCAAACCGCTGGAAGCGCCGGGCAGCTCGGGAAATCCGAAGGCGCTGATGGCCACCGCCGGAATGGCCTGCAGCGGTGGTGTCACGCGTTCGATAACCGCTTGCTGGCTGTCGCGCTGGCTCCAGGGCTTGAGCACAGCCACGGCCAGACCCTGGTTGGCATTGGGCACCCCGGCAATGGTCAGGGAGGTGGCGAGACCATCTTCCTTGTTGAGTACCTCCACCGCCTTGCGCATATTGTTCTCGATATAGTCGAGGTTGGCGGAGTTGGGGGCCTTGGCCATCATCAGGAAGGCGCCCTTGTCTTCACTCGGCGCCAGTTCGCTGGGAATAAAGCCGAACAACACCGGCATGGAACCGAACACCAGCACCGCGAAGGCGATCACCACGGGGCGCTTGGCCAGCACCGCATCCAGCATGCGGGCGTAGCTGGCGGTGAGCTTGTCCAGGGTGTTTTCCACGCCGCGCTCGAAGCGGTTGGGATTATTATGGGGCTTGAGCAGCTTGGAACACATCATCGGCGACAGGGTCAGTGCCACTATGCCGGAGATAAACACGGCCCCGGCCAGGGTCAGGGCAAACTCCTTGAACAGGGAGCCGGTAATACCGCTCATCAGCGCGATGGGCGCATACACAGCGGCCAGAGTGATGGTCATGGTAATGACCGGCACGGCGATTTCCCGGGTGCCGATAATGGCGGCCCGGTAGGGTGACTCGCCGGCCTTGATGTGTCGGTCGACGTTTTCCACTACCACTATGGCGTCATCCACCACCAGCCCGATGGCCAGCACCATGGCCAGCAGCGTCATCAGGTTGATGCTGAAGCCGAAGAAGCTCATCAGAATCGCCACCCCAATCAGTGACAGCGGTATGGTGACGATGGGGATCAGCACGGCGCGTAGCGATCCGAGGAACAGGGTGATGACGATGATAACGATCAGCGAGGCTTCAAGTATGGTTTTGACTACCTCATTGATGGACTCGTTGATGGCGTCGGTGGCGTCGTACAGCAGTTTCATCTTGATGGTGTCGGGCATGTTGCGTTCGAGGCTGGGCAGCATCTTACGCACATTGTCCGCCACGCTCAGCGGGTTGGCGGACGGGGTCGGGTCCACACCTATGATGACCGCCGACTCGCCGTCGGCCAGGGCGCGCACCACGTCGTGGCTCTTTTCCAATGACACCTGGCCGATATCGCGCAGCCGTACCACGGCATCGTCACGGGTGGCTACCACCAGCGACTCCAGCTGTTCGGCACTTTCTATCTGGGTATTGATATCGCTGTTGTACAGCATGAAATAGCCGGTGGCCTGACCGGCTGCGGCCTGGTAGTTGTTGCTCTGCAGTACCGATAGCACCTCGGGAGCGGTCAGTTGATGGGCGGCCATGCGCAGCGGATCCAGCCAGATACGCAGTGCGAACTTGGCACCACCGAACAGGTTGATCTTGGCCACCCCGTCTACCGAATAGAACTGGGGTCGTATGACCCGTTCCAGATAGTCGTTGATCTGGGGGGCGTTCAGCTGCTCACTGCTGAAAGAGATGTACATGATGGAGGTTGAGGCCCCCGTGGTCATCTCCAGACTGGGGTCTTCCGACTCCCGCGGCAGCTGGGAGCGCACCGAGTTGACCCGCGCCAGAATATCCGACAGGGCGGCGTTGGGGTCGGTGTTCAGCTTCATCTGCACCGTGATTTTCGAGCTGCCGTTGCTGCTGCTGGAGCTCATGAAATCGATGTTGTCGGCCTGGGCGATGGCCTGCTCCAGCGGCTGGGTAATAAAGCCCTGGATCAGATCGGCGCTGGCGCCGAAATAACCGGTGCTGACGGTAATGACGGTGTTGGTCATTTCGGGGTATTCACGCACCTGCATTTTCTGCAGGGCCTGTAGTCCCAGCAGCACGATCAGCAGGCTGATCGATACGGCCAGCACCGGCCGTTTGATAAAGATATCGGTAAAACGCATCGAATTCTCCGCTTACAGCTGGGGGGCTGAGTCAGGCGTGGCCAGCGCGTCGTCTTCCACCGGCTTCACATGGCTGCCGTTAGACAGGCGTACCTGGCCCGAGGTCACTATGGTTTCGCCCGGCTGCAGGCCCTCGACCACGCGTGCATACTCGGCTTCCCGCTCGGCAACATCGACAACTCTTTGTCTGGCGACCAGCACGGTTTCACCCTCTTCCTTGCCTTCCACCTGCGCTTCTTCCACTACATATACGGTCTGGCCGTAGAGGGTGAAGTTGATGGCGTGTTGAGGCACCAGGATCTGATCGGTCTGGGTTGGCAGTTGTACATCCAGCTTGGCGAACATGCCGGAACGCAGCTTGCCTTCTTTATTCGGGATGCTGGCCTGAACCTGCACCACGCCCGACTCCGGATTGATCTGGGGTTCGATGGCGGTGATCTCGCCTTCGAACGGGGTGTCGGGGTAGGCATCGACGAAGATGTTCAGCGCCTGGCCGACCTTGATATCGGCGATACGGGTCTGGGGAATGGTAAAGCGAATGCGGAACTGGCTGATGTCTTCCAGTCGCGCGATATCGGTACCGGCATTCAGGTATTGACCGAGAAAGGCGTTGCGGATACCCATGACACCGTCGAAGGGCGCGCGAATGGTGCGTCGTGCTATGGTTGCCTTGAGCGAGTCAACCTGGCCCAGCAGTTCTTGATAGCTGGCCTGGGCTTCGTCCAGCTGGCCCTTGGAGACGGAGCCGCGGGCAAACAGCTGGCGCATCCGCTCCAGATTGGCCTTCACCGCAGGCAACCGGCCCTCGGCGCTGCGCAGGTTGGCTTTTTCCACATCGGCATCCAGCTCCAGAAGAATATCGCCGGTACTCACCTTCTGGCCCGACTCGAAGTGGATCACGCGTACCACGCCCGCCGCTTCGTTACTGACATTGATACCCTGAATGGGCTCGATAAAGCCGATGGCGGCAATACGCGGCGTCCAGTCGCTGGGTGTGATTTCTTCTACCGTTACCGGAAAGCTGGGTATCGGCATGTTGGCGAAGTATTGCCCCATCATTTTTTGCTTGAACAGATTGAAGCCTATGACGCTGCCGAAGATGACAACCACCAGCAACACCATGGACAGTGTCCATTTTTTCATCAGATTACTCCCGCAACTTTTATTAAAATAATTAACGTTTAAGAATGGCATTCCAGCTGGCATCGAGCAGCTGTTGATAAAGGCATTCATCGAGCTCGATACAGCCCTTGGTGCATTTCTGCGACAGCAACATCAGGTTTTCGAGTGCCAGGAAGCCGAGCAGTTCGGCCGGCATGTCTCGAAACAACCCGGCCTCGCGGCCACGCTCAAAAAACTCGAAGACAGGTTTGAAGTAACGCTCGTTTATCTGGTGCTCTTCTTCCCGGTTAAACAGGGGAGAAGCCTCATACTGGATCCGATAGCAGAGGCTGTCCGGATTGTCCTGCAGATAGCGCATGGTGTTGAGCCATAACTGCCGGAACTGTGCGTAGCCCGGATCGTTGGTGTCGACGTTCTGCAGAATGGCATGCGAGACTTCATGCAGCCGTTCTTCATGCACACAACGTAGCAGGGTTTCCTTGTCGGCAAAATAACGATAGATGGTGCCGGTCGCGACGTTGGCGTGTTTGGCCACCAACTGCATCGACATGCCATGAAAACCACAATGGGCGATCAGGGCTTCTGCTGCAGCTAAAATACGTTCGCGTTTGTCGGACATGAGGCTATCGCTTTTTTCAGTATTAGGATGACTTATGAATGAACGTTCATTCATTTTGTGAATTTTAGGTCTTTTCCTCTATAAGTCAATCGTCCGCCGAGGTGTCTCTGACCAGCCTAGCTAAAAAAAACAGCGCTTTGTCGATAAAGTCACCACTCGATGATTTATTGTGAGAAAGTGCTGGACAAGAAAGAGGGTGGGTCTTAGTATTCGCGTCGTCCAAATGTAGAGCGCCCGTAGCTCAGCTGGATAGAGCGCTGCCCTCCGGAGGCAGAGGTCACAGGTTCGAATCCTGTCGGGCGCGCCATCTGGTATTGGACGAAGTATTGAAAATGGTGACCGTAGCTCAGTTGGTAGAGTCCTGGATTGTGATTCCAGTTGTCGCGGGTTCGAGCCCCGTCGGTCACCCCAGTTTCAGGCCAAGGTCTGGAAGCAGTAGAAAATGCGAGGGTGGCGGAATTGGTAGACGCGCTAGCTTCAGGTGTTAGTGTCCTATGGATGTGGGGGTTCAAGTCCCCCCCTTCGCACCACTGCTTCAATAGGTTGTAATTGTTCCTCGATTAGGTACAATTGAAAAATTCGGCGTTTAGCGCAGCTTGGTAGCGCATCTGGTTTGGGACCAGAGGGTCGCAGGTTCGAATCCTGCAACGCCGACCACTTCAAAAAGCCAGCTCTCGTAGCTGGCTTTTTTCTGTCTGGAATAAAAGCCCGGATGTTTTGCTCTTCACGCCTCATACTTCACGCTTCGCCCCTCACTGCAGTCAAACACAAGCAGGACTTGGCAACCGAATAACCATACAATGGCAGCCAAGTCTCTACAGATCATGGTTTATTCATGACCGAAGAAATAAAACACAAAAAACCGAAAACCACTAAATCCAGTAGTGCCACTCAGGTGCAGTCTCTTTCTCGTGCCCTCTTGCTGCTGGAGCGGCTGGCGGCGTCCGATATGGGCATGTCGCTGACCGAAGTGGCCGGCAGCCTGGGGTTGGCGCCTTCCACCGCCCACCGCCTGCTCAACAGCCTGCGCAGCCACGACTTTGTGGATGTGGATGAAACCCAGGGTCTGTGGAGTATTGGTGTACATGCCTTTTCGATCGGTAACGCCTACCTCAAGAAGCGTGATGTCATTGCCCAGTCCCGCCCTTTCATGAAGCGGCTGGTGGCGGAAACGGGAGAAACCTCCAACCTGGCGATACTGGAGCAGGACCGAGTCGTCTATGTAGGGCAGGTGGAATCCCCCCAGACCATGCGCATGGTGGTGTCACTGGGCAGCAGCTCGCCGCTGCACGCCTCCGGCGTGGGCAAGGCCCTGCTATCGGTGATACCGCGGAGCGAGGCAATGGCGTTGATCGGGCAAACCGAAATGACCGCCTTTACCGAGCATACCATTACCGGTTACGAGCAGTTTGAGCAGGAGCTGGGCAAAATCCATCGACAGGGTTATTCGCTGGATGATGAAGAGCAGTTCGAGGGTTTGCGCTGTATCGCCGCCAATATTTATAACGAATACGGTGAAGCGGTCGCCGCCATTTCCATTTCCGGCCCGGCGGTACGGGTAAAACGGGAGCGACTTGCACAGCTCAGCATCCTGGTGATGGACGCCGCCCGGGAAGTCACCCATGCCATTGGCGGTAAGGCACCGAAAGCCTAGCGGCGTGCGGTTGGTGCAGTCTTTACCGCTTGTTTTGCTGTGTCCCTCGTCGGCCAATCCGCACTGCTGCTTCGCATGGCCAACAAAAAAGGCCAGTCCGAAGACTGGCCTTTTTCATTCGCTGACTAAGCTTAGAAGCTCAGCGGACGATCGCCCTGCTCGTCCTTGATCCGGGTCGGCAGACCCATCTCGTTGAGCAGGTTGATGAAGGGACGGTGGGGCAGCTCTTCCACGTTGGCCATCTTCTTCACATCCCACTCGCCGGTGGCGATCAGGATGGCGGCGGCTACAGGCGGCACACCGGCGGTGTAGGAAATGCCCTGGCTGCCCACTTCGGCGTAAGCCTCGGCGTGGTCGGCCACGTTGTAGATGAACACTTCCTTGTCCTTGCCGTCTTTTTTACCCTTGACCTGATCACCGATGCAGGTCTTGCCGGTGTAGTCCGGGGCCAGGGAAGAAGGATCGGGCAGTACGGCCTTGACCACCTTCAGCGGTACCACTTCCAGACCTTCGGCGGTTTTCACCGGCTGTTCGGACAGCAGACCCAGGTTCTTCAGTATGGTGAACACGTTGATATAGTGCTCGCCAAAACCCATCCAGAAGCGCACGTTGGGTACGCCCAGATTCTGGGACAGGGAGTGCACTTCGTCATGACCGGTCATGTAGCTGGTCTGGTTGCCCACCACCGGCAGATCGTCGGTGCGCTTCACTTCGAACATCTGGTTCTGCACCCACTCGCTGTTCTGCCAGGACCAGACACGACCGGTGAACTCGCGGAAGTTGATTTCCGGATCGAAGTTGGTGGCGAAGTAACGACCGTGGCTGCCGGCGTTGATGTCGATGATGTCGATGGAGTCGACGCTGTCGAAGTATTCGTTCACTGCCACGGCGGCGTAGGCGTTGACCACTCCCGGGTCGAAGCCGGCACCCAGAATGGCGGTGATGCCCTTCTCTTCACAGATGGCCTTGCGTTTCCACTCGTAGTTGGCGTACCAGGGCGGATTTTCACAGATCTTGGTCGGGTCTTCGTGAATGGCGGTGTCGAGGTAGGCGGCGCCGGTCTCGATACAGGCCTGCAGCACCGACATATTGATGAAAGCCGATCCGACATTGATCACCAGTTGCGACTGTGTCTTGTCAATCAACGCCTTGGTGGCTTCGATATCGAGCGCATCCAGGGCATGGGCTTGCAATTCACCGGCAGCCTTGAGGCTGCCCTTTTCTCGCACGCTGTCGACGATTTGCTGGCATTTTTCGACAGTACGCGAGGCGATATGGATGTTACCCAGAACATCGTTATGTTGAGCGCACTTGTGTGCGACGACCTGGGATACACCACCGGCACCAATAATCAGAACGTTTTTCTTCATTTTTTTCCTCTGGAGCCTCCTTGGAAAGGCTTTGTTGGGGTTACTCCATGCCTCAGGAGAGGCTGTTTACAAAGTCGTCGAACGTGAACTCCTTGACCAGCGTCACGCTGCCATCAAGCTCACGCACGGCAATGGCGGGCATCTTGACGCCATTGAACCAGTTTTTCTTGACCATGGTATAACCGGCGGCGTCGATGAAGGACAGACGGTCACCGACCTTGAGCTCGCGCTCGAATCTGAATTCACCGAAGATATCGCCGGCCAGGCAGGATTTGCCGCACACCATGTATTCTAGTTCACCCTCGTTGGGCGCCATCTTGGCCGACTCGCGGTAGATCAGCAAATCGAGCATGTGGGCTTCGATGGAGCTGTCTACTATGGCCAGTTGCTTGCCGTTATAGAGGGTGTCGAGCACGGTCACCTCGAGCGAGGTGCTCATGGTGATGGAGGCCTCGCCGGGCTCAAGAAAAACCTGCACACCGTAGCGTGCGGCAAACGCCTTGAGGCGGGCGCAGAACTTGTCCAGCGGATAATCGTCACCGGTAAAGTGAATGCCGCCGCCGAGGCTGACCCAGCCGATTTGGGGTTGTTCCAGCAGGCTGCCGAACTTGTCTTCGATTTCGCCCAGCATCTGGTCGAACAGGGTAAAGTCGCTGTTCTCGCAGTTGTTGTGGATCATGAAGCCGGAAATCCGGTCGATGACGGTGGCTACCTTGTCCGCATCCCATTCGCCCAGACGGCTGAAGGGACGGGAAGGATCGGCGATCAGGAATTCGGAGCTGGATACGCCGGGGTTCAGGCGCAGGCCGCGTGCATGACGGGCGGAGGCGTCGGCAAAACGCTCGAGCTGACCGACAGAGTTGAAAATGATCTTGTCGGAGTGGGCCAGTACTTCCTCTATTTCCTCGTCGGCGTAGGCCACGCTGTAGGCGTGGGTTTCACCGCCAAACTTGAGTTTGCCGAGTTTGACTTCGTTGAGGGAGGACGAGGTGGTGCCGTCCATGTATTGGCTCATCAGATCGAAGACCGACCAGGTGGCAAAACACTTCAGAGCCAGCAATGCCTTGGCACCGGAGTGCTCGCGCACATAGGCGATCTTCTCCATATTGCGCAGCAGCTTGCTTTTGTCGATGAGATAGTACGGCGTCTTTATCACCTGAGTCATACCCTCTTGCTCGGTTTAACCGCCCGGCCGCAGCTCGGGAAATTTAAAGCGCGTGATTATAGTGGAAAGGGGGGGATGCTTCGAGAAAAAAGTGTGTTTTGTGTTGGCAAGGTTCGCCGAATGTGAAGCCGCCCGATACCAAAAGTGAGGCCAGCACGGTGGCTGGCCTCGGATATGAAATGTCTCGCCCGGTGCTATCGTCTTACTTTGGCAGCACCAGAATGGCGCGGAAGTCGTTGACGTTGGTGCGGGTCGGGCCGGTTTCTACCAGGGCGTTCAGCTGATGGAAGAAAGAGTAGCTGTCGTTGTTGGCCAGATAGTCTTCTGCTTTCAGTCCGGCCGCTTCCGCCTGGGCGAACAGCTCGGGAGTGATCATGGCGCCGGCGTTGTCTTCCACGCCGTCGATGCCGTCGGTGTCGGCCGCCAGGGCGTAAATGCCGGCCTGACCTTTCAGTTCGTTGAACAGGCTCAGGGTGAATTCGCTGTTGCGTCCGCCGCGGCCGTTGCCCTTGATGGTCACCGTGGTTTCACCGCCGGACAAAATCACGCAGGGCGCCGGAATCGGCTGGCCACACTTCTGGATCTGTTTGGCGATGGCGGCGTGAACCTTGGCCACTTCGCGTGACTCGCCTTCGATGCAGTCACCCAGTACCAGCGGGGTAATATTGAGCTCGCGAGCCTTGGCGGCGGCGGCGTCCAGCGCATCCTGCGGGGTGGCAATCATGTGGAACTCTGCCTTGCTCAGGCGCTCGTCGCCGGGCTTGACGGTTTCGGACTCCGGATTCTGCAACCAGCTGCGTACGTGCTCGCCCACTTCGATGCCGTAGCTGTCGAGGATGGACAGGGCCTGAGCGGAAGTGGTTGGGTCCGCCACCGTGGGGCCGGAGGCGATCACGGTCGGTTCGTCGCCGGGTACATCGGAGATGCCGAGGGCAATCAAACGGGCCGGGTAGGTCGCCGCAGCCAGGCGGCCACCCTTGATGCCGGACAGATGCTTGCGCACGCAGTTCATTTCATCGATGGCGGCGCCGGACTTGAGCAGTGCCTTGTTGATGGACTGCTTGTCGGACAGGGTCATGCCCGGCGCCGGCAGGCTCAGCAACGAGGAACCGCCGCCGGACAGCAGGCAGATAACCAGATCGTCCTCGCCGAGGGCGGAGACCAGCTCCAGCATGCGGCGACCGACGCGCTCACCGGCATCGTCCGGTACCGGGTGGGCGGCTTCGATGATTTCGATGCGCTCACACGGTGCACCGTGATCGTAGCGGGTCACGACCATACCGGACAGTTCGCCTTCCCAGATGGCGTCCAGTTCGGCGGCCATGGATGCGGCGGCTTTGCCGGCACCGATGACAACGGCTTTTTGACGAGTATTCTTGGGCAGGTATTCGGCCAGGTTACCCTTGGGCAGGGCGGCGGCAACGGCGCTGTTGAATAACTGCTGTAACAACTCCTTGGGGTGGATATCCATTGCAAATACTCCTGAAAAAACAGCTGTCTTTGTTTAATGCTGATGTAATAGGTGGGGCAGCACAACCGGCAGTCAGGATCTAACACAAAGCCCCCTGAGTGAAAGTCTGCGCTTGCCGATGCCTGCCCCGATTCAGACCGGTTCGCGACTGAAGCCTAAACGTCGCGAACCGGTAACAGGCTTACTCGCCCCGAATGTTGTGGTTGGCCAGGTGTTCCAGCGCCTTGACCATACCAGAGTGATCCCAACCGGCACCGCCCAGCGCGTTACAGGTATTGAACAGTTCCTGAGCACCGGCGGTGTTGGGCAGAGATACACCCAGTTCGCGCGCGCCGGTCAGAGCCAGGTTCAGATCTTTCTGGTGCAATGCAATACGGAAGCCCGGGTCGAAGGTGCCCTTGACCATACGCTCGCCGTGTACTTCCAGGATCTTGGAAGAAGCAAAACCGCCCATCAGTGCTTCACGCACCTTGGCAGGATCGGCACCGGCCTTGGAGGCGAATACCAGAGCTTCGGCAACGGCTTCGATGTTCAGCGCTACGATGATCTGGTTGGCAACCTTGGTGGTCTGGCCGTCGCCGTTACCACCGACCAGGGTGATGTTCTTGCCCATGGCGTCGAACAGCGGCTTGATCTTGTCGAACACGGACTGCTCGCCACCAACCATGATGGTCAGAGTGGCGTTGATGGCACCCACTTCACCACCGGATACCGGAGCATCCAGGAAGTCGGCGCCGGTTTCGTTCACACGCTTGGCGATTTCTTTGGTGGCGATCGGCGAGATGGAAGACATGTCGACCACGATCTTGCCGGCGGCCAGGCCTTCGGCAACGCCGTTGGCACCGAACAGTACTTCTTCAACCTGAGGAGTGTTGGGCACCATGGTGATGATGACTTCTGCTTCCTGAGCAACGGCAGCCGGAGTGGCCAGCGCAATGCCGTTGTCACCCAGCAGATCGGCCGGAGCCTTGTTGTAATGCTCGGAGAAATACAGGGTATGACCCGCTTTTTGCAAGTTCTGCGCCATGGGCTTGCCCATGATACCGGTACCGATAAAACCAATTTTCATGTTCTTTTCCTCTTGTCTTGCGGCGCCGGCAATACCGACGCCAGGAGAAATTAGATATTCGAGACTCAGACTACGCCGTGGGTCTTCAACCAGCCCAGACCTTCTTCGGTGGTGGTGGCCGGTTTGTATTCGGCGCCTACCCAACCTTCATAACCAACCTTGTCCAGGAAGGCGAAGATGTTGTGGTAGTTCAGCTCGCCTGTGCCCGGCTCGTGACGACCCGGGTTGTCGGCCAGCTGAATGTGGTTGATGATGCCGAGGTTCTTCTCGATGGTCGGGATGATGTCCCCTTCCATGATCTGCATATGGTAGATGTCATACTGGAAGGCCAGGTTGTCGGAACCGACTTTCTCGATGATATCCAGCGCCTGACGGCTGTTGTTCAGGAAGAAGCCGGGGATGTCACGGGTGTTGATCGCTTCGGCAATCAGCTTGATGCCCGCGGCTTCCAGCTTGTCGGCAGCAAACTTCAGGTTGGCAACGAAGGTCGCTTCGGCGTCGTCATAAGACACGCCGACAGGCTGAATACCGGCCAGGCAGTTGATCTGGGTGTTGCCCAGTACCTTGGCGTAGGCAATGGCCTTGTCGACACCGGCCTTGAATTCTTCTACCCGATCCGGGTGACAGGCGATACCGCGCTCACCAGCGTTCCAGTCACCGGCAGGCAGGTTGAACAGCACCTGGGTCAGGTCGTTGGTATCCAGCCTGGCCTTGATCTCTTCCGCAGAGAAGTCATAGGGAAACAGGTATTCAACACCCTTGAAGCCGGCTTTGGCGGCGGCGTCGAAACGATCCAGAAAGTCGACTTCGGTAAACAGCATCGACAGGTTGGCAGCTAATTTCGGCATTGCGATGTCCTTTGTTCAGTTGGGGGCAAGAACAAACCCGGCCTGGGCGGCCGGGCTTTATATCACTATCAGTCGAGCAGGGAGATGGCGGTCGGTGCATCGGCACCCTTTTCGGCCAGTTCTTCAAACTCGTTGATGGCGTCGATTTCAACACCCATGGAGATGTTGGTTACGCGCTCGAGGATAACTTCAACCACTACCGGTACCGAGAATTCGGCCATCAGTTTCTTGGCTTCTTCCAGGGCAGGAGCAATTTCTTCCGGCTTGAATACGCGGATGGCCTTACAACCCAGACCTTCAACTACGGCCTTGTGGTCAACACCGTACTCGCCCAGCTCCGGCGCGTTGATGTTTTCGAACGACAGCTGAACACAGAAGTCCATGTCGAAGCCACGCTGTGCCTGACGGATCAACCCCAGGTAGGAGTTGTTGACCAGTACATGGATGTACGGCAGTTTGAACTGGGCGCCAACGGCCAGTTCTTCGATCATGAACTGGAAGTCGTAGTCGCCTGACAGGGCAACAACCTGGCGGCCGGGTTCTGCAGCAACCACACCCAGAGCGGCAGGAATGGTCCAACCCAGGGGGCCGGCCTGGCCACAGTTGATCCAGTTACGTGCCTTGTACACGTGCAGGAACTGGGCGGCGGCGATTTGAGACAGACCTATGGTGGACACATAGGTGGTGTCGCGACCGAAGGCCTTGTTCATTTCTTCGTAAACACGCTGCGGCTTGACCGGGGTGTTTTCGTAGTGGGTCTTGCGCTGCAGGGTGCGCTTGCGCTCCTGACACTCGGCAACCCAGGCGCTGCGATCTTTCAGCTTGCCTGCGGCTTTCCATTCCTTGGCAACTTCCAGGAACAGATCCAGAGCGGCGCCGGCGTCGGATACGATGCCCAGATCCGGACCGAATACACGACCAATCTGAGTCGGCTCTATGTCTACGTGGACGAACTTGCGGCCCTTGGTGTAAACGTCAACGGAACCGGTGTGACGGTTGGCCCAACGGTTACCGATGCCCAGTACGAAATCGGAAGCCAGTACGTTGGCGTTACCGTAGCGGTGTGAAGTCTGCAGACCACACATACCCGCCATCAGCTCGTGATCGTCGGGAATGGTACCCCAGCCCATCAGCGTCGGGATAACGGGTACGTTAACCAGCTCGGCAAACTCGGTCAGCTGGGCATCGGCGTTGGCGTTGATAACACCACCACCGGAAACCAGCAGCGGCTTGTCGGCTTCGTTCAGCATGGTCAGCGCTTTTTCTACCTGAATGCGAGTCGCGGCCGGCTTGTAGGGCGTCATCGGCTGGTAGGCTTCGGCATCGAATTCGATTTCGGCCATCTGTACGTCGAACGGCATGTCGATCAGCACGGGACCGGGACGGCCGGAGCGCATGATGTGGAATGCCTGCTGGAAGGTACCTGGCAGCTGAGCCGGCTCCATTACAGTGACGGCCCACTTACATACCGGCTTGGCGATAGACTCGATGTCTACGGCCTGGAAGTCTTCCTTGTGCATACGAGCACGCGGCGCCTGGCCGGTGATGCACAGAATGGGAATAGAGTCGGCAGAAGCGGAGTACAGGCCGGTGATCATGTCGGTGCCGGCAGGGCCGGAAGTACCGATACACAGACCGATGTTGCCCGGGTTGGCTCGGGTATAGCCTTCGGCCATGTGAGACGCGCCTTCAACGTGGCGGGCCAGTACGTGGTCGATAGTGCCCAGGCCACGCAGTGCTGCGTAGAAGGGGTTGATCGCGGCGCCGGGAACGCCAAAGGCTTTAGTTACACCTTCCAGCTCAAGGATTTTGGCGACTGCCTCGATTGCTTTCATTTTAGCCATAATCGGTATCCATTCATCTGAGGTGCTCTCGGCACCGTTGTTGGTTGTCCATGATATGCGGCACGTAGTTCCGCCTGGTGAGGGCGGTTAACAACCACGTAACCCTTAGCTTGATGATACAAAAAAAACTGTGACGATCAACATGTTTTTGGAAATGATTTTTACAATATGGAAATTGTTGGAACGGATTTTCCTGTTATCGCACCTGGTTACCAGGTAGTTATTTTTTGTTTTTAAAGGAGTTTATTGCTGAGCCACCGATATCTGAACACAATGGAGCCCAAGTTCTATCTGCGGCCGCGTGGCCATAATAAGCCGGGAGTGAAAATGCCACCGGCGCACGGGTGGTAACAATAATATTACCAAACAAACATCTGGTACAGTTTTGATTACAGCTGTGTGAACAATTTCTTTGTTATTTGCTGTAATCATGGTCATGCCAATCTTGTGCAATGCCACAGAAAGCCGTGAGCCAAGCTTTTTCAGTCTAGTCTGCTTTTGGCGGCTTGTGCGCGCCAGGTGCTGACAAGCGATGTTTGCCGGCCGTCATCATGTTGCAACTTAATCGAATGGATAGATTCGTCTGACTGGTCTAGCCTGTCGAAACCCCCTGTCATGCTGCGGTCATCTGTCACGGTGATACTCTGGCGTTGTCAGTGGAATTGACAGGGTACTTGCGTTAATTTTGCGGCGCACAAAAAAGATCTTGTAAAACATTTTTGTGCGGTGCAGTATTGGTGATGTGCGCCGAGGCCAAGAAAGTGGAGTGATGATGTTTTTCTTGCTGGCGTACCGGGCCTAGAGCCACCCCATTCTTCAGGAGATAAATAATGTCATTGTTCGATTTTGAAAAACTGCAAAACATCCAGCAAACCAACCTGAACCTGGTACAGGGTCTGACCAACAACCTGGTTGCCAGCGCTACCAAGCTGGGTAAGTTGCAGCAGGATTCAGTGGCCGAACTGGGTGCCGCTCAGTTTGATTATGCCGGCAAGCTGCTGGCGGTACGTGACATCAAGGATCTGTGTGAGCTGCAAAGCGCTTTCTTCAGCCCCACCGCCATTCTGGATCGTCACCTGGCCTTCAATCGCGAAGTACTGGCCCTGCTGACCGATAGCCAGCAGCAGCTTGGTCAGTTTACCGAGCAGCAGATTGCCGCCGGCAGCCAGCAGTTAAATGAAGTGATTGAGCAACTGGCCGGCAATGCCCCCGCTGGTAGCGAATCTGCGGTTGCTGCGCTGAAGACGGCGGTAAACAGTGCCAACGAAGCCTATGATCAGGCACAAAAAGCGGCCAAAGAAGCCGCCGAGATCACCGACAAGGCGGTCAAACAGGCAGCAGAGCAGTCCGAAAAGGCCGCCAAACAGGTAGCAGAAGCTGCCGAGAAAGGAATTAGCGCCGCGACCAATGCCGCCGCGCAGCACGCAAGCAATGCCAACAACAATGCGAAAAACGCACGTGGTTCAGCCAAAGCCAACTAAGTAACGATAACGATAAATAACAGCGGTTATCTCGTTCAAGACGATAAGAACTATTCCTTATCGTCTTTTTTTTCGTCTTTTTTACCTGTATCGCCCTTGTTGTCGCTGCTGTTGAAGCCGCCGAACAGACCAAACATGTTCTGGGTGTTGAGATAGAGGCTGCGGGATTGCTCCACGTACTGACGCATCATGTCCTGCATCATGGGCACCTGGCTGTGCATGAACTCGGTCCAGGCCTGTGACGACTGGGTGCCGGTTTGGGTCTGGATGTCGATCACCGACTGAATGCTTTCTTCCAGGTAGCTGCCAAGCACCCCTTGAAAGGGCCCGTAGAAACGGATGATATTTTTCAGCATGTCGCTGGAAAATATCGGATCGCCGTCGCTTTCCGCTTCCTGAATGATCTGCAGCAGAATACTGCGGGTGATGTCGTCGCCGCTTTTGGCGTCTATCACCTGAAAGGGTTCTTCTTCCTGCACCAGCCGACGAATATCGACCAGGGTGACGTGGCTGCTGGTGTGGCTGTCGTACAGGCGTCGGTTGGGGTACTTCTTGATGATGCGGATACTGTCCTGTGATTTTGACATGCGACACTGATTCTCGGCGGGCTGGTTTAATGGGCAGTGTATCCCAATCCCCGACAGCTCTCAATTTGGGGGCGGAGGCAGGCAGTGTATTCCTGAGTTTCCCGGCAGCTCTCAATTTGGGGGCGGAGGCAGGCAGTGTATTCCTGAGTTTCCCGGCAGCTTTCAATTTGGGGGCGGAGGCAGGCAGTGTATTCCTGAGTTTCCCGGCAGCGCTCAATTTGGGGGCTGATGGTTATATCAGTCTCGAACAAAGAGTCGGCTCCATCGATCCGCGTCAAGCACACCCCTGTGACGCTCAGCACATGACATCTGACCGTGCAGGGATGGCGGGAATGCCAACATATGGCAGGAGTACTTGTTGGCACTGAATCGGGCTGCACCATCTGTTATTATTTGTGCCGGTTATTTTCCCGATACAGACAGGACATCAGATGCAAGTTGCAGACAACACCGTAGTACAGTTCAACTACACCCTGAAAAGTGAAGACGGCCAGGTACTGGACACCAACGTCGGCAACACGCCGCTGGCCTATTTGCATGGCCATAACGGCATGATGGAAGGCCTGGAAAAAGCGCTGACCGGTAAAGAAGAAGGCGAAAGCTTCAGCGTCACCCTGACCCCGGAAGAAGGTTACGGCGAGCGCAGAGACGACATGATCCAGCGTGTACCGGTCAAGCATCTGCAGGGTGCGAAGAAGTGGAAAGCGGGCATGATGGCCACGGTGCACACCGAGCAGGGCGAGCGTCAGGTGACGGTAGCCAAGGTTGGCAAGTTTATGGCCGACGTGGATATGAACCACCCCTTGGCCGGTTTAACGCTGAATTTTGATCTGGAAGTGGTCAGCGTACGTGCCGCCACCGAAGAAGAACTGGCCCACGGCCACGCCCACGGTGAAGGTGGTCACCACCACTAAAACCAGCTTTAAGCCGTAAGCGGTAAGAAAAAATCTAAACAAAAAGGCCGAGCTGTTGCTCGGCCTTTTTGTTGGCTGCGGCATACGCCTGGGCTACTCGGCAAACTGTTTGGGCTGAACCAGTCTCAGATAGTCTTTCACGGACAGGCTGAACAGCTCACGGTAGCTGCCGGCACTGAAGACGATCTCTTCCTGATGTGCGAATTCGTTGTCGATATACACCGGCATTTCATACAGGTTACCGAAGGGGGGCAGGGCACCGACGTCGCAGTCGGGAAATGTCTCGCGAAAGTCGTTCTCGTGCAGAAAGGCCACCTCCTGCGCCGACAGCGCCTGGGCCAGGCTGTCGGGATGGACTCTCTTGGGCGCGGGCACCACTATCATGGTCATCTGACCATCCAGCGACATCATCACCACCTTGGCCATCACCCTGCCCGGCACATGGGCAACCTCGGCCACATCCTGTGCGGTAAACGCCGGAGAGTGGGTAATGATCCGATATTTGACCCCCTGTTGATCCAGGTATTGCTGTAATCGTTGGGCCGGCATAACAAATCCTCCTCGACAGATGCTGAGTGCGGTTGAAGTATAGGCCACGAGGAGGACGCCGGTGGTGTAGCAAAAAAGCCTGATGGCGTACTGAGAGCCAGCTGGGTAACCTCTTCGATACGCTTCAAGCAGGTTCCCTGTGACGCTCACACATGCCATCTGACCGCCAGGGATGGCGGGAATGCCAACATGGCAGGATTATTTGTTGGCCATGGTATGTGATGGTCGGCTGAGGTGATCCCAGCTGCCTCTCTCATCGGCATGGAGCCATTGGTTATAAAAGCAAACCAAAAGGCCGAGCAATGGCTCGGCCTTTTTCATTATATATCAACTTCTTACCTCATGGTGACGAATTCTTCGGCGCCGGTCGGGTGTATGGCCACGCAGGCGTCGAAGTCGGCCTTGGTCGCGCCCATTTTCACCGCGACGGCGAAGCCTTGCAGAATTTCATCCATGCCGAAGCCGATGCCGTGAATGCCCACCACCTTCTCATCCTCGCCCACACACACCAGCTTCATCTTGCAGGGCTGGCGGTGGCTGGTGACGGCGGTGTACATGGCGGTAAAGGACGAAGTGTATACCTGCACCTGGTCGTCGCCGTGCTTCTCGCGGGCTTCGGGCTCGGTCAGCCCCAGGGTACCGATGGGCGGATGGCTGAAGACCACGGTCGGGATCAGGTCATAGTCCATCTTGGCGTCGGGCTTGTTGTTGAACAGCCGTTCGGACAGCTGGCGACCGGCCTTTACCGCTACCGGGGTCAACTCTACATAGCCGATGTTGTCACCCACGGCATACACGCCTTTGGCGCTGGTGTTCTGGAACTCGTCCACCTTGATGTAGCCACGCTCATCCACCGTTACGCCGGCGGCGCCGAGATTCAGACCCTGGGTCAGCGGACGACGGCCGATGGCCCAGATCAGGCAGTCGACTTCGAGTTGCTCACCGTTCTCCAGGTTCAGCAGCAGGCTGCCATCGGCCTGTTTTTCTACGCTCTTGGGCACGGAATGGGTGTGCAGTTGCGGGCCTTCGGTGTTCATCACCTCGACCAGGGTGTCGGTGAGCAGCGGATCGAAGTTACGCAACGGGGCGTGTTTGCGCACCAGCAGGTGGGTTTCCGATCCCAGGGCGTTCATCACCCCGGCCAGCTCCACGGCGATGTAGCCGGCACCGACTACGGCAACGCGCCTGGGTTGCTCGTTCAGCTCGAAGAAGCCGTTGGAGTCGATGCCGTGCTCGGCACCGGGAATGTGCGGCACTATGGGCTCGCCACCGGTGGCGATCAAAATGTGATCGGCGGTGACTTCTTCGCCGTTCACCTCTATGGTGTGGGCGTCCTTGAAACGGCCGAAGCCCTTGAGCACGGTGATCTTGTTGTTGCCCAGCACCCGATCGTAAGACTGGTGAATGCGACCGATATAGGCCTGACGGCTCTCGACCAGCCTGGCCCAGTCGTGGCCTTTGAGCTCGACATCGAAGCCGTAATCGGCGGCATAAAGTTTGACCGCATCGGCAATCTGGGCGCCGTGCCACATCACTTTCTTGGGCACACAGCCCACGTTGACGCAGGTGCCGCCCAGGTCTTTGGCTTCAATCAAGGCTACTTTTTTACCGTGCATGGCGGCACGGTTGGCGGAGGCGATACCGCCGCTGCCGCCGCCGATGGCGATATAGTCGAAATGCTGTGCCATATGTCTGCTCCCTGGATGAGTGGGTTCGATTAATGCTGTCGGCCGATTGTACACCAAGTTTCATCACGGGAGGCGGTCACTTAATAGCCGGTTCGATGCCCGATAGGGCGCTGAATGCATGAAAAGCTTGAACATTGTCGCCACTATCACCATGTTAGGGGTATTCCCTCGATTGCCTGTTGGCAAATCGACGGCCAAAACGATAAAGAGGTACAGGACATGACGAATCCGCTACTGACCATGGACGGCCTGCCGCCGTTCAGCCAGATCAAACCGGAACAGGTAAAGCCGGCGGTAGAACACGCCATTGCCGACTGCAAGAAGCGGGTCGAAACCGTGCTGGCCTGCGGCGAAGATTTCACCTGGGACAACCTGGTAGCGCCGCTGGAAGAGGTGAATGATCGCCTCGGTCGCATCTGGTCACCGGTCAGCCACCTCAACAGCGTGCTGAACAGCGACGAACTGCGCCAGGCTTATGAGTCCTGTCTGCCGCTGCTGTCCGAATATCACACCTGGATGGGCCAGCACGAGGGCCTGTTCGAGGCTTATCAGAGCCTGGCGGAGCGGGACAGCTTCAAGAAACTGAGTCTGGCCCAGCAAAAAGAAGTCAATAACACCCTGCGTGACTTTCGCCTGTCCGGTATCGCGCTGGAAGCGTCACAAAAACAACGCTTTGGCGCCATCAAGTCCCGGCTGTCGGATCTGGCATCCAGCTTCTCCAACCGGGTGCTGGATGCCACCCAGGCCTGGACCAGGCAGATTACCGATAAAAACCAGCTGGCCGGTCTGCCAGAGTCGGCGCTGGCGGCGGCCAGGGCTCAGGCCGAGGCCCGCGAGCTGGATGGCTGGCTTTTCACCCTGGACATTCCCTCTTATCTGCCGGTGATGATGTATGCGGACGATGCCGCCCTGCGTGAAGAGCTGTATCGAGCCTACTGCACCCGGGCGTCGGATCAGGGCCCCAATTCCGGCGAGTTCGACAACACCGCCATCATCGAGGAAACCCTGGCGCTGAAGCAGGAGCTGGCTACCCTGCTGGGTTATGAAAATTATGCCCAGCTCTCTCTGACCACTAAGATGGCCGAAAACGAACAGCAGGTGCTGGACTTCCTCGACCAACTGGCCGAGCGTTCTTATCCCCAGGGTCAGGCCGAGCTGGCCGAGCTGGCCGACTTTGCCCGTGAGCATCATGGCGTAGAGCAGCTTGACGCCTGGGACGTCACCTATTACGGCGAAAAGCTCAAGCAGCATAAATACACCATTTCGGACGAAGAGCTGCGGCCCTACTTCCCCGCGCACAAGGTCATACAGGGCCTGTTCGAAACCGTGAAACGGCTGTTCGGCATCAAGGTAGTAGAGCGTTTCGGGGTGGAAGAGTGGCATCCGGACGTGCGCTTCTTCGACATTTTCGGTGACGACGGCGAGCTGCGCGGCAGCTTCTATCTGGACCTGTACGCCCGCGCCAACAAACGCGGCGGCGCCTGGATGGACGACTGTATCGGCCGGCGCTATCGGGAAGACGGCAGCCTGCAAAAGCCGGTGGCCTACCTTACCTGCAACTTCAACGGCCCGGTGGGCGACACCCCGGCGCTCTTTACCCACAACGAAGTCGAGACCCTGTTCCACGAATTTGGTCACGGCATTCACCACATGCTGACCAAGGTGGACGTGGCCGGGGTGGCCGGCATCAACGGTGTGCCCTGGGATGCGGTGGAACTGCCCAGTCAGTTCCTGGAAAACTGGTGCTGGCAGCCCGAGGCGCTGGCCTTTATTTCCGGTCATCATGAAACCGGTGAACCGCTGCCGGCGGATTTGCTGGAAAGAATGCTGGCGGCGCGCAACTTCCACTCGGCGCTGATGATGCTGCGGCAGCTGGAATTTGCCCTGTTCGATTTTCGCCTGCACATGGCGGCCGACGGCAGTCAGCCGGGCCGGGTGCAGCAAATTCTGAACCAGGTACGCGAGACCGTATCGGTACTGCCGCCGCCGGCGTTCAATCGCTTTCAGCACAGCTTTGCCCATATTTTTGCCGGTGGCTATGCGGCGGGTTACTACAGCTACAAGTGGGCCGAGGTGCTGTCGAGCGATGCCTTCTCCCGTTTCGAGGAAGAAGGGATCTTCTCGGCCAAGACCGGACGCGACTTCCTGCATGCCATTCTGGAGCAGGGGGGGTCCAAGGAGCCGATGGAGCTGTTCAAGCAGTTCCGCGGTCGGGAACCGAAAATCGATGCCCTGTTGCGACACTCAGGGATCAGCGCCTGAAACCGAACCTGAGAAACGAAGTGGCTACGGCCGCCTTTTCTACAGATGCCTCCCCGGATCCAACGACCGGGGAGGCATCGTTGTATCCGATGCCGGCCCGGTTGTTTGAACGGGCCCCGGTCGATGTTGTGACCGGCTTGCCCGGCAGAAGCTGTTTTATTCATCGCCTGGAAAGCCATTGTCAGCGGCGGGACCCCTTTGTGCTGATGGTGCTCGATCTGAATCATTTTCAGATGATCAACAATGCGATGAATCACAGGGTGGGTGACCAGGTATTGCGTGAGGTGGCCGTGAAGCTGCAGGGCCGGCTGCGTGAACAGGATTTCATTGCCCGTATCGGCAGTGATGAGTTTGCCCTGCTGGTGCCGGGCATAGCGCTGCCTCGCCAGGCCCGCATTTTTGGCCAGCACTTGCTGAATGCGCTCCGACGGCCGTTGTATTTGTCGTCTCAGCGCCTGTATGTGGGGGCGACTCTGGGCATCGCCCTGTGGTCAGGCACAGTGGCAGATGGGGAAACCCTGCAACAGCAGGCAGAAATGGCGTTGTTTGAGGCCAAGCAGAAGAAGCTGCCGCTGGCCTTGTACGATGGTCGCTTTACGCACTGCCAAAACCGCCGTTTATTGCTACGACATGAGCTGGTGGAGGCCATCAAGAATGATGGTCTGAGCCTGCATTATCAGCCTATCGTCGATACCGTCAGCGGCGGGATCACCAAGCTGGAAGCGCTGGTGCGCTGGCGGCATTCTTCACTGGGCCCTATTTCACCGGCGGAATTTGTACCGATGGCGGAGGAGTGCGGCATGGTACAGGCGCTGGGTGACTGGGTGCTGAAGCGGGCCTGTGCCGACCTGTGTCGGCTGCAACGGGCCGGCTATCGGCTGGAGATGGCGGTGAATCGTTCCAGCCTGGAGTTTCAGAGTCTGGGGCTGGACGGCGGCGAATGGCTGTCGGTGATCGAGCAGCATGGGCTCTCGGCCCGGCATATTATTTTCGAGATCACCGAAACGCTGTTCATGCAGGGTAGCGAACAGCACCTGGCGCGGATTCAGGCGTTGCGCCAGGCCGGTTGCCGCATCGCCATCGATGATTTTGGTACCGGCTATTCGTCGCTCAATTACCTGCGCGCCTTTCCTATCGATCTGGTCAAAATCGACAAGAGCTTTATCGACCACCTGCCCGGCAATCACAGGGATGCGCTGCTGCTGGAAGGTATTTTGCGTATTATCGGCGAGCTGGGCATGTCGGTGGTGATAGAAGGGGTGGAAAGCCGGGCTCAGGCCGAGTATCTTGCGGCCCTGCCCTGTGACTACCTGCAGGGCTATCTGATTGCCAGGCCGCTGGCGCTTCGTGAACTGTTACCTTTTTTGGAATCCTATGCCGGACATTCAGTACCCGCTGCAGATTGAACTGGAAGACGCCAGCCTGATCGGCGAGGCCGAGCGACTGACGCTGGCCATGCAGGGGGTAAGTGCCGCCGCACCTTTCGCCCTGGTGCTGACCGAAGGGCGGTTGGAGCTGCGTAAACTGGACGAGCCGAAACTGGGCGGTGTGTATGTGGATCTGGCGGAAGGGGCAGTGGCGCACCGGCGCAAGTTTGGTGGCGGCCGTGGTCAGAGCATCGCCAGAGCCGTGGGGCTCAAGCACGGTCACACGCCGACCGTGGTGGACGGCACCGCCGGTCTGGGCCGAGATGCCTTCGTGCTGGCCTCGCTGGGTTGCGAGGTGACCCTGTGCGAGCGCCATCCGGTGGTACACGCCTTGCTGGCCGACGGCCTGCGCCGGGCGGCGCAGGATCCGGATATCGGTGACTGGATTGGCGAACGGCTGCGGTTGTTGTCCTTCGGCCAGACTCTGGCGGACATAGAGCGGCAGCCGGATGTGGTGTACCTGGACCCCATGTTTCCGCACAAGAAGAAGGCGGCGCTGGTCAAGAAAGAGATGCGGGTGTTCCATTCGCTGGTCGGCCCGGACGAAGACGCCGACGCCCTGCTGCCACTGGCGCTGCAACTGGCCCGGGCGCGGGTGGTGGTGAAGCGGCCCGGCTATGCGGGTTTTCTCGACGAGGTCAAACCCTCGGCCCAGATAGAGACCAAGAACAACCGTTTCGACCTCTATATCAAGCAGGCGCTGTAAACCGGACCGTGCGCATTCCTTTCGTTGAATTATGCTGATTTCATGAGCAGCTATACCAAAGGAAGATGCAATGACGAAACACAAGGCACCCCTGGTAAAGGCGTTTCTTAATCCGGACAGCGAAACCTTCAGTTATGTGGTGTATGACCGGTTGGGTGGGCAGGCGGTGGTGATCGATCCCGTGCTGGGCTTCGACTATGCCTCCGGTCGCACCCGTACCGAGTCGGCGCAGCGGCTGCTGGACTTTGTGCATGAGCAGCGACTGATCGTGCCCTGGATTCTGGAAACCCACGTCCACGCGGACCATCTGTCGGCGGCGTCCTTTTTGCGGCAGCGGCTGGGAGGAAAGACTGCCATCGGCGAGCGGATCACCGAAGTACAGGCCATTTTCCGCGACGTATTCGAGCTGGAGCCCGAATTTCTGTCCGACGGCAGTCAGTTCGATCGCCTGCTTGCCGACGGCGACATCCTGGAGGTCGGTGAGCTGCATATCCGGGTGATGCATACTCCCGGCCATACGCCGGTGGATATGACCTACCTGATTAACGAGCAGGCGGCGTTTGTGGGGGATACCCTCTTCATGCCCGATGTGGGCACGGCCCGCTGCGACTTTCCCGGTGGCAGCGCGAGCCGGCTCTATCAATCTGTTCAATGCCTGCTGGCGCTGCCGGAAAGCACCGACATTCATGTCTGTCATGACTACCCCAAGGCCGGCCGGGAGCACCGCCATGGCACCACCGTGGCCGAGCAGCGTCGGCACAACATTCATGTGCGCGATGGCATAGATGAGGCGAGTTTTGTCCGGATGCGGCATGAGCGGGACGACACCCTGAGCATGCCCCGGCTGCTTCTGCCGGCCATTCAGGTCAATATCCGTGCCGGGAAGATGCCGCCGGCGGACGAGCAGGGCAAGGTGTTCCTGAAACTCCCTGTCAATCGACTGTAGTGGTTCAGGTTTGCTGCAGCAGTTCGGTGATGGTGTTGGCCTGACCGCGGATGCGCTGCACCACCTGACCGGCCCGTTCCGATACCTGGGTGGACTGCTGCTTGAGATCGTCCATCAACCCCATGAAGCGCCCCAGCTCTTCTGCCTGACTGTCTGCGTGGCCGGCCCCCTGCTCGGCCATCGAGGTAGTGGCCTGGGAAGTCGTTCTTACCTGCTCTGTCAAGGCCATCAGGGTCTGGGCCTGGTCATGCTGGGCAGCGGCGGCTTCCATCATCTTGCTGATGGTCTGGTTGAGTTCGTCGCTGGCCAGCCGCAGTCGTTCCATGATGTTGCCGATTTCGGTGAGTGAGCCCTGGGTGTTGCCGGACAGCTTGCGTACTTCGTCGGCGACCACCGCAAAGCCGCGGCCCTGTTCGCCGGCCCGGGCCGCTTCGATGGCAGCGTTGAGCGCCAGCAGATTGGTTTGCTCGGCAATCTGCTGGATCACACCGATAATGGTGGCGGCATCGTCTACCGAGCGGGTCAGGCTGGTCAGTGCCTGCCGGCCGGTGAGGGCGGCGGCCTGACTTTGACCGGCGGTGTGCACCAACTGCTCTACCTGTTCCCTGCTGACGCCCATCGCCTGTAGGTTATCGCGGGCGGTGAGGGCGATATCGTCCGTGGCCTGGCGCATCTGTTGAGCCAGATGATTCAGCTCGTTGACCATGTCGACGCCGCCGTTCATGGTCTGATCGGTGCAATGGGCGTGATTCTGAATATCCAGTACCTCTTCGACCATGTGCTCCAGCGCCCGGGATACATGCAGCAGCTGCTCGGCCCGGTTCTGCTGTTGCCGTTGCAGTCGATCGAGCAGGCCATTGAAGCTGGTGGCAATCTGTCCGAGTTCGCTGTGGGGGTGGGTCACGGGCAGGGGGGCGAGCTGGCCGTCTTGCAGTAGCTGGCGAAAAGCGTTGCGCAGCTGAATGAGGCGGCGCACCACCAGCTGACGCTGAAACAGGTAGCTGAGCAGGGCAAAGAACAGCAAGGCGACACAGAGACCCAGCAGTGTCAGGGTCAGCTGGCGGTAGCCTTGCTGACGGCCGATTTCCTGTTGCAGTACCAGTTGGTCCAGTTGCTGTTCTATGTCGGCCAGACCGGCGGTGAGTGCCGTGGCAGCCTGAGACCCTAGAGCCAGGTTTTCGTTGGTGTTGGCGAGTTCCTTGGGGTAACGGTTAAGCAGGCTGAGCACTTCCCGCCTGGGGGCCTCGCCCTGTTCGACCGGTTTGGGTTTGCGCAGGGCGAACTCGTCGGCTTCTGGTGTCCGGTAGATGCCGAGCAGTGGCAGCGCCTCGAGTTGTGCCCCCAGTTTTGCCAGTTCGGTCAGTTGGAAGTCGAGTGCCGCTTTCAGCTGCGGTGTGCCGTTCGCGATGTAACTCTGGCGCAGATGGCTCAGACGGGGCAGGGCGGCCAGCATTTCGGCGGCAAGCGACTGGTAACGGTCGGCCAGGGGATGGTCGGTGTCGGCATAACGTGCCAGGGCCTTGAGCTGGTCGGCCAGCTCCTGCTCGGCATGCTGCAGCAGGTGCTGGCTGTTGCCGGAAAGCTTGCCCGCCGCGCGAAAATCGTTGGTTAATTGTTGGTACAGGCGATTCACGGCCGCCTGGGCTGGCGCGGTGCCGGGATAGCTGGCCAGGGTAGTGGCCATGGTTTGCAGCAGCTGTTCGGCTGCGGTCAGCTGGCTGGTATCGCCCCGGGTCAGATAGGCGGAAATGGTGCGATACAAGTCGATGTTGGCATCACGGCGCAGCTGCTCCAGCCCGGACCTGCTCTGTTCGCCCTGCTGCAGACGCTGATCTCCCACATAGAAGGCTCCGGCCAGCGCCAGTGCCAGTGCGATCAGCAATAACGATGACAATAACGAAAACAGCGACACTTTCATCAACCAGACCCCAATACGTCCTTATATTCGTGGTCGGCAGATTAAGACAATTTCGTGACCCTTTTATGACGACGGCAGCGAGTTTATCGTCTGCATCAGTTGTTTATGCAGTGGATGAGCCATCAGCGGCTGGGGATCGATCAACTCCAACCGGCCTTCCTTCTGGGGGGCGATGCGGTAGACACTGAGCTGATCATCCACCTTGTTGAAGGCGCGCCAGCCATCTTTCACCCGCAACACCGCCTTGAGCCGGGCCACTTTCAGCTCGCGACAGAAGCTTTCTATCGCCGGTAAGTCGAAGCACACCTCGTCGAGAAAACGCCAGCCAATGGAATAATGATCCTGACCGTGGTTGCTGTAGCGGCGCCAGGGCTGGCTGCGGCTGAGCCGGGGGCCGGAGTCGGCAATCAGCGGGCGGGTGGCATTGCTGGCGTGGGCCTGTGGGCTGGCGGCCCTGCGTTCGGCATTGTGTGGCCGTTGCAGCCAGCTAATGTCCAGTCGCCCCTGAGTCACCACCACCAACTGCTGGGGCGGCTGATGTCGGTCGATACTGAGACGCAGAGCCTCGAGTTGCTCCGGCTCGCAGAGTTCGGTCTTGTTGGCCACCATGATGTCGGCCAGCGCCAGCTGATCGCGATAGGTCTCGTGCTCCTGATAGCGTTGGTCGGCCCATTGGCGCGGATCCACCACGCAGAAGGTGGCGCCGAGCTGCAGCACATCCCGGTAATGCTCGGCGGTCAGGGTGCTTAAAATTCTGCTGGGGTGGCCCAGGCCGCTGGGTTCGATGAAGAGTCGGTCCGGTTTGGCCTTGTGCAACAGGGCGTTGAGCCCAATCTGAAAGGGCAGGCCGGATACGCAGCACAGGCAGCCGCCCGGTACTTCCTTGATCATGGCACCCTGATCGGTGAGCAGGGCGCCGTCTATGCCGACCTCCCCGAATTCGTTGACCAGAATGGCCCAGCGTTCGTGCTCGGGCTTGTTGGCCAGCAGGTGGCGCAGCAATGTGGTTTTGCCGGTGCCGAGAAACCCCATGACGAGGTGGGTAATAACGGGAGTGGTCATACGTCCGTCCGCAGAGAATGATTTTGTTATCTTATAACATGTTGGTGAGGAAGAAAAAGCGGGATCTCTAAAGCGGATGTGTGCAGATACGGGCCCTTCGTTCGGCATGAATACGGAAATGCATGGGCTCAACTTATAAATGCGGTTGGTATAAGACGAAGAAAGCCCGCCGACAGCAACAGAGCGCCGGCGGGCGAGTCAGCGGTTTAAGGCTGAATCACTACCCGACCCTTGAGCTTGCCGGCCAGCATGTCCTGGGCGACTTGTATGCTCTGCTCCAGGGTAAATTCCTGGGCCTGATCCTCAAAGTCCAGCGGCAGACTTTTCTGCAGACGCTGCCAGGCTTCGATGCGTTTTTCCTTGGCCATATATACAGAGTTGATACCGATAAGCTGCACACCGCGCAGGATAAAGGGCATGACGGTGGTGTTGAGAGCCACGCCACCGGCCAGGCCGCAGGCGGCGACGGCACCGTCCATCTTGGTCTGGCTGAGGATCCTGGCCAGGGTGCGACCGCCAACCGAGTCGATGGCGCCGGCCCAATGCTGGGACTCCAGTGCCGCCGGCTCTTTGTCGAGGTCGGCGCGGTCCACAATCTCGCTGGCGCCAAGTTCGCGCAGCCAGTCGGCATGCTGGGGGCGACCGGTAGCCGCATGCACCTCGAAACCGGCCTTGGCCAGCAGTCGTACCGCTACCGAGCCCACCCCCCCGGTGGCACCGGTGACCAGAATGGGGCCCTGTTCCGGCTTGATGCCGGCGTGTTCCAGTGCCATCAGGCTGAGCATGGCGGTAAAGCCGGCGGTGCCGATGGCCATGGCGCGCTTGGGGCTCATGCCGGCAGGCAGGGGGATCAGCCAGTCACCCTTGGCGCAGGCTTTTTCCGCCAGGCCGCCCCAGTGTTGCTCACCCACACCCCAGCCGGTGAGGATGACCTCGTCGCCGATACGGTGGTCCGGATGATCAGAGGCCAGCACGGTACCAGCGTAGTCGATACCGGGCACCATGGGCCACTGGCGCACTATCTTGCCCTTGCCGGTGATGGCCAGGGCGTCTTTGTAGTTGAGGGTGGAATAGTCCACCTTGACCAGCACGTCACCGGTGGTGAGCTGAGTTTCGTTGAGTCGCTGCAGGCTGGCGTGGGTGTTTTTACCTGATTCTTCTAGTAGCAGAGCTTTGAACATCTCTTTTTTCTCCTGGCACGGTTTCCTGTCATCCAGTGTAAGGAGACTGGGACGGAAAGCCATGCCGGAAAAGCAGCAAATGTCGATTTTGTGAGCCCGGCGTCATCAGGCCCGGGCTATGGTGGCGGGCTTGATCCAGGCTTCGTTGAGCCAGAGCGAGGCGATGAGTATGAGTCCGCCCAGGCCGAGCCGCAGCAGGTCGGCATCCCGGTTCCAGATCAGCAGGTTGACCAGCAGGCCGGCGGGCACCAGGGCGTTGTTCATGATGGCAAGGGCGCCGGCATTGACCAGGGTCGCGCCCTTGTTCCACAGGAAATACCCCAGACCGGAGGCGCCGAAACCCAGCCACAGCAGTATGCCCCATTGCAGGTTGGTGGTCGGATACTTGTCGCTTCCCAGCAACAGCCAGGCAGGCACCACTACCGCCAGCGCGCCAAGATAGAAATAGCCGAACAGCCGATGTTGGGGAGTATGGGTGGGATAGCGCTCCATCAGTACCTTGTAGCCGACCTGACCCAGGGCAAAGCAGAGGTTGGCACCTTGTACCACCGCAAAACCGAGCAGATAGCGGTCGGTGATACCATCGAAGCGGATTACCAGGGCACCCACGACCGCCAGGGTGGCGGTCAGCAGGTAACCGGGGTTGAAGCGGCGGTGCAGCAGATCGTAGATCAGGGTGACGTAGATAGGGGTCAGCACGGTAAAGATCAGGACTTCCGGCACCGTCAGCAGCAGAAACGACTGGTAGTAAAACAGATACATGAGGCCCAGCTGCAGGGCGCCACAGGCCATCAGCCCCAGGGCCAGCCGCGGTGGCTGGCGCCAGGACATCAGTGGCATGAACAGCAGGGTTGCCATCAGAATGCGGCTGAGTACCGAAAAGTAGCTATCGACACTACCGGCCAGATAGACGCCGATCAGGCTGAAAGAGAAGGCCCACAACAGGGTAACGGATACCAGATAAGACATGGTGAAAACTTCGACATTGGTCAAGACGGGGCGTCATGATGGCGTAAAGCGCAGGCGTAATCCAGAATGGGGCCCATAAAAAAAGCCGGCGCAATGCACCGGCCCGGGACCAATATCAGGTTTGTCATAAAGGAGAGCATGACGTCCCTAAACAAGGTGGTTTAACACCACACGCAGAACTGTTGGGCCCTTGCCCGTAATAGGTTGTCAGCGTGATTACCTACGCCGTCAGGTCTTGAACATTCCGTTTGTAGCGTCGCTTGCCGAATTACCTCGAATAATCCGTCAGCGACGATAGACAGGTAGTACCCCCCATGATGCCACCATGCCCAGAACCTTGTTTGACCCGACTGTCGGATGAAATACTTCACCACGCCGACGATAAACTTGTTTGTGGGCGCCATTCTATGGTCAGATCAGCTATGTCAAAAATGAATTATCATCATAAACCTATGGTGAATATCGATGGATAACCTGTATCAACGTCTGGATCTGAACCTGTTGCGGGTGTTCGATGTACTGATGCAAAGCCGCAGCGTCACCCGGGCCGCAGAGCAGCTGAATCTGTCCCAGTCTACGGTCAGTCATGCCCTGGCCCGGTTGCGTCAGACGCTGGACGATCCCCTGTTCGTGATGACCCGCAAGGAAATGAGGCCCACCCACAGGGCCCGGGCGCTGGCGGCGCCGGTTCGGCAGGCGCTGATGCTGCTGGAACAGGGGGTGCGTCAGTCGGCGGGATTTGATCCGTCCTCGTCGCGGCGCACCTTTCGGCTGGCGGTGCCGTCTTCCATCGAGCATGGAGTGGTGCCTCAGCTGGTGGAACTGCTGCATCAACGGGCGCCGGGCTGTCGACTGGCGGTGACCGAGCTGGTGCATTCCGACTACGAAGACAGCCTGTCACGCGGCGGCCTGGATCTGGTGGTGGCCTTTGCCGATGGCGACCATCTTTCACCCCGGCTGCTGGTTGCCCCCTGGTTCGACAACCCCATGATGTGCCTGTCGGCCGAAGGCAGCGGACTGTCGGACCGGATTTCTGCCGAGCAGCTGATCGGCTGGAGCCACATCTCCACCTCGACCTGGGGTCACAATCAGACCCTGATTGAAAGCTGGCTGAGGAAAAAGGGACTGGAGCGGCATATCGCAGTCTGGGTGCCGAGCTTCGAGGCCTTGCCCAAGCTGCTGGCCACCGGCCGTTATCTGGCCATGGTGCCGGAGCTGATTGCCCGGGATTTCTGTCATTATTATCCGCTGCAGCAACATCGACTGAGCGAGTCTTTGCGCAGTACCTATGTGTTGGCGCAGCATCCGCTGACCGAGTTTGACCCGGCGTTGATCTGGCTTCGTCAATTGTTGGGGGAGGTAGGCGACCGGCTGCGCCAGTCGCCCTGAACATCAGTTTTTGGGCAGGGGGACCACCAGCATGTCGCAGGGGACCGTGTTCATCAGCTGGCGGGCAGAAGAAGTGAGCAGGCTCCAGAAGCTTTGCTCGTGACCACAGACCAACAGATCGACCTGGTGCTGTTCGACAGCTTCGTTCACTTTCAGCGCCAGATCGCCGCAGATAACCAGCTTTTTCTCGATCGGATAGTCGATATCGGCCAGGTATTCTTCCAGCCGTTGCTTGGCGTCGGCCACCACCTGATCCTGGATATTGTCGATATCGATGTCGATCATTTCGGTGTAGAGATCCTTGAGATCCACGTCCACATGAATGACGGATAGTTTGGCCTTGTTGGCCTTGGCCCTGTCCACCGCCTTGGCGATGACCTTGCGATTTTTTTCGGTCATGTCGACCGCCGCCAGTATGTGTTGATACTGATAGGGTTCTGTCATGGCATCTCTCCTTTTTTACAAGTCTATCAATCCATTAGCAGATAAACCGTGAGCTGGATGGCAATATCACGCCCCTCGCAGCATAGGACAGATGTTGACCGGGAGACAAGCAGAACCGTCGCTTGACGCGTGGCGCTATTGTTCCCGGTTTTGCAGCAAGGCCCTGAGCAAGCCGATTTCTTCGCGCAGAGAAGACACTTCTTGCTGCAGCGTGGACAGTTGGTTTTTTACTTCCCGCTGGTTCTGTTTTTCGTTGGCACCTTGCTGTTTGTTCGCATCTTGCTGCTGCTCGCCTTTCGGTGTCAGCAGGGTAGATGCCACCAGACCCGAGATACCGGCAAACAGCGACACTCCGGTAAAAATCACGATCGCCGAAATAAGGCGACCCGAGGTGGTGACCGGGTAGTAGTCGCCGTAGCCCACGGTAGAGATGGTGACCAGGGCCCACCAGATGGCATCTTCGGCGGTGTTGATATTGGAACCGGGGTTACCGGCCTCGGTCATCAATATGGCAATGGCGCTGCCGCTCACCACCACCATCAGGATCAAGAGCATGGACGCCAGCACAGTGCTTTCGCTGTTCTTCAACAGGTGGCGAATCACCTGATTCGCCACCCGCAGCATCCGCAGTACCCGCAATACCTGAAAAATCCGGCCATAGCGCAATATGTCTATCGCCGGAATGGAGGCGATAAAGTCGATCCAGTGGGTACTCAGAAAACGCTTCTTGTTGCGGGCGGTAAAGAGGCCATAGAAAAAATGGCTGAGCAGCACCAGGCAGATACCGGTATCGATATTCAGCAGCAGCTCTTTTTCCGTTTGATTGAAGGGGCCAAACTGGTGCAACACTATGGTGATCAAAGAGATAATGGACAAGACCATCATCACCAGTTCGAAGGCGCTGGGGGGAATGACGCGTAAGGATGTTTTCACGGGCTCTCCTGTCCGTTTTCAAGATCATGGCTCCAAGGGTGGCCACGGATGTGCCGTCAGCTCCGGCTGGCCAGCAGCAGATAGCGGCGCGGTGTATTGCTCTCGGCGGTAAAGGTGCCGAGGCTAACGTGATAACCCTGCTCTTCGAGATACACCGCCCGGTCCAGCAACAGCCACAGTTCGAGCAGATAGCGGTAACGGTGACGCACCAGCTCGATGCGTTTCACCAGCAGGCGGCGCGCGTCGGCGAGCTTCAGCCAGTGCTCGCTGTCGATACCGTCCGGAACGGGCAATGATTTCTGCTCGCAGGCCCAGCGCGCAAAGTCGGCAAAATCACCGCTCAGCAGTTGTTTGGGAAAAGAAGGCAGCGGCAGATAGCGGGCATTGCCGGTCAGCTGTTGCTGCAGCTCGTCGAAGGCCAGCCGCCAGCTCAGCTCTACATGACGCAGGCGGCGCACTCGCTCACCGCCGGTCACCTG
The DNA here is from genome assembly GCF_046521305.1 of Oceanisphaera submarina. Lineage (NCBI taxonomy): Bacteria > Pseudomonadati > Pseudomonadota > Gammaproteobacteria > Aeromonadales > Aeromonadaceae > Oceanisphaera > Oceanisphaera submarina. Next base: position 84,945 of record NZ_JBKGFN010000005.1, on the reverse strand, counting down.
TTGTTGCAGCGGTAGCCGCAGGCTTTGACGGTCCAGATGCAGATCCCGCTGCCGACCGGCGGTCGACAATGGCCGATAATGGTCGCCGTCAATCAGGTGATAACAGCAGGGTGACAGGGCCAGGCGATGCGTACCGGCGGCGGCGGCATGGCGCAGAAAACGCAGGTGCAGCTCGCCGCAGGCATGTAGCGCCAGTGCCTCTTGTCCGGGCCGAAACAAACGAGCCGCGTCGGCACTCAGGGCATCGGCACAGACAAAGTGATGGTCGAGCTTTAGCTGCCCGGCAACCTGCTCCCCCTGCCGGCACAAATCGGCATTCCATTCCAGGCTGGTGACCGAGGGCATTCCCTGTTGTGCCAGCAGGCGGCCGAGATGGCCCTTGCCGGCACACCATTCCAGTATCGGGTGTTCTGCCGATATATTGGCGGCAAAATCCTTGATCTGCGCCCATTTCCGCCCGGGAATGCCGTTGCTCCAGCGGGGTGTGGCGTAGTCGGTTGAGCGCTTCAGTTCGGGCAGCCGATAGTGATGGGCGGCGACGGTGTCGGGTCGCAGCGGCGCAAAAAACGCCAGGGCGGCGGCGTCATCTTCGTCCAGGGCATCGAGTTGGGCTTCATCCAGCGGCATCAGTACCGGTGCGAGTTCGGGCCAGGGTAGTTCGCGGCAGGCGAAGGGGGTGTGCTGCCAGTCACCGCGGGTACGGTGCAGCAGGGTGCTTAGTTGTCGGAATGGTTCGGCGAAGTCGCTCATGGCCCGGATTATAACCCTGTCGCCGGTCTCGGCATAGCCGAGCGGCGGCGTGGCCGCTAGAATAGCGCCTTTGATGTTATCGAGAGTGTGGAGTGCGATGAAAGCCTGGGATGTAATTGTGATCGGTGCCGGTGCCGCCGGCCTGATGTGTGCCGCCGAAGCGGGCAAGCGGGGCCGCCGGGTGCTGCTGCTGGATCACGGCAAGCGCATCGGTCGCAAAATCCTGATGTCGGGCGGAGGACGCTGCAACTTCACCAACTACTTCGTGGAGCCGTCGGCCTATCTGTGTGGTAACCCGCACTTCGTCAAGTCGGCCCTGGCCCGCTACACCCAGTGGGACTTCATCGCCCTGGTGGAAAAGCATGGCATCGCCTATCACGAAAAAACCCTGGGACAGCTGTTCTGTGACGACTCGGCACAGGAGATCGTCGATATGCTGGTCAAGGAATGCGAAGGCGCCGGTGTGACCATTCGCCTGCGCGCGGAGATCCTCGACGTCGATCGACTGGGTGACGGCTTTATGGTGGCGGCAGCCGGTCAGGAAGACAGCTGCCAGTCGTTGGTGGTGGCCAGCGGCGGCCTGTCGATGCCCAAGATTGGCGCCTCGCCCTTCGGTTACAAGCTGGCGGAGCAGTTCGGACTCAAGGTGCTGCCCACTCGCGCCGGTCTGGTGCCCTTTACCCTGCAGCCGGAAGACAAGGAAACTCTGGAACCGCTGGCCGGCGTTTCCCTGCCGGTGGTGGCCGAAAGTGAAGACGGTACCCGCTTTGCCGAAAGCATGCTGTTTACTCACAGGGGGGTGTCCGGCCCTTCTGTGCTGCAGATTTCGTCTTACTGGCAAGCCGGCGAGCAGGTGCACTTCGAGCTGTTGCCGGCCGGTCGTCTGGCCGAGGGCGTGCTCGACAGCCCCAATCAGGAGCTGAAAACCTGGTTGAGTCGTTACCTGCCCAAACGGCTGGTAGAAATTCTGCTGGAGCGGGAAAAGATCACCAACAAGCCGCTCAAGCAGTATGTCCCGAAAGAGCTGGCGATCATCGAACAGTTGCTGTCCGCCTGGCCGCTGAAGCCCGGCGGCACCGAAGGCTACCGCACCGCCGAGGTAACCCTGGGTGGGGTCGACACCGACGAGCTGTCGTCCAAGACCATGATGGCCAACAAGGTTCCCAACCTCTACTTTATCGGCGAGGTGGTGGACGTGACCGGCTGGCTCGGGGGCTACAATTTCCAGTGGGCCTGGAGCGCCGGCTGGAGCGCCGGCCAGGTGGTGTGATCGGGCCGGCGCTCACCGGCCCTTTCAGGCTTAACTCAGCCCCAGTTTGCGGCAGACGAAGTCCAGATCCTTGTCGCCACGGCCGCTGAGGTTGACCAGGATCACCTTGTCCTGGTCCAGGGTCGGCGCCAGCTTGATGGCCTGGGCCACGGCGTGGGCGCTTTCCAACGCCGGAATAATCCCCTCGGTACGGGACAGAGTCATAAAGGCATCCAGGCATTCCTCGTCGGTGATGCTGGTGTATTCCACCCGGCCCATTTCCTTCAGGTAGCTGTGCTGGGGCCCCACGCCCGGGTAGTCCAGGCCGGAGGCGATGGAGTGTACCGGCAGCGGCTCGCCGGCGGCATCCTGTAGCACATGGCAGCGGAAGCCGTGGATCACGCCCGGGGTGCCCAGAGTCATGGTGGCGGCATGATCCGGGGTGTCGAGGCCTTTTCCACCGGGCTCCACGCCCATGATGCGCACCGAGTCGTCGTTGAGGAAGGCGTCGAACAGCCCCATGGCATTGGAGCCGCCACCCACGCAGGCCATGATCACGTCCGGCAGCTCACCGGTCAGCGCTTGTATCTGGCCCCGGGCTTCCTGGCCGATCACCTTCTGAAAATCCCGCACCATCATGGGGAAAGGGTGAGGACCCACCACAGAGCCGATGGCGTAGATATAGTCGGTGGGGTTTTTCAGGTATTCCTCAAAGGCGCTGTCCACGGCGTCTTTCAGGGTGGCGGTGCCGCGGGTGACCGGCACCAGGGTACAGCCCAAAATCTTCATGCGCATCACGTTGGGATGCTCTTTTTCGATGTCTACCTGACCCATGTGAATTTCACAGGGAATGCCCACCAGGGCACAGGAGGTGGCCAGGGCCACGCCGTGCTGGCCGGCGCCGGTTTCGGCGATCACCTTTTTCTTGCCCATAAAACGGGCCAGCAGGGCCTCGCCCAGGCAGTGGTTGATCTTGTGGGCGCCGGTATGGTTGAGATCTTCCCGCTTCAGGTAAATCTGCGCGCCGCCCAGCTGTTCGCTCAGGCGCTCGCAGTGATACACCGGGCTGGGCCGGCCCACGAAATGGGTCAGCAGCCGTTGCAGCTCCTGCCGAAAATCCTCGCGCTGGCAGATGTCGTGATAGGCCTGACTGATGTCGTCCATGGCCTGCTGGAGTTCGGGGGGGATCTCGGCACCGCCGAATTCACCGAAATAGCCCTCGGCATCGGGCATGTTTTGCTGGTAGTCCACACTGCTTCCTTATGCGGTCAACGGGCCGGAATGGCCACTGAAGAGGAAAGGGCAGCATAGCAGTGGTCAAAGGCCGAATCCATTAGCCACTGGTCGAGTGAAAAGCCGCCCCGGCCGCTCCGGGGCTAGGGTGTGTTCCGATCTTGCACATCTGTTGCGCCGTCATTGTGGCTCAGTAGGGCAAGGCGCACACAGTGCATTCGGGGGTCCAAATCAACGGTAAGCAACGCGGCAATACGGAGCCACAGAGACAGCCCTTGGGGTCGGCTCCCAGCAGCCGGTACTTTGCGTTAGCAGCTGACCCATAGCACCACTATGCGTTGTACCTGCTGCCTTGATTACCGACCGCTGGGGAGCGACGAAATGGGAGCGTACCCTAGGGGGCTATACGATATCCAGCGGCGTCCTGCGGGCCGGTGCCGGGAAGGCGGCGTCCAGTCGGGCCAGCGCCTCGTCGGTCAGATGGATGCTCAGGGCCTCGGCATTCTGGCGTACGTGCTCCGGCTGTACCGCCTTGGGGATGGCGATCACATCGCGCCGGCCGGCGACCGGGCGAACGGTCCAGGCCAGCAGCAGTTGGGCCACGGTTACCCTGAGCTCGGCGGCGAGGGTCTGCAGCTCGGGATGAGCGAACAGTTCCCGGCGCAGGCGGCCACCCTGCGCCAGCGGGCAGTAGGCCATCACCGGCATCTGCCGCTGTCGTTGCCAGGGGCGCAGAGAGTGCTCTATGCCACGAGAACCCAGATGATACAATACCTGGTTGACGGCGCTTTCGTCGCCACTCAAGTCATGCCATTGCTGCAGTTCGTCGATATCGAAGTTGGACACCCCGAAGCGTTTTATCTTGCCGTCGGCCTGCAGTTGCTCGAAGGCTGCGAGGGTTTCTTCCAGTGGTATGCTGCCGGGCCAGTGCAGCAGATACATATCCAGATAGTCGGTGCCCAGTCGCTGCAGACTGTCTTCGCAGGCGGTGATCGCACTGCGCTTGCCCGCATTCCACGGATATACCTTGGACACCAGAAACGCCTGCTCCCGGCGACCCTTTAACGCCTCGCCCACCACTTCTTCGGCGCCGCCGTCGGCGTACATCTCGGCGGTATCTACAAGCGCCAGGCCCAGATCCAGCCCCTGCTGCAGGGCGCGTACTTCGTCGCGGCGGGGGGCCAGGCCTTCCCCCATGTACCAGGAGCCCTGACCGATGGCGGGCAGGGTAACGGCGGGCTGGGTGGCGGTGGCCTTGAGGGTAAGAGCGGCGTCCATGATGACCTCTCGATAATTATTTTTGGAAGTGGTTTCCGTATTATGGTGAACCAGCAGGAGGGGCTTTGCAACGTTCTGGTACTTGCTTTTGAACTCGGCTTGCGTTTGACTCGGTCTTGGTAGACAGGAACCAAGATCTAGACGGTGTTGCAGGGGGGGGGGCGATTAACCGTTACCCCGGGCTCAAGTCGGGCTGTCGCCATGGGCGATAGTATCGGGAGGAAGGAGCGTATGAGCACATTACACAGCGAAGGGCCGGTCGAGGTGGTACTGGTCAGACGGCACCTGAAGCTCGATCATCTCAACCAGCTGCAGATAGAGCTGCTGGCCGAGGTGTTTGACGCCGAGCCCGGTGTGGCCAAGGTCGTTGTGCGCAAACAGTGGCTGGACATCGACTATGATGCCGCCGTCCTGACCCTGGATCGGGTTATCGCCATACTGGAAGCCCATGGCGGTGAATTGTCTCAGGGCTGGTGGACGGCGTTCAAGGCCGGCTGGTATCGACGCCGGGAAGAAAAACTGCGCTCCCGACTGGCCGAAGACCAGGAGTCGTAAGGGGGCAGGCCCCCTGATTATTCACCCATCACGTGGCACGGCGTTGCCCAGAATGCCCTGATGTTGCTCCAGGCGGGCGCGGGCCTCGGCCTTGTCGAGACCCGAGAGCAGCATCAGTATCGCCAGTTTGACCTCGTTGTCCGCCTGCTGCAGCGCCAGGGCGGCAGCCTCCTCGTCCACCTCGGTGGCCTGCATCACGATGCGCTGGGCCCGGGCCTGCAGCTTCAGGTTGCTGGCGTTCAAGTCCACCATCAGGTTCTGATAGACCTTGCCGAGACGGATCATGCTGGCGGTGGTCAGCATGTTGAGCACCAGCTTCTGAGCCGTACCTGACTTGAGCCGGGTCGAGCCGGTGATCACCTCGGGGCCGACCTCGGGTTCGATGGCGATGTCGGCGGCCTGACCGATGAGCGAGCCGCCATTACAGGCCAGCGCCACCGTAGTCGCGCCCAGCTGGCGGGCGTAATGCAGGCTGCCCAGCACATAGGGGGTGCGGCCGCTGGCGGCAATGCCCACCACCACATCATCCACACTCAATTGGATATTTTGCAGATCCCGGGCCCCCTGCTCGGCACTGTCTTCTGCCCCCTCCTGGGCGCGGAACATGGCCTGAGGGCCACCGGCGATCAGCCCTACGACCATGCCCTCGGGCACGCTGAAGGTGGGAGGGCACTCCGATGCATCCAGTACCCCCAGGCGGCCGCTGGTGCCGGCCCCCGTATAAATCAGCCGGCCACCGCGACGAAAGGCCGCCACTATGATATCCACGGCGGCGGCGATGGCGGGCAGCACCTGTGCCACCGCTTCCGGTACCTGTTTGTCCTGGGTGTTGATGGTAGCCAGTATCTCCAGCGTCGATTGCCGGTCGATGTGTTGGGTGTCGGGATTGCGGCCCTCGGAGGTGAGCCTGGCCAGACTCTTGAGCAGATCTTTGGTGTCCATAAAATTCTCCGTATCAGGGCAAGGTGTCAGCCGGGCAGATGAATGGCGCCCAGAATGGCGGGGCGACGGGCGCCGGTGACGTCCGGCAGGTTTCCGGCCATGCCGTGCATCGTCTGGTGGGCCAGCCAGGCAAAGGCCATGGCTTCCATGGCGTCCATGTCTACGCCGGCGCTGTTGCTGGTGTCGACCCGCCAGCCGGGCAGTTGGGCCGCCAGGCGCCGCATCAGCAGCGGATTATGACCGCCGCCGCCACAGACCAGCAGCTCGCCCGCCGGCCACTTGTCGACTTCGTTGGCGATGGCGGTGACGGTAAACTCGGCCAGGGTCGCCTGCACGTCGGCAGGATGTAGGTCATCCGGCAGTCGGGCATCCAGCCAGCCTTCGCTGAACAGCTCCCGGCCGGTACTCTTGGGGGCGGGCAGGGCCAGCCAGGGTTCGGCCATCAGGCTGGCCAGCAGAGTCGCGTCGACCTTGCCCTGTAAGCCAAAGGCGGCGTCTTTGTCGTAAGGCTGGCCGAGGTGGCGGCGAGTCCAGATATCCATCAGCATGTTGCCGGGGCCCACGTCAAAGCCCAGCACCGGCTGGTCCGGTGCCAGTACCGTGATGTTGGCGATACCGCCGATATTGACCAGAATACGAACATGGTTAACGCCGCCCAGCACCCGCTGATGAAAGGCGGGCACCAGAGGGGCGCCCTGACCACCCAGCACCATGTCTTTGCGGCGAAAGTCGTTGATGGCGATGATGCCGGTGTCGGCCGCCAGCCGGTTACTGTCGCCCAGTTGCAGCGAGAACGGCAGGGGCCCGGCGGGCTGATGCCAGACGGTCTGACCATGACAGCCGATGGCACGGATTTGCCCGGCGCTGTGACCCGACTCGTGCAGCAATTGCATGGTGACGGCGGCATAGGCCTGGCCCAGTTCGGCGTCCAGCTCGCCCCATTCTCGTGCCGTGACGGCACCGCCCCCGGCCAGCTCCAGCAGTCGCCGGCGCAGGGTGGGTTCGAAGGCGCTGCTGGTGCGAGCCAGCAGGGTGACCCGCTCGCCGTCGGTGGCGACCAGCACGGCGTCGATGCCGTCCAGGCTGGTGCCGGACATGATGCCGATGTACTTTTCCATGCTTACCAGTCGCTTGGCACGGTTTGCACCGGGCTGACCGGTACGCTGATCACTTCATTCTCGAAGGGCTGTGGCGCGGATTCCGCCTTCGGCACGGGATCGGGTAAGGGCGCCGGCATCTCGGGGGTGCCGCCACAGGCGGTCAGCAAGAGTGTCAGGGCAAGCCACCAGGGTTTGTACATCGTGTATTTCTCCGTGCAAAGTGACTATGTATCATGTGCGGTCAAACAAGGTTGCCATAGCCGGCCGGCGGCTGCCAGCCTGGCACCACAAAATAAATAACGAGGGGATACCATGGCCTACTGGCTGTTTAAGACCGAGCCCGATGCCTTTGCCATCGACGATTTGGCGCGGGCCAACACCCTGTGGGAAGGGGTGCGTAACTATCAGGCCCGCAACTTCCTGCGTGATCAGGTGCAGGTGGGGGACCGGGTCTTCATTTATCATTCCAGTTGCAAACAGGTCGGCATCGCCGGTATCGGCAAGGTAGAGCGTGCCGGTTTTCCCGATCCGTTTGCTTTCGATCCGGACAGCCCCTACTTCGATCCCAAATCTGACCCGGCCGCCCCCCGCTGGTATGCGGTGGAGCTTGCTTTTGAACGTAAACTGCCTTTGTTGCCGCTGGCTGCGCTCAAGGCCAATCCGGCGTTAAGCGGGCTGCCGTTGGTGCAGAAGGGCTGCCGGCTGTCGGTAATGCCGGTGAGCGAGGCAGAATGGCAGGCCATACTTGCTATGGAGTAAGTGGCGATGATATGAGTGGTAGCGCGCCTCAGGGGTACAGTTCAAAGAATGCCAACGCGGCTTCCAGGGCCTGCTGGCGCTGACGATCCCGTTCGATAAACAGCTCGTGGGATGCCTTCTTGATGACCTTTGGTGCCCCGCCCTGGCAATGGGCAAGGGCCTGGCAGAAGCGATTCTGGGCTCGATTGTCCACCACTACATCGTTACCGGCCTGCAACACCAGCAAGGGAGTGGTGATGCGGCTTGCCCTGGCGATGGCGTTGTCGCCGGCTTCAAGCGACTGTTGCAGCCAGTGCAGGCTGGCACCGCCCAGCTGTAATTCGGGCTTTTGCCGGTACAGATCGCGAAACAGCCGGTAACGCACTTCACTGTGGGTCAGATCGTTGTCTTTGAAGGGCACTTCCATATAGCCACCGCCCTGACCGGGAGCGTAGCAGCCCTCGCGGCCCAGCCAGTGACAACCGGTATCGAGCGCGCCGAGCAGGCCGTCGACCAGCCAGCGCGGCATGGGCCCGAGGTAAATGCCCATCATGGGCGACGACAGCGTCGCCGCCTGCAGCCGGACCTGGGTTTCGCTCAGCCAGAGTGCCGATATGGTGCCACCCATGGAGTGGGACAGCAGATAGAGGCTGTTCACCGGCTCCAGTAACACCACCTGCTGCATAAACTGTTCGAGATCCTGCACGTAATCGTCAAAGTCTGCCACGTAGCCCATCAGCGGATCCTGCAGCAGCCGGGGCGCCAGGCCCTGACCGCGATGATCGTAGAGATAGACGTTATAACCGTTGTTGAACAGGTCGTAGGCCAGTTCCTGATACTTGAGATAGCTCTCGGTACGGCCGTTGACCAGAACTATGGTTTTTTGGTGCTCGGGGCGGCTCAGGCTGGCATAGGGTAATTTCAGGCCATCGGCGCCGCTGAAGTGGCCCTGTTCCGCCTGTTGTTGCCAGAAAGCATCCAGCCCGGATTGACTCAGATCGCCGAGTTCGGCTTCGGTGGTCAGACGGGGAGCGGCGATGGCGGTATTCATAAGCAGGAAAATCCCGATCAGGAACAGGCGAGCGAGCATAAAGGGCTCCGGGCGGTTCGTTATTGGACAAGATGAGTAGCAGTGTAGCGTGAAAGGACGGGGGATTACACAATGCCGGACGTGAGGACAAAACACCGTTTGATCTGGTGGGCCCGAATTCATTCGGGAGACCCAGCCATCGGCCGTGGAAACTCCCCGTTGACACGGGGCCTACAGAAAATGGGGGGTCTGTAGTCCTTTACGTACGGCCTGCGGCATTTACTTCCGTAGCCGATAGACCTTGAGCACGTTGGGGGTAACCCGGATCTTGCGCATAATGTTGGCCAGATGAATCCGACTCTTGGTGGTGATCAGCAACTCGACCACGTAAACCCGGCCATCTTTTTCTTCGGTGGCGATGCTGTGAATGTTGGCGCCGGTGGCGGCGATCACATTGGCCAGCTCGGCCAGGGCGCCCTGGTGATTGATGATCTCGATACCGATTTCGGTCTTGAACTCGAAATCGAAGTCCTGCTCCATGTCCCACTGCACCGGCAGGTACTTGTCCGGTTCCTTGCTGTAGCCACGGATGTTCTTGCATGACTCCAGATGGACCACCAGGCCACGGCCGGGGCTGATATGGGCGACGATAGGGTCGCCGGGAATGGGGCGACAGCAGTTGGCGAAGTTGAGCAGCATGTCGTCGGCGCCGCGAATGGGCATCTTCTTCATGGTCCTGGAGCGTTCTGCCGGCATCTCGTCCGGCTTGCTCAGCAGGCGGCGAGCCATCACCACGCTCATGGCATTACCCAGCCCGATATCCGCCAGCAGATTGTTGATCGAACCATGCTTGGTGTCTTTCAGTACCTGTTCGATCCGCTCGGGTGGTATGTCGTCCAGATTCTTGGCACCCAGGGCATGGTTGAGCAAGCGTTTGCCCAGCAGCACCGACTCTTCGGTGCGCAGGTTCTTGAGAAACTGGCGGATCTTGGTGCGCGCACGCGAGGTGACCACGAAGTTGAGCCAGGCCGCATTGGGGCGGGCGCTGGGTGCCGTGATGATTTCTATGGTCTGCCCCGAGTGCAGCGGCTGGCTGAGCGGAAACGGTTGACGATCGACCCGGGAACCGACGCAGGCATGGCCGATGTCGGTGTGCACCGCATAGGCGAAGTCGACCGGGGTCGCGCCCGAGGGTAACTCCAGAATGCGGCCTTCCGGGGTGAACACATAGATTTCATCCGGGAACAGATCGGTTTTGACCCCTTCGATAAATTCGAACGAAGAGCCGGCGCTCTGCTGCAGCTCGAGCAGGCTTTGCATCCAGCGCTGGGCCCGCACCTGAGCCGTGGTGTCGGAACGTTCGCTGTCCTGCTTGTAGGCCCAGTGAGCGGCCACTCCTTTGTCGGCCATCTGATCCATGTATTCGGTGCGGATCTGCACCTCGACCGGTACGCCGTGCGGTCCCACCAAGGAGGTATGCAGCGACTGATACCCGTTGGTCTTGGGAATGGCGATATAGTCCTTGAAGCGGCCCGGACGCGGCTTGTACAGGGTGTGCATCTGGCCCAGCACCCGATAGCAGGTATCGATGTCTTTCACTATCACCCGAAAGGCGTAGATATCCATCACTTCATGGAACTGCAGCTCTTTCTTCACCATCTTGTTGTAGATGGAGAACAGGTTCTTTTCCCGCCCCTTGACCTGGGCTTCGATGCGGGAGTCGTCGAGCCGGCCGCTGACCTCTTCCAAAATCGACTGGATGATCTCGCGCCGGTTGCCTCTGGCCCGGCGCACCGATTCGCGCAGCACCCGGGTGCGCATGGGGTAAAGGGCCTCCAGCCCCAGCTCTTCCAGCTCGTTCTTGATGCTGTGAATACCCAGGCGGTTGGCGATGGGGGCATGAATTTCGAGGGTTTCCCGGGCGATGCGGCGACGTTTGTCCGGGCGCAGGGCGCCCAGGGTACGCATATTGTGGGTGCGGTCGGCCAGTTTGATCAGTATGACCCGGATATCCTGGGTCATGGCCAGGACCATCTTGCGGAAATTTTCGGTCTGGGCTTCCTTGCGATCTCGAAACTTGAGCTTGTCGAGCTTGGATACGCCTTCCACCAGTTCGGCTACCGCCGTGCCGAACTGCTGTTCGAGCATGGTTTTGGTGACAGGGGTATCTTCGATGACGTCGTGCAGCAAGGCGGCCATCAGGGTTTCGTGATCGAGGTGCATCTCTCCCAGAATACGAGCCACCGCCACCGGATGGGTGATATAGGGTTCGCCGCTGGAGCGGGTCTGCCCCTGATGGGCGTCCCGAGCCACTACATAGGCGACCTTGAGTTGCTCTACCTGCTCAGCCGGCAGATAACTGGTGGCAAGCTCCTTGAGAGATTCAAATAGATACAAGTGATACCCCGACAGTCGATGCCGTTTATACGCAATTCAGAGGTAAGGCCCGCTCAGACAGGAACGGGCCGGCCGGCACAAGCCGGAGCACACACCGGGTTTAGATGCGGCCTTCGGCGATGGCGGCAACGGCAGCCAGTTCGGCGGCTTCCATTTCCTGCTGTTCCTGGCGATCCTGTACATCCATCACCGCATGGTTAACCAGGCCTTGTTCGATTTCTCGCAGGGCCACCACGGTTGGCTTGTCGTTTTCTACCGGGACCAGCGGATCCTTGCCCTGGGTGGCCAGTTGGCGGGCGCGACGGGAAGCAACCAGAACCAGATCAAAACGGTTGCCTACCTGCTCAACAGCATCTTCAACAGTAACGCGTGCCATAATGGACTCCAATGATTAAAAAAGGTGCAAAATTCTAATGGATCTTAGCTTATTCCGCCAGTAGTCCGGAAAGCAAGTCCTGGAAACGTATCGCCTGCTTGCCACTGTTGGCACGCTCGGCTTCGATAATGGAGCTGAGCTGGTTCAACGCATGGTCGAAATGGTCGTTGACCAGCAGATAGTCGTATTCGTCGTAGTGGGACATTTCCGATATCGCCTTGTCCATACGGCTCTTGATGACCTCGGCGCTGTCCTGCTGACGGGCGTTCAGCCGGCGTTCCAGCTCTGTCCGGCTCGGCGGCAGAATAAAGATGGATTTGGCGCTGGGTGACTGAGCGCGGATCTGGCGGGCGCCCTGCCAGTCGATATCCAGCAGAATATCGATACCTTTCGCCAACTGCTCATCAATCCACTCGCGAGAGGTGCCGTAGTAGTTGCCGAACACCTCGGCCCACTCGTAGAAGGCACCGCGGTCGATCAGCGTCTTGAACTGAGGCTGGTCCACAAAGTGATAATGAACGCCGTCAACTTCACCCGGGCGCATGGCTCTGGTGGTGTGCGAAACGGAAACCTGCAGCTTGCCGTCGGCGCTGGGACGTTCCAACAGCGCCTGGATCAGACTGGATTTGCCTGCGCCGCTGGGGGAAGAAATAATAAATAAGGTACCGATGTGCGCCATAATGTCGTGCCCGTTCGGGGGTATCTGCCAGCGCCGAGCATGGGGCTGGAACCAAGGGCGGCAAAGCTTACCAGAAGACGGCAGATAAAAAAATGGCCGCTGTAAATACAACGACCAGTCAAAGGTAACTATAGCTTGCTGCGGAAGTGCCCTCCACGCAAATTGCATTATGATCAGCCGGAAGCTTCGGCTCTATCAGTTTTTACCTGATAAAAACATCGTAAAAACCGAGTTATTATTCAGTATGCCAGGCGATGACGACACCCTTATCCCTGAACGAGATGCCGTTGTCCGGTGCCTTGCTGATGCACCCACCCGGACTCAACCGGCGTCTTTGCCGGACCAGTAGAACATGCCGGACCGTCTGCCCAATATGGTCGCCGCAATGTGCTCGTCGCAGGCGTGCCCGGCCATGCCGTAACATACATGCAGCGGTAGCAGATGCTCTTCCCGCGGGTGGCAGAAGCGGGCATGGGGCGCGGTTTCCCACTCGCGCAGGCGGCGGCTGCGTTCGGTCTCGTTGAGGTCCGGGCTGGCGCAGGTTTCTTCCAGCCAGTCTTCGAAGGCCTGGTTCTTGGCCTGGATCTCCGGTGTACCGGGAGTAAAGAAGGCCTTCATGTTGTGAAACGAGAACCCGGAGCCGATCACCAGCAGTGTGTCATGGTTCAGTGCCCGGAGGGCCTGACCGATGGCCAGATGATTGGCGGCGTCGAGATCCTTGACCAGCGACAGCTGCACGCAGGGGATATTCGCTTCCGGGTACATCAGCTTGAGGGGCACAAAGACACCGTGATCGAAACCGCGTTGTTCATCCAGGCGGGCCCTGATGCCGGCGTTCGTCAATGACTGCTGTACCTGCCGGGCCAGGACGGGTTCGCCCGGGCAGGGGTACTGGATTTCGTAGGATTCGGGCGGAAAACCGTAGTAATCGTAGATTAGCGCGGGATGGGCGCCGGCGGTGATGGTGGGTACGGTTTCTTCCCAGTGGGCGCTGATGACCAGAATGGCGGAGGGGCGGCTCAGTCTGCCGGCCATGGCCTGCAGGCGGGTCACCATTTCCTGGTGGCCCGGATCACCCAGCAGCGGCAGCGGGCCGCCGCCGTGGGAAAGAAAGAAGATATCGGGAGTCTGCTTCATGACAATGCTCACAGGGTTAAAGCGGGGTAGGGTGGCCGGGACCGGGGTGGCTCAGTCGATTGTCTGGAGAGGGGCAGACTGAGGTTTGCTCAGACGCGCCAGTAGCAGATTATCCAGGGCGAACCTGCCCGCTCCCTGAATCGCCAGGGCCAGGGTGGCGGCAAACAGGGTCAGGGCGTATTCGTAGCCGTTGTTGGACATGAATAGGCCATTGTCGATATGGACAGCGAAAATGGCCACCAGCATGGTCGCGGCCGAGACCAGGGCCGCCGGGCGCGTCAACAGCCCCAGCAACAGAGCCAGGCCGCCAAAGAATTCGGCGCTGCCGGCCAGCAGCGCCATCAGGTAACCGGGTGCCAGGCCTATGCTGGCCATCCACTGTCCGGTACCTTCCAGGCCGTAGCCGCCGAACCAGCCGAACAACTTCTGGGCGCCGTGGGCCGCCAGTATCAGGCCAACCGGTACGCGCAGGGCGAGGGCGGCATAACCGCCGGTGGAGCCAAACAGGGTATGGGTAAAGGGAGTTTTCATGGTGGTATCCTCGTGTTTTGGTGTCGTTGTGTGGGCGGCTAGCCGCGTTTCAGGCATGAATACACTTTACTCCCATCTTCGAGAGGCATTAAGTCGATACACGTTGCTTGATTGGTAATGATTTGTTGATAATGGGCCTTTCAGCTTTCACAGGAGCTGCCGATGGATCGTATCGATGCCATGCGGGCCTTCGTCGCCGTTGTGTCTGAAGGCTCCTTTTCCCGCGCCGCCGAGAGGCTGGATCTGTCTCCCCAACTGGTCAGCAAATATGTATCCCGTCTGGAACAACGGCTGGGGGTGCGTCTGCTTAATCGCACCACCCGCCGGGTACATCTGACCGAGGCCGGCACCCGCTATTGTGAACATGCCCAGCAGATACTGAACGATATCGACGACATGGAGAGCCGGTTGGGCGACTGGCAGGAGGGCGCCCGGGGATGGTTGCGGATCAGCGCTCCCGTGTCCTTTTCCACCGGACATCTGGCCCCGTTGCTGTGCGCCTTTCAGCGTGCTCACCCGGCGATTGGTATCGACCTGCAACTGAATGATCGCAAGGTCGACATAGTGGAAGAAGGCGTCGATATCGCCCTGCGCATCGGTCATCTGAAGAGCTCCGCCCTGATAGCACGGCGCCTGGCCCCCGTCCGATTGGTATGGTGCGCTTCTCCGGATTATCTGGCCCGGCATGGTGTTCCGGCGCGACCGGAGGCGCTGATCGGGCATCGCTACCTGCGCTACAGCTATATGGAAAGCGAGACCGGTTTCTCCACCCGGGAGCGACACGGCGATATTGTCTGCAACAACGGCGAGGTGCTGGCTCAGGCCGCCATTGCCGGTGCCGGCATAGTGCTGCAGCCGACCTTTATCGTGGGTGAGGCCATAGCGGCGGGCAAGCTTGCGGTGATCATGCCGGAGCATGAACCGGCACCTATGGGTCTGTATGCCGTCTATGCCCACCGCAAGCTGCTACCCAGCAAGGTCAGGTGCTTTATCGATTTCATCGGCGGTTACTTCGGTGAGTCACCCTACTGGGACGCCTTTGATTAGATCACCTGTGGCAGGGAGACTCCTGTGAGCATGGGATAAGAATAAAAAAGCCCTGAATATCAGGGCTTTTAGAAAGTGCGGGGAGACGCTGAACATCACTCGATATTCTGGATCTGTTCTCTCATCTGCTCGATCAGCACTTTCAGCTCGACCGCCGAGTTGGTGATATCGGTGCTAATGGACTTGGAGCCCAGGGTGTTGGACTCGCGGTTGAACTCCTGCATCATGAAGTCCAGCCGGCGACCACAGGCGCCTCCTTTTTTCAGGATCTTGCGGGTCTCGCCGATGTGGGTGACCAGGCGGTCCAGCTCTTCGGCCACGTCCACCTTCTGGGCCAGCAACACCATTTCCTGTTCCAGGCGCTGGGGCTCCAGTTCGATCTTGGCTTCCTCGAATCTGTCCTGCAGGCGCTGGCGCTGCCAGGCCATGATGGCGGGCATCTCGGTCTTGACCTTGGTCACTTCCTGCTCTATGCCGGTGAGGCGCTGTTCGATCAGTTCTTTCAGCTTGTCACCTTCGCTGGCGCGGGCGGCGAGGAAGTCGTCGACGACCTTGTCCAGGCAGGCCATCAGCTGATTACTGAGTGCATCCATGTCCTGAGCCTGGGCTTCCATCACGCCCGGCCAGCGGAGAATATCGACCGGGTTCAGGCTGCCCTGACCGGCTTTTTCCATCACCCAGGTAGCGCCTTCGATCAGCTGTTCGGCCAGCGGCTTGTTCATCTGCAGTTGGCCCTGGTTGGCCAGATTGGACTCGAAGCGCAGGCCACATTCCACCTTGCCTCGTTGCAGGCGGGCGCGCAGTTTTTCGCGCACCAGCGGCTCCAGGCTGCGGAACTGCTCGGGCAGCCGGGTATAGGTTTCCAGATAACGCTGGTTGACCGAACGGATTTCCCATACGGCGGTGCCCCAGTCTTGCTTGAATTCCTGCCGGGCGTAGGCGGTCATGCTGTGGATCATGTGATTCTCATTTAGTGTTGCACGTTAATCGGTCAAGTCTGACACAGGCCGCCGCTTCCGCCAATGGCTGGCCGCATGCAATGGTCGACCAGTTTCTCTATAATGGCGACGTTTCGCCCGCCGGGCGGCGCGATTTTATTCCTACTGGAGAATGCCATGTCTACACGAGCCTGCGGACGCGCGGTCGATGAAATGCGACCCGTTACCATCACTTCCAACTATACCCGTCATGCCGAAGGCTCTGTGCTGGTGGAATTTGGTCATACCAAGGTGCTGTGTACCGCGTCGGTAGAAAAAGGTGTGCCGCGTTTCTTGCGGGGCAAGGGACAGGGCTGGGTGACGGCGGAATACGGCATGCTGCCACGTTCGACTCACAGCCGGATGCATCGCGAAGCGGCCAAGGGCAAGCAGGGTGGCCGTACCATGGAAATTCAGCGTCTTATCGGTCGTTCATTGCGCGCCGCCATGGATCTGAACAAGCTGGGGGAATACACCATTACCGTGGATTGCGACGTGATCCAGGCCGATGGTGGCACCCGCACCGCGGCCATTACCGGTGCCTGTGTGGCAATGGCTCATGCGCTGACCTGGATGCAGGAACAGGGCATGATAGTGACCAACCCGCTCAAGACCCTGGTAGCCGCCATTTCCGTGGGCATGGTCGACGGCCTGGCGGTCTCGGATCTGGAATACACCGAAGACTCCACCGCCGAAACCGATATGAATGTGGTGATGACCGCCGAAGGCAACATGATAGAAGTGCAGGGCACCGCCGAAGGCGAACCCTTTAACCACGAGCAGTTGCTGGCCATGCTGGCCCTGGCCCGCAAGTCCATCGACGAGCTGGTGGAGCACCAGCGTCGGGCGATTGCAGGCTAAAAGTGCCTGTGGATTGGCGGGTGGTAAGGGATTCGCTCGGCTGGCCATCTGTGCCAGGGTCGAAAAATGCTCCTGCATTTTCGACATTTCCGCCATCCTTGGCGGTCAGTGGCGCAGCTGAGCCCCCATGGATGGGTTGATGGCGAGCCAGCAGAGTGAGCCCTTTTACCGTCTTGCCACGATTAAGGACGTTTCCAGTCCTCTCGGTTAATGCTGCCTTGCATGGTGGTAACCGATATTTTCCAAACCAAATATAATTTGGAGAAGTACAACCAATGAAAGCCTATCAGCGTGATTTTATCGAATTTGCCATGGCCAAAGAGGTGCTTAAATTTGGCGAGTTCACCCTGAAATCCGGGCGCAAGAGCCCTTATTTCTTCAATGCCGGCCTGTTCAACAGCGGTCGTGATCTGGCTCGTCTGGGGCGTTTCTATGCCGCTGCTCTGGTCGATGCGAACACTCAGTACGACGTGCTGTTTGGTCCGGCCTACAAGGGCATTCCCATCGCCAGTGCCACCGCGGTACAGCTGGCGGAAGTACATGATCAGGATGTGCCCTACTGCTTCAACCGCAAGGAAGCCAAGACGCACGGCGAAGGCGGCAACCTGGTGGGCAGCGAGCTTGCCGGTCGCATCATGCTGGTGGACGACGTGATCACCGCCGGCACCGCCATTCGCGAGTCGATGGATATCATTCAGGCCAAGGGTGCCGAACTGGCCGGGGTGCTGATTGCCCTCGATCGTCAGGAAAAGGGCAAGGGCGAGCTGTCGGCTATCCAGGAAGTGGAGCGGGATTATAACGCCGAGGTGACCGCCATTATCACCCTGGCCGATCTGATTGAGTACCTGAGTGAGCAGCCGGGCATGAGCGAGCATCTGGAGCGGGTGCGCGCCTACCGGGAACAGTACGGAATCTAATCAGATATTGGATCGGCGTGCCAAAGGCAACACAGCCGACTCCCACGACACGCCATGGGTTAAGGCCATCTGCGTTTGCCGATAGCTGCAAACATTCACTGGATGTTTGGTCCATCATCAAACTTGATGCAGGCAGCAAGCTGCCCCATGAGGACTCGGAAATGCCGTCCATGGCATTTCACGGTCGAGGGAGCCGTTCTCTGTTGCCTCTTTGCCCGACTCCTGCAAAAGCGACAGACAAATTTGTGCAATAAAAAAGCCGCTGAGAGCGGCTTTTTTATTGGTGATACGGCAGGCTCAGGCGGTGTCTTGCTTGAACAGATGCACGTCCATCTGCGGGAAGGGAATGCCGATGTCGTTGGCGTCCAGTTCGTTCTTTATCTGCTCCAGCAGATCGAACTTCAGGTTCCAGTAGTCGTCGGCCTTGACCCAGGGGCGGACGATAAAGTCCACGGAAGAGGCACCCAGGTTGCTGACCGCGATGCGGCACTCGGGATCTTTCAGTACCCGGGGGTCTTCGCCGACAATGCGGGTCAGCACCTCCTTGGTCAGCTTCAGATCGGCGCTGTAGGATACGCCGATCACCAGATCGAGCCGGCGGGTTTTCTCTTTGGAATAGTTGATGATGTTGTCGTTCAGGATCTTGGAGTTGGGCACGACTATCATGCGGTTGTCCGGCGTCATCAGTATGGTGGTGAAGATCTGTACCGACTGCACGGTACCGGCGGTACCGCCGGCCTCGACATAGTCACCGGCCTTGAAGAAACGGAAACCGATCAGCAGTACACCGGCGGCAAAGTTGGACAGGGAACCTTGCAGCGCCAGGCCCACGGCCAGACCGGCGGCACCCACAATGGCCACGAAGGAAGCGGTTTGTACCCCGACCCGGCTGAGGGCGGCGATGATGACGAACGCCAGCAGGCCGTATTTGAGCATGCTGGTTACGAAGTCGGAGATGGTGTTGTCTATCTTGCGCGCCTTCATCACCCGGTTCATGCCGCCGGTAAGCATGCCTACCGCCATGAAGCCGATGATCAGGGTCAGCATGGCGGCGGTAATATTCACCGCATATTTGATCAGCAGTTCCTGGTTGTTCAGAATCCAGCTTTGGGCCTGGTTCAGTATATCGGTGTTGAGAATTTCTGTTTCCATCGGCTTACCTCTTGGTGTCGTAGGGAGGCGCCGGATGGTCAGGCGCCATGTATGTGGTTCAGATGGCCAGCGCCGCCAACTGCGGCAGCAGCAGTTGCCAGTGGCTGTCGAAGTGATGGGTGGGCTTGATGCGAAACTGACTGCGTACGTACTGATTGATACGCCCTTCCACATAGGCCAGTAGCAGGTTGGCCAGCACCTTTTCGTCTTCGGCGAACCCTTCTCCTTCATACAGACGACGCTCGCGCATCACCTGCTTGAGTTGGGTATCCAGCCGATCGAACAGCTGATTGATGCGCGCCAGCAGCCGTTCGTGTTCGCCTTGCAGGGCGTCACCGTTCAGCAGCCGGGTAATGCCCGGGTTGCGCTCGCAAAAGCCCAGCACCAGCTGCATGATGTAACGCAGGCGCAGGGCGCTGTCCTTTTCATCCTGCAGTATCAGGTTGATGCGGGAGAAGAGGGTGTCTTCGATAAAATCGATTAACCCCTCGAACATCCGGGCTTTGCTCGGAAAATGGCGGTATAGCGCCGCTTCCGATACGCCCACCTCGGCCGCCAGCTTGGCGGTGGTAATGCGTTGTCCCGGGCTGGTTTCCAGCATGTGGGCCAGCGCCTGCAAAATTTGTTCACGACGATTTTTTTTGTTCTGGGTATTGGCCATAGACGCGATCAACTCGGTTATTGGCGACCGGAAGAGCCAAAACCGCCTTCTCCCCGTTCGCTTTGGTCAAACTCGTTAACGAGCGTAAATTGGGCTTGCACCACGGGCAGGATCACCAGTTGAGCGATACGTTCACCCGGCTGAATGGTAAAGTGCTCCGCACCACGGTTCCAGCAGGATACCATTAACTGCCCTTGGTAGTCAGAGTCAATCAGGCCCACCAGATTGCCCAGTACTATACCGTGTTTATGGCCAAGGCCGGAGCGGGGCAGTATGGTGGCGCACAGTCCGGGATCCGCAATATGAATGGCGATGCCGGTGGGCAGCAGTTGGGTTTCTCCCGGCGCCAGCTCCAGCGGTGCGTCCAGGCAGGCCCGCAGATCCAGGCCGGCAGAGCCCGGGGTGGCATAGGCGGGCAGGGGGAAGTCGGTGCCCACGCGGGGGTCGAGAATTTTCAGCTCAATGGGTGTCATGATATTTTTCTGCAATTAAGGTGAGAAGGTGTCTGGCCAGTTCTGTTTTACCGGCCAGCGGTAAATCGGTCTGTCCTTCGGGCCAGAATACGCTCAGGGCGTTGTCGTCTGCATTGAAGCCCTGGCCGGCCTTGGCCACGTTGTTGGCTACAATCATATCCAGCTTTTTACGGCTGAGCTTGTCCCGGGCGTATTTTTCCACATCCCGGGTTTCGGCCGCAAACCCGACGGTAAAGGGCTTGTTTGGCAGCGCCGCCACGTTGGCGACTATATCCGGATTCTTGGTCAGTTCTATGACCATGGTATCGGCGCTGGTTTTCTTTATTTTGTGGCTGGCCACCGTCTTGGGAGCGTAGTCGGCCACGGCGGCGCAGGCGATAAAAATCTGTTGGGTGTCGATATGATCCATCACCACGCCGTGCATCTGGGCCGCACTTTCCACATCAAGCCGCCGTACTCCTGCCGGAGTCGCCAATGAGACAGGGCCGCTGACCAGCGTTACCTCGGCGCCGAGCTCGGCGGCGGCGGCGGCCAGGGCGAAGCCCATCTTGCCGGAGCTGTGATTGGAAATGAAACGTACCGGATCCAGCGCCTCACGGGTAGGGCCGGCGGTCAGCATCAGCCTGACTCCCGCCAATGACTGCGCTTTCGGCGTAAAATACCGCTCGATCAACGCCACCAGTTCCATCGGCTCCAGCATGCGCCCCGGTCCGACATCGCCACAGGCCTGGGCGCCCTGGGCCGGACCCCACACCAGGGTGTGGCGCCGGGTCAGGGTGGTCAGATTGTCCTGAGTGGCCGGGTGGCGGTACATCTGCTGATTCATGGCTGGCGCCACCGCCACTGGGGCCGGTGTGGCCAGACAAAGGGTTGTCAGTAGATCGTCGGCCAGACCGGCGGCCAGTCGGGCCAGGGTGTTGGCGCTGGCCGGGGCAATCAGGATCAGGTCTGCCCACTTGGCCAGCTCGATATGGCCCATGCCGGCTTCGGCCGCCGGATCCAGCAGTGCATCGGATACCGGCTCGCCCGACACCGCCTGCAGGGTAAGCGGGGTAATGAAGGACTTGGCCGAGTCGGTCATCACCACCCGCACCTCGGCATGGCGCTCCTTGAGCCGACGAACCAGCTCGGCACTCTTGTAGGCGGCAATGCCGCCGCTGAGGCCGATTAAAATGCGTTTTCCTGTTAATGGCATCACTCTATTCCACAGGCTGACAGAGCGGCAAGATTATCACAAATGGCCACCTTGTGCGGTGCGCGCAGGGGATTGGACTAGGCTTGAGAAACTGATTCCGGTCATGGCGACAAGGAGGGGGAATGAGCATCAAGGACTGGCCGGCGGGAGAGCGCCCGCGGGAAAAACTGCTGAGCCGGGGAGCCGACAGCCTGTCGGATGCGGAGTTGCTGGCGATTTTTTTGCGAACCGGCGCCAAGGGCATGGATGCGGTCACCCTGGCCCAGACCCTGATCCGCCAGTTTGGCTCCTTACGTCAGTTACTGCTGGCGGATCAACAGAGTTTTTGCGAAGGTCCCGGCCTGGGGCTGGCCAAGTTTGTGCAGTTGCAGGCCAGCCTGGAGCTGATGCGGCGGTTTCTGGATGAAAAACTGGTACGGGAACACGCCTTGACCAGCACCGAGCTGACCCGGCAGTTTCTGCAGGCCCGACTGAGGGATCAGACCCGGGAAGTGTTTGCCCTGTTGTTACTCGATAACCAGCATAGGGTCATCGAATATCACGAGCTGTTCTTCGGCACCCTGGACGCCGCCGCCGTCTATCCGCGGGATATCGTCGCGGTGGTGCTGAAACGGAGTGCCGCCGCGGTGATTTTGGTGCATAATCATCCATCCGGCGTCGCCGAGCCCAGCCGGGCCGATCGCATGATCACCGAACGTATTCAGTCCGCTTTGGGCTTGCTGGATATCCGTGTGTTGGATCATCTGGTGGTAGGTGATGGCGAAACCGTTTCTTTTGCCGAGCGTGGCTGGCTTTGACTGTCGCGCGTTTGGCTTTTTGTTGATCTTGAGCTCGGTATGCTGTATAAATTGCCGCCTTATTTTGCCCCGATAGACGGCCAACGGGGTGATTAATTGCTCGAGCAAAAGTAAGTTTTGGAGAAGACTGACATGTCTAAAGTATGCCAAGTAACTGGTAAGCGGCCAGCTGTTGGTAACAACCGCTCTCACGCCAACAACGCTACCAAGCGTCGCTTCCTGCCCAACCTGCAGACTCATCGTTTTTGGGTTGAAAGCGAGAAGCGTTTTGTAAAACTGCGTATCACCACCAAGGGTATGCGTATTATCGACAAAAAGGGTATCGACAGTGTCTTAGCTGACCTGCGCGCCCGTGGCGAAAAGGTTTAAGGAGATAACCAATGGCTAAAGGTATTCGCGAGAAGATCCGCCTGAACTCCAGCGCTGGTACTGGTCACTTCTACACCACTACCAAGAACAAGCGCAACATGCCTGAGAAAATGGAAATCAAAAAGTTTGATCCCGTTGTTCGTCAGCATGTGATCTACAAAGAAGGCAAAATCAAGTAAGATTTTGTGTTCTCAAAAAACCCGGCTCCGGCCGGGTTTTTTTATGCCCGGCATCTTGGATATACTGCCGCCGAATCGATGAGGAGAGTGTGATGCCAGAATTACCGGAAGTGGAAGTCAGTCGCCAGGGGATCACCCCCTTTATGCTGGGCGAAACGGTGATGCGGGTGGTGGTACGTAATGCCAGCCTGCGCTGGCCGATTCCGGCCGAGATCCAGGAATTGGTGGGGCTGACTATCGTCGGTATTCGGCGTCGGGCCAAGTATCTGCTGCTGGACACCGACTGGGGCACCGCCATCCTGCATCTGGGCATGTCCGGTAACTTGCGGGTGCTGCCTCATGGCACCCCGGCGGGCAAGCACGATCATGTGGACATAGAGCTGGGCAACGGCAAGCTGCTGCGGCTCAACGATCCGCGCCGTTTCGGCTGCCTGCTCTGGACCCGGGAGGCGGCAGAGCAGCATCCACTGCTGGCCAGGCTGGGGCCGGAGCCGCTGACCGATGCCTTCGACGGTGACTATCTGTACCGGCGCAGTCGCAAGCGCAAAACCGCCATCAAGCAGTTCATCATGGACAATCACGTCGTGGTGGGAGTGGGCAATATCTACGCCAACGAGTCTTTGTTCACCGCCGGCATTCATCCCCGACGTGCGGCCGGCGAGATTGACCATGCACGTTACCTGCTGCTGGTGGCAGAGATCAAGAGCGTGCTGGCCCGGGCTATCGGTCAGGGCGGCACTACCCTCAAGGATTTTACCGGCAGCGACGGCAAGCCCGGTTACTTCGTGCAGGAACTGCAGGTGTATGGCAAGGCCGGTCAGCCCTGCACGAGTTGTGGCGCCGAGCTGAGGGAGATACGGATGGGGGGGCGCAGCACAGTGTTTTGCCCCCTGTGTCAGCCTGAAAATACGTGAGATACGAGGGTGAGGCGTAAAGCGTGAGGAGTAAGAAAGGAACGGCGCCAGGTGTTTTCTTCCTTCTCACGCTTCAGCGGGTTGAAATCAAGCCAGCTTCTGGGCAATGGCCTCGGCCACGGCGGCCGGTACAAACTGGCTGATATCGCCGCCGTGAATGGCCACCTCCTTCACCAGGGTGGAGGAGATAAAGGAATTCTCTTCCGCCGGGGTGAGGAAGACGCTTTCCAGCTCCGGCATCAGTCGCCGGTTCATGTTGGCGAGCTGAAATTCATATTCGAAGTCGGACACAGCGCGCAGGCCGCGGATCAGCACGGTGGCCTGGTGCGTCCTGGCAAAGTCCACCAGCAGTCCGGAAAATCCCACCACCTTGACGTTGCCCAGGCTGCGCGTAACCTCCTGCACCAGCGTGACCCGCTCTTCCAGCTCAAACATCGGCCGCTTGCTGGGGCTGAAGGCCACCCCGACAATGACTTCGTTGAACAGTTGAGACGCGCGCTCGATCAAATCCAGGTGGCCGTTGGTAATGGGATCGAAGGTGCCGGGATAAATGACCCTGATACTCATGTAGGTTCCTTATTAACAAAACGAAAGTCAGACGGTTTAGGGTAGAATACCGCAGCATAACGGTGAGCGGGAGAGAGATATGAAACGGGTATTGGTGGTGCGCAACGATAAAATCGGCGACTTCATGCTGGCCTGGCCGGCGCTGGCCATGCTCAAGGCATCGCTCGATTGTGAGATCACAGCCCTGGTGCCGGGCTACACCCAGCCGCTGGCCGAATTGTGCCCCAGTATCGACCGGGTAATTCAGGATCCGGGCAGATCGGCGGAGCCTGCCGCTCAGCAAGCCTTGTTGCAACAGCTTAAAGCCGACCACTTCGATGCCGCTATCTGTCTGTTCTCCAATTTTCGCAACGCCAGGCTGATGTGGCAGGCGGGTGTCCCTCAGCGCTGGGCCCCGGCTACCAAGCTGGCCCAGCTGCTGTATAACCACAGGGTCACCCAGCGTCGCTCCCAGTCGGCCAAACCGGAATATGAATACAACCTGGATCTGGTGCGGGCCTTCTTGCAGCACAACGGCATACCCGCTATCGAACCGGCTCCGCCCTATCTGCGTTTTGAAGCAACGGAACTGGCAAGCTTCAGGCAGCAGCAGGCAAACCAGCTGGGCATCGATGCCGCCTGTCCCTGGCTGCTGGTGCATGCCGGCAGCGGCGGTTCGGCCAATAACCTGTCTCCCGAGCAGTATGCGACGCTGGTGCGCCAGTTACGGCACTCGTTTCCGAGCTCGCAGCCGGTACTGACCGCCGGGCCCGGAGAACAGGCCCTGGCCCGACAGGTTGTGGACGAGGTGGGTGAAGGCGCCGTGCTGGTTCAGGATTTGCCGTTGCCGGACTTCTGCCGTTTAATTGCCTGTGGCAATCTCTTTGTGGCGGGCAGCACCGGCCCGCTGCATATCGCCGCCGCGCTGGACGTGCCGACGGTGGGCTTCTTTCCGCTGCGTCGCTCGGCCACGCCGCTGCGCTGGCGGCCACTCAACAGCGAGGGGCGCCATCTGGCCTTTCATCCTCCCGCCGACGCGAAGGTAGAAGACATGAGCCAGGTAAATGTGACCGAAGTGGCCGCAGCCGTTACCCCCTGGGCCCGTGAGTATCTGTCCTGATCCACAGATCGGCATATTTGACGAAGGTGGAGTGAGCAGAGAGCAGGCTGAGCAGCAGGCCCTGTTTACCATCGAGAAAACCGGCTCTTAGCAGATACATCTTCAGAAAACAGCCGACGCCATGCAGTATCCCCTGGGCCAGTGAGCCTTTCTTGCCCCGTTGCTCCCGCTGTTCGGCCCAGGCCGCGGCATAACCCGCCGACTTCACCAGATAATGCTGCAGATCCCGATAGGTATAATGCAGCAAATCTCCGGTTAGCTTCGCCGTTTTGATATCTGGGCCCAGTTCGACCTTTTCGTGTACCAGGGCGTCGTTATAACCGGTAAGCGCCTTGGGATAGAGCCGCAGCACCCGGTCCGGGTACCAGCCGCAGTGGCGAATAAAACGACCGAACACCCAGGACAGTCGCGGAATCGAGTAGACGGTGTCGCCAGCGGGGTTGGCCAGTACCGCTTCTATGCTGGCTCTGAGTTCGGGAGTCACTCGCTCATCGGCATCGACCCACAGCACCCAGTCGGAGTGCACCTGGGCCTGCGCCAGCTGGCGTTGACGGCCGAAGCCGGGCCAGTTGGCGTTGACGAAGAAGCGGGCTCCGGCGGCTTCGGCCACCTCGCGGCTGGTATCGGTACTTCCCGAATCCAGCACGACGACTTCGTCTACCCAGTCCAGAGTAGCCAGGCAATCGGCCAGGTTTTCCGCTTCATTCTTGACGATCAGCACGGCGGCCAGGGTGGGACGTGAGCTCATGAGGGATCCTGCAGTAAATTAAAGTCGTGGATGATGCGGTCGAGTTGGGCCTCGACCATGGTCGTGCTGATCCGCTGCATGGCGGTGGGATCCTTGACCCGAGTACGCCAGGATACTTGCTCGGCGCGCTTGCCGGTTTCGGCCAGCAGGGCCTCGTCATAGACGCTGACCACATAGTCGAGGCAGTGATAGGGGCCGGTACGTTGTGGATTATGATGGGCATACAGGCCCAGTACCGGGGTGTTCATCAGGGTGGCCATGTGAGTCGGACCCGTATCCGGCGCCAGCACCAGACGGGCGACCTTGATCAGGGCCAGCAGCTGGGGCAGGCTGGTCTGACCCACCAGGTTTTCGGCGATCTTGTCCGTCAAATTACAGATTTTCTCCGCCAAATCCCGCTCTTGTTGCGCCGGACTGCCGATCAGCATCACCTGCATGCCCTTGTTGTAAGCATGATCGGCGAGGGCGGCATAGCCTTCGGCAGTCCAGTTTTTATAGGCCTTGCTGGCGGCGGGGCAGATCAACAACAGAGGTTGTCTCCCGGCATAGGGTATAGCCCACTGCTCTGCCTCGGCGGGCACCGACAGGTTCCAGCGAGGAGTGAGGTCGGTCAGCCCCAGCGTCTGGCCAAAGCCCATAAAGCCTTCCACCACATGCTCGCCGGTGGCGGCCACCTTGTGATTGGTGAACAGCCATTGGCCGTCTTTGGCGCGTTCTTTCTCGAAGCCCAGCCGGTGTGTGGCGCGGACTCCCAGGCTGGCCAGGCTGGCGCGCAGGGCGGCCTGCATATGCAGCAGCACATCAAACCTGCGACCACGCAGTTGTTTCCAGAGTGAAGTATAGCCACGCCAACCGGCGCCTTTGTCGAACACGATGATCTCTACATTGGGCAACAATTGCAGCAAGTTGGCCTCGACTTTACCGGTAATCCAGGTAATACGGGTCTGAGGCCATTGACGCTGTATGGCCTGTACCAGAGCGATGGCATGACAGCAGTCGCCGATGGCGGACAAGCGCAGTAAGCAGAGAGTAGCGGGGGCCGAGCCGAGCAATGCCATAAATGAAGTCTCCGGGATCTGAGTCCGGCATTATGCAAAGGCTGGCGGGCCATGTAAAATCTGTGTTTTCGTTGGGGGGACGGTAATGGAACGAATAGAGCATGGCTCGGAGATTATCTGGTATGACCCGGAATGTTTCGGCGCATTTCAGCGGGACTTCTTTGAAATTGATTACTGGCGTGAACAAAACGCCATTCGCGGCAAGGCGGTGGGGCGCAACACCACCTGGTTCGTGGAAGACGATATTTGCCACAAGGTGCTGCGCCATTACTACCGGGGCGGCATGATAGGTCGGGTGATGGAGGACACCTTTCTGCACGTGGCCGAGTCCAAAAGCCGGGCCATGGCCGAGTTTACCGTGCTTACCAAACTCTATCGTCGCGGTTTGCCGGTCCCTCGGCCCTGTGCCGCGCGTATGGTGCGTTCCAATTTGGTCTACCGTGCCGATATCATCCTGACACGTATCGAGAACTCCCGGGATCTGGTGGCCATTTTGCAAGAAAGGGCGTTGAGCAAGGCTGAATGGCAGAACATTGGCAAGACCATTCGCCAGTTTCACGATGCCGGCCTCTATCATGCCGATCTGAACAGCCACAATATTCTGCTCGACGACGGCGGTAAAAGCTGGCTGATTGACTTCGACAAGTGTCATCTCCGTCAGCCCGGCAGCTGGACCCGGGAAAACATGGACCGACTGCTACGCTCTTTCCGCAAGGAGTTGGGCCTGCACCCCGGCTTCCTATGGAAAGAAGCAGACTGGAAAGCCCTGTTGAGTGGCTACAAAGCCAGCTGAGCCTTGACGGCGAAAAGCGTGCGGAGCAATGACCCCTGATTGGCTCTGACGACGTTCAGAGCCTGCGTCCCCATCTGTGCGACCTGTTCGGGTGAATTCAGCAAGGCAGTGAGTTGTTGCGTCAGTTCGCCATCGTTCGTGACCACCCGGGCACCGCCTGCGTCGACGAGCTGGTGGGTGATGTCACTGAAGTTGAAAAATGAAGGCCCGGTGAGTACCGGCTTGCCCAGGGCGGCCGGCTCCAGCAGGTTGTGGCCGCCGCGTTCGATCAGGCTGCCACCGACAAAGGCGATGTCGGCTGCGGCGAGCATGACGGGCAGCTCGCCCATGGTATCGCCCAGATAGACTTGAGTAGGAACCGCAGACACAGACCGGGTACGGCGACTCAGGGTAAAGCCCTGTCGCGTGACCAACTCCGCGACCTGGTCGAAGCGCTGAGGGTGACGGGGCACCAGAATGAGCAAGGCATTGGGCCGGCTTTGCAGTAGTGCCTTGTGTGCATCCAGTAGTTGCTCGTCTTCGCCTTCGTGAGTGGAGGCGGCAATCCATACCGGACGTTGCGCTCCCAGTTGCTCGCGCAGCGCCTGTCCTTGTCGGCGAATTTCGTCGTCATAGTCGATATCGAACTTGATGGAGCCGGTCACACTCAGTGTGTCACGGCAGAGCCCGAGTGTGGCGAAGCGCTCGGCATCATCCTGATGCTGACAGGCTATGTGGCTGATATGTTTCGATAACAGCCGGAATATGCCGTGAAAGCGTCGGTATTTCTCGGCAGAACGGGCCGACAAGCGGGCGTTGAGTACCATTACCGGTAGCTGTTTTCGTCCGCAGGCGGCCAGCCAGTTGGGCCAGAGCTCGGTTTCCATGAGCAGCAGTGCCCGGGGCTTAATCCGTCGCAAAAACAGCGTCACCGCCCAGGGGAAGTCCAGCGGGGCATAGCGATGCTCGATCAGCTCGCCCAGCTTTGCTGCCTGATCGGCGCCGGTGCGGGTGGTGGTGGTGACCAGAATGGGCAGTTCCGGGTGCTCCGTCTTGATGGCCTTGATAAGCGGGGTAGCAGCGACCATTTCTCCGACGCTGACCGCATGCAGCCAGACCGGGTTAGCCCTTTTGGGGGCCGTAACCAGTCCCAGATGCTCGGACCAGCGGACGCCAAAGCCCGGCTTGCCTTGCTTGGGCCAGTACAAAAGTCCCAGCAGCAGGGGACTGAGTAGGTGGATGAGCAGGTTGTAGATAAACCGATATATCATGAGGTTACCGGTGGCTGAAGCTGACATGAGCCGGGCCCGTCAGCTGCTGAATGGCGGTAAGTACTTGCTTGGCGGGTAGCTCTTTCAGGCACTTAAGGTGACCGAGCGGACATTCCCGTTTGAAGCAGGGCCGGCATTCGATATCGGTATGCACTATGGCGACTTTTTCTGCCAGTGGCGGCGTGTATTTGGGCGAGGTCGAGCCGTAGATGCCGACCAGGGGTCGTTGCAGGGCGGCGGCGATATGCATCAGGCCGGAATCGTTGGAAATCACCACCGAGCTCAATGCCATCAGATCGATGGCCTGATGCAGCGAGGTTTTTCCCGCCAGAATATGGCACTTTTCCTGCAGATTATGTGGTAAATGATGCTTTATGGTTTCGGCGACCGGAATATCCTTGGCCGAGCCGAAAATCCATACCTGCTTGCCCTGTTCAATCTGGTCTTTGGCTACTTCGGCATAGTGCTGCTCCGGCCAGCGCTTGGAAGGGCCGAACTCCGCCCCCGGGCACAGGCTGACGATGGGGCTTTCCGTATTGATGCTCAGCTCGCTCAGGGCGTTTTTCTGGTTTGCGGTATCCACTTGCAGCGCCGGCCAGGGCAGGGCAGGAATGCGGTGGTTGTTCTGCATGTCCGCCCTGGGGTAGGCAAGCGCGACATAACGTTCGACCATCAGCGGGAAGTTGTTCTTGTTACTGCGAAGATCGTTCAGCAGACCGTAGCGGGACTCGCCTTTCCAACCGGTGCGTCTCTTGATACCGGCGAAGAGCGGGATCAAGGCCGACTTCATCGAGTTGGGCTGTACTATGGCCCAGTGATAGTTTTCGGCCGCCAGTTGCCGGCCGAGACGGAAGCGTGCGGCCAGCTTGAAATCACCATGCCCCAGCGGCATGACTAAGGCCTTGTCCACTTCGGGCATTCGCTCCAGCAGAGCACAGCACCAGGCCGGTGCCATCACATGCAGCTCGGCATCGGGATGCTGCTGCTTCAAGGTCATATACAGGCTCTGGGACATTACCATGTCCCCGACCCAGGAGGGGCCTATGACTAATAGTTTCATAATCACTTATCTATCTGTATTAGTGTCCATATAGTATCATAAACCGTAGTTTGCACCGTATTCGATGGGGATACGTGTGTCATTAGCGAAGAAAACTTCTTAGTAATCGTCCTTCAGTTATTTTGAATGCTCTTTTTATCCGTTTCTTGTCCATTGGTTTTTTTGCCAGTCCAGCAAAGTACTTCCAATCTTCCAGGTCGTATTCCAAGGCAAGATTGCCTCGGCTATAGAAGCGCTCGGTGATATCAAGTCCCATTTTTTCTGGTTCACATATAATAAGGTTGCTGGCAATAAATTTTTTCCAGAACGTAGAGCCTAGACCTGCATCATCACCAGCCTTGGTATTAATATGTAAGTTTTTACCCATGAGTTTTGAAACCCAGTGCAAACACAGGAATTGCTCCGTCGCAGGGTAACGAGACTTATAGCCTTTTTGTTTTCTGAAATTAAGCGCTGGAATAAATGAATTGTGCCATATTTTCAGTAAATCCTGTGTTTCGCCAAAGTCAAACAAGTCACTCTTGTGGAAGTGAACCGGTTGTCCAATATGCGAAGATATAAAGAAAGTACTGCTTGTAACGACCCGATTACCTAAATAGACAAAATCCGAATCTCTTGGTATAGTCGCAAACTGTTCAAATAATTCAACAAAACCACGACCGTTAATTATATTGTCAGTTCTAACTTTTGCGGAATATTTTGTTTCTACCGCCAGCAAACCATTATGGGTGCTATGAATTTGCCTGTTATTATTCAGCTTTTGCTCTTTGCCATTATTGAAGATACTGTTTTGGCCAGGGTCATCAAGTAATAAAACTTTGTCGACATCCAGGTTGTCGGTATCTTGTCCTTTCCAAGTTGATAGAATAATCGGTGAATCTGGAAATAATTGTCTGATTGAAGAGATGTTTTTTTCTGTAACCCCTGCTTGATGATCGCGGCCCTTGCTTGCCGAAATCGGCCCCTGGAGAACAAAAGAGATATCTTTGCTGGATATTTTCATATTAGTCGCAACGCTTTAAAAAATCGGTATACTCACTAGGAACACCACAAAAGACAACCTCGTCGCGGTCAATTAGATGGTAGTGAATAGTTAATCCCTTTTCAATGAGATAGTTGTACAGAGGGGCAATGTAAAGCTCTCCTTTTTCCCACTCTGTCTTGGGCTTTGATAAGTAGTGTTGATACGCATCCAGATAGTATGATTTTTTGGTAAAGTGATACAGACCCGTACTACACAAATCAGAGATGGGTTTTTTTTCTGCCGTTTTAACTACTTCAGTACTATCTGGTCCTTTAGGCTTGGCAAACGACCAATTGTCACCGTTACCTTTGAAAACTTCCAAGTATCCATGCCCCAAATCTGCCACGTGTGGAAAAATAAAACCTGGTCTGAAAGTATCAATGTTAAAAACAGTTATTTTTCCTTGATAGTCAACACCTTGTTCAGACAATTTTGCCAGTCCTAAAGCAACAGTTTCTGCCTGGCCTCGTGTTTCCTTATCCAGTATAACAATATGAAACTCTTTTATACCCAGTTCTTGTGCTGACTGTTTGACAAATATAGCAGTATCAAAAACATCTCGCACAATAAATAGGAATGGCGAACTGTCAAAGTAGGCACTGAAGCTACTTACCGAGTGATCGAATAGCGTTTTTCCGTGGGCTTCAAGCATATACTTGGGTTTTATATAACCAGCTTTGAAGAAGCGCGAGCTCATTCCTGCCATTGGGATAACTATCATTGCTTAAGTCTCGTAAGAATCTGGTGAAGTCTGAAGGCATTTGCAAACAGGGCTTTTTGACGCTTGGGGTCATCTGCATGCAGAGGCAGCATCGACAAAAACAGTTGAATTTGCATCGCATAGAGGTGGCTGGCACTCAGGTCAAAGTGGTGCTCAATCAATTCTATAAATTCTTGCTGAAGATCTTTATGAGAAACAGGTTCTGCAATGGATAAAAATATTTTTTCTTCATGGATATCTACCTGGTAATATCCAGCCATGATCCAGTCATACAGTCCCAATACAGAGTGACTAAGCTTGGCGATATCATACTGGGTATCACCATACAGAGTTTTTGTTTTGTCAGAAGTCATTCCGCGAGGGTCGATGGTTTTGATTTTTCCTGCCCGAAAATCGTACAGGATATTACTAAAACAGAAATCACCATGTAACACCGATGCATACGAACTTTCAGGTGGTAAATGATCATTACTGTCTTGTAGCAAGGTTTGTAACGAAACGGGTGAAGCACCATTGAAGGACCAACGACTCGACAACTCTATGCCGGTATGTTGGCAGTAGTCATTAAGTCGTTGTAGTGTTTTTATTCTAAACAACTCGTCCAGCGTGTTATGAACGACACCTTCTGGGGCTGGAAAATCACGACATGCTGTTAGAAAGTCGATGCAGCTTTTTAAAATAGGACGCCAGCTCGGACTCGGTAGTCTGGCAAAGACAAATAATTCGTTGAGAGCCGTATGATGCAAATATTCAAGGCGATAAGAAACTTTACCGTCACTTGCAGACTCATAGCCAAGGAACTGCGGAATATAGCCACGTAAGGGATAGGGAAGGTTTGAAAACCAATTTGCCTCAGCTGTTATTTTATGACTATGTGAGCTGGATTTCTCTATCCAGTGTGGTGTGATCGTTAGTTCGTTAAAGGCACGTTGTGTAGTAAATTCGGCTTTAGAGCGGTAGTAGGTATTAACGTGTCCAAAGTCAAGCCAACCTGAAGAATGCACTGGTGTTAATCCAACAGCCTGATGGTAGCGGTTCAAACCGCGAATGAAGTTCCACTCGCTTTGAGTTATACATTTCAGGATGATTTTGGGCTGGCTGAATTTAAAGTAGCCATCGATAATTCTCGAGGTTTCTCTGGTACTCTGCATTTGATGATCTTTCAACCATTCACCGCAGTCGTCGGTTAGTACGGCCCAGTTGTAGCAGTCTTTTGCTTGAGAAACACTGACTATATCATCGCCGAACGGCAGTTTTTGGAATAAAGTATCACCATAGAGTACATGCAATGGTTTGTCGTGTGGATAACCACTGATATTAACTGCCGCGACTAAAGACGCACCCAGGCTTAAACCATCTGGTGTCATAATAACGTCGACGTTATTTTCTTCTAACCAGACGAGGTCAATAGAAGATATCTCAAATGACTCTGGGATAGAGAGGTAAACCTGATGTTCCTTTGAAGCCAGAGCTACTTGATGCTGGAATAAACGCCTATTTCCCAAGGGTAAGAAACTGGGTGGAATGAGACCAAATTCAGATTCTAACTCCTGGCCAACATAGGCACCTGACATGATCAGAAACATATTTTTTCTTTCTCAAATAGTTGATGAATCTCTTCTAATGTCATTGCAGAAAATTCGGATGGACGAACCGAACGATCATCGACATAAAAACCTTCGTGTCCACACCATGGTTTTCCCACTAAAATTTCATCATAGGGAACCGAATGTTTTTCTAACCATTCTGTTATGATGGGTAGGGTATGAATGTTTATTTTACCTACATTACCCTCATAAGTTCGCATATTGCGTGCTGTGGCGATAACAATTTCAAACCCTTGCGCTTTATATCGGCGAAGTTGTTCGATAACATCCTCTCTCGGCCGCACATTTTTATAATCCGAAGTGTTGGCTTGGGTGAGAGTTCCATCTAAATCAACAATTAGTTTTTTCATTATCAATGCCTATAATTTAAGTGCGACGTCCCGATTATTCTTCCTTGTTTTTAACCAGGTCTGCTGGATTAATGTGAGTCCATTTTGAACGTGGGCGATCCAGGTACTGGAAGTGCTCATTGGTAAAGCTGCCCTGGATACAAACATATTTACGATCTTCCGTATGGATGTCGTTCCTATCTGTCAGTAGTGTGTCTAACACACTCGGTCCGGTTGAATGGTAGACTCCCATGGACGGATCATAATGTTCAATGTTATATAGTACATTTTCAATTGCTTTCTGGAGATCCTGATTATTCGGTGCAGAGGCAATGAAATAGTTGGTAAGTCGAGTGTTATTATCTATTTTGATATAGATGGCTTTATTTTCTTCACCTATCAGTTTGTCCAAAGGCCAGACCAAGGTGGCATCTATATCCATATAAACACCACCTTCAAGGTTTAATACGACTAAACGCCATAGGTCTGCTTGCGCCGCACCATTAGTGAGTCTCATATAGGCAGCATAGACTTCTTTCTGTGCGTTTTTTTGTAGATATTCACCACGAGCTTCGGTGCTGACATAGCGGTAGTCACAGTTTAGAGACATTAAGCGATTAAAAAGGTAGTTCATGTACACCGGCAAGGTACACTTGTTGGTGAAATTTGTTTGCCAGATAGTACGTGGAATCACACTGCGATTGGAGAGTTTTAATTTTGCCGAAGAGTATTCAGGAATCGTGAAACGTAAATTTGGTAATAAAAAATGGAAGGGATAAGCAATCAACTTGAAAATGTTACCCACTAATCGAATAGAGCGGTTGGCAACAAGAATTGGAAGTTTTTTCATGATAAATCCTGTGGTTAAGCAATATGCCACTCATCAAGGATGAGATATAGGTAATAGTATATTAATGTCTATCAGGACATTCATCATCGTTAATGCTCCCAGCTAATATTGCTTTTTATTACTCTCGCCGGAGTGCCTGCAACAATGGTTTTTTCTTCGACATTTTTGGTGACGACAGCACCAAAAGCGATAATACTGCCATCGCTGACGGTGACTCCCTTGAGTATTGAGGCGTTGGCAGCGACCCATACATTATTTCCGATGTGGATATCCCGAGGATGATTCAATATTTCTCTGGTGTCGACATCGTAAATGGGGTGGCCATCATAGGTCATGACATTGATGTTACGAGAAAACATGCAGTGCTCACCTATGGTGAGTCGGGTACCCTCGCCCTTGGCGGAAAGGTAGGCGCCACCTATATCGGTTTTTTTTCCTATTTGAATGAGACAGTTGTTACCCACTATCTCTAAGGTACTGAAGCTGATATTGGCACCGTCTTCAATTTCTATGGTGTTGTTTTCTCCCCTGATACTGATAACGCAGCGTCGGAACTTACCATTGCCAAGAACAATAAGCTGGTTTCCCCTGCCGGATAATTTTATCTTGTTCCATATCAGATAAGAGTCGGGGCTTGCAGAGATATTGCCGCCTTTTTTCTTTATGATATTCAGTAGTCTTAATATCAGCGTGCTAAGCATGAAAATATCCCAGTGACTCGGCTAGAGGCTATTTATTTTTCCTGAACACATAATTCCCCCGGATCTTGCGCCACAGGCCGAATACGTCGGTGCGGGGGAAGATGGCGATGCGGCGGATCTGGTAGGGATCTTCGTGCATGGCCAGGGGGCCGCTGTCGGTGGCTACCGCGAAGGGATAGTCCAGCTGTTGAGCTAACGTCTTGCTGTCCTGATTATGGCTGCCGAAGGGGTAGGAGAACGAGACCAGCTTCTGACCCAGCAATTGTTCCAGTTGTGCCTTGTTCTCGGCAATTTCGTGGCGCTGGCTGTCTTTATCCAGGGTGTTCAGGTGGGGGTGGGTCAGGGTGTGACCACCAAACTCCACCAGGCCGGAATCGGCCATTTCCCTGATCTGGTCAGGGCTCATCAGCTCTACCCGCTTTTCCGGATGGTCCGGGTTTTCCACATCCCAGCGGTTGAACTGCTCACCGGTGACCATGTAGATTACCGCCTTGAAGCCGTACTTTTTCAGCAGAGGAAACAGTAGTTCATAGTTGTCTCTATAGCCATCGTCGACGGTGATGATGATGTACTTCTTGCCCGGCGCGAGGCGGCTGGCCATACCCTGTTCGGCCAGATCGGCGAAGGTGAGGGTTTCAAAGCCCAGTCGCTTGAGCAGTTTGAAGTGCTTTTCCAGCATATTGACGTGCATGTAGGTGCCATGTACGCCTTTTTCGCCGTCACTCCTGATGAAGCGGTGATACATGATGATGGGCACTTCCCGGCGAAGCCGGTGCACGTAAACGCTCTGATAATGTTGCTCCAGCTCGTCGGCTACGGCTTTCAGGTCGTAGCTCGCCTTTACCCGCGTAGCCAGACCGGCAGTGTCGTCGTCGGTATTGAGAGCATCGGCAATCCGGGTGGGCAGGGCGGCGAAGTCGATATCCAGATCCTTTGGCCCTATATCGCCGAAGTTGCTCGCCATGGCCGCATCCAGGTTGTCGGCAGTGACCAGACCAGGTGCCTGCGCTTCGCCCACGGCAAACACAGGGCGCCCCATCAGGATGGACTCCATGGCCACTCTGCCGGCACCGAGCACCAGATCCGAGTTCGCCATCAGGCCTGGAACATCCTGCACATAGCCCAGAAAGTTTACCTTGTCCTTGAAACGCTCGAACTGTTCCGGGATCTGTGTGCCCGAGGCGACCTGCACCCGGTATTTTTCCAGATCCAGGCATTGCTCCAACAGCCGGTAGCACAGCTCGCCCTTGGGGCCGCTGAGCCGACCTATGATGCTGATCACCGGCTTGTCGTTTGTCGGTGCCGGTACGGGTCGATACTGACTGGTATCGATGCCGTTACGGCCGATGGCAATCAGTTGGGGCATTACCCCCAGGCTGCTGATGAGCTGATCTCGTACCGCTTCGCACACCGCCAGAGCCCGGTCGCCGAGGGCATGGAACTTCTTGCGTGAGGCATGCACCGGCTGGCGGCCATGCACAGTGGTGATCATGGGAGTGCCGGTCAGCTTGCAGGCCACATGACAGCTCCAGCTGGAGGCTCGGCTGTGGGCGTGTACCAGCTGGATGCGATGTTTCTTGATCAGGTAGATCAGGTAGCCCACATGCCAGAACCGGCGCGGTACGCTGCGCTTGTTGAAGCGCAGCTTGAAATACTCGCCCTGGTGCGGTTTGGTCAGAGTATCGGAGACGTAAAACACCGAGTGTCCGCGCCGACTGAGCTCGTCACCCAGGGTAGTGGCATAGACTTCTGCCCCGGTTACTTCCAGCTGGGACAGCGCCATCAATATATTCATGGAATCTTCCGTTTCGGGCCGCCGGTTATTTGTTCAGCCACGCCATGTATTCGCTCACGCCTTCGGCCACGGTCTTGAAGTCGTGGGGGTAACCGGCGGCGCGGAGCTTGGTGAGATCCGCCTGGGTAAAGCTCTGATAGCGGCCTTTGAGCTGTTCGGGGAAGGGGATATATTCT
The DNA here is from genome assembly GCF_046521305.1 of Oceanisphaera submarina. NCBI lineage: Bacteria > Pseudomonadati > Pseudomonadota > Gammaproteobacteria > Aeromonadales > Aeromonadaceae > Oceanisphaera > Oceanisphaera submarina. The sequence goes on along the minus strand of NZ_JBKGFN010000005.1, from coordinate 47,630 downwards.
ATCTGGCCCTTGCCGTGGTGCTTGATCACCGCCTCGGCCACATTCTGGAAAGGTTCGGCCCGACCGGTGCCACAGTTGTAGATGCCGGACACTTCCGGGTTCTGCCAGAACCACAGGTTCACCTGGCAGACATCGCTGATATAGATGAAATCGCGCATCTGACCGCCGTCGGGGAAACCGTCGCAGCCTTCGAACAGCTTGGGGTTTTCGCCCTTGTGCAACTGGGTGTTGAGGTGGAAGGCCACGCTGGACATACCGCCCTTATGCTGCTCGCGCGGGCCGTAGACGTTGAAATACTTGAGCCCCACCACCTGGGAGTTGATCTCGGGCATCAGTCGGCGCACGTACTGGTCGAACAGCTGCTTGGAGTAGCCGTAGACGTTGAGCGGCTGCTCGTACTGCGGCTCTTCGATGAAGTTGTCGTTGCGTCCGCCATAGGTGGCGGCAGAAGAGGCATAGATAAAGGGAATGTCCCGTTCCACGCAATAGTGCAACAGATCCTTGGAGTACTCGTAGTTGTTCTCCATCATGAACTTACCGTCCCACTCGGTGGTGGCCGAGCAGGCGCCTTCATGGAAGATGACTTCGATGCCACCCCATTCCTCGAACTCGTCGCCGGAGACGATGCGGTGGATAAACTCGTCCTTGTCCAGGTAATCGGCGATGGTCAGATCGACCAGGTTAACGAACTTGGTACCATCGGTAAGGTCGTCGACGACCACTACATCGGTGCGCCCCTGGTCGTTGAGGGTTTTTACCAGATTACTGCCGATAAAGCCGGCGCCGCCAGTCACAATGATCATCGCTTTTTGCCTCTTGCTGGCCGGAACCTGTCCGGCTGAACGAAGTAAAATAAAGTCGAAGTTTACCATGCTTGCGCGGCAGAAAACTAACCCGTCGGCCTGTGTTACTATTCAGTGATGATATTGAGCATCTGGTTAACAGGATGAAGACCAAGGATCGTATTGTCACCGCCGCCCTGCTGTTGTTTAACGAGCAGGGAGAGTCGAATGTAACCACCAACCATATCGCCGCGCACCTGGGGATCAGTCCGGGTAATCTTTATTATCATTTTCGCAACAAAAACGACATTATTCACCGTATTTTCCTGCAGTATAGCGACCATTTACGCAAAAGTTTCACGCCGACTACCGGGGCGGCCAACGCTAGCCCGGCGGTGTGGTTTCACTATCTGGACGCCATTTTCTATGTGATGTGGGAGTTCCGTTTCTTCTACGCCAACCTCAACGATATTCTGCATCGGGATCAAGAATTGCATCTGCAGTATCTGGCGGTACAGCAAGAGCTGACGGTGAACCTGCAGGCCCTGCTGCGCGAGATGACCAGTCAGAAGGTGCTGGCCATTCCCGATGAGGAAATCGAGCCTCTGACCGAGGTGCTGCGGATGCTGGTGTCGTTTTGGATCAGCTACCAGTCGGCTCAGTCGCTGACTCCGCATATCAGTCAGGCGGTGCTGTATCAGGGGGTAGCCCGGGTATTATTGTTGCTCAAACCCTATTTTCATCCGGATAAAGGACTAGAGTTGGCAACTCTCATGGCGCATTATCAGGTTCTGGGTTCCGTCCCTGGTGATCCATTTCACAAATAGGATAAAGTTTGGAATATGTTATGAGGCTTGAGTGTCTAGGTAGTAAAATGGTCTGCATTAAACCCAGATAGCCAGATTGATAGCGGGAGTTCACTATGTCATCGGCATTTTATGCTTATTTATCCGAACAGTTAGCACAAACCAAAGCAGAGGGACTCTACAAGCAAGAGCGGGTGATCACCTCGGCACAGAGTGCCGCCATCGAGGTGGGACAGCGGGAGGTGATCAACTTCTGCGCCAACAACTATCTGGGCCTGGCCAATCATCCCGAGCTGGTCGAGGCGGCCAAGCAGGGGCTGGACAGCCACGGCTTCGGCATGGCTTCGGTGCGTTTCATCTGCGGTACCCAGGATCTGCACAAGCAGCTGGAAGCCGACCTGTCCGCTTTTCTGGGCATGGATGACACCATTCTTTATACCTCCTGCTTCGATGCCAACGCTGGCCTGTTCGAAACTCTGTTGGGGCCGGATGATGCCATCATCTCCGATGCCCTCAACCACGCCTCCATCATCGACGGCGTGCGCCTGTGCAAGGCCAAACGTTACCGTTACGCCAATAACGACATGGCCGAGCTGGAAGCCCGTTTGCAGCAGGCGGACGCCGACGGCGTCCGCTTCAAGCTGATTGCCACCGACGGCGTCTTCTCGATGGATGGCGTCATCGCCAATCTCAAGGCCATCTGCGATCTGGCGGACAAATACAATGCCATGGTAATGGTGGACGACTCCCATGCGGTCGGTTTCGTCGGCGAGCAGGGGCGCGGTACCCCGGAATTCTGTGACGTGATGGACCGGATCGACATCGTCACCGGTACCCTGGGCAAGGCGCTGGGCGGTGCCTCCGGCGGTTATACCTCGGGCAAGAAGGAAGTGATCGACTGGTTGCGCCAGCGTTCACGGCCGTACCTGTTCTCCAATTCGGTGGCGCCGGCCATAGTGGCGGCTTCCATCAAGGTGCTGGACATGCTGAAGAACGGCGACAGCCTGCGCAACAAGGTGCGGGAAAACAGCGCCTATTTTCGCGAGCAGATGAGTGCCGCCGGCTTTACCCTGGCGGGGCAGGATCACGCCATTATTCCGGTGATGCTGGGTGATGCCGCCCTGGCGGCCCAGATGTCCGACAAGCTGCTGGAGCGGGGCATCTATGTTATCGGCTTCTCCTTCCCGGTGGTGCCCAAGGGTCAGGCCCGCATTCGTACCCAGATGTCGGCGGCCCACAGCCGCGAACAGCTGGACAAGGCCATCGGCGCCTTTATCGAGGTCGGCCGCGAGCTGGGTATCGTTTAAGGAGAGCATGATCATGAGAGCATTGGCAAAACTGAAGGCAGAACCCGGCATCTGGATGACACAAGTGCCCGAGCCCGAACTGGGGCACAACGATCTGCTGATCAAGATCCGCAAGACGGCCATCTGCGGCACCGATATTCATATCTACAACTGGGACGAATGGTCCCGGAACACCATACCGGTGCCCATGGTGGTCGGTCACGAATACGTGGGCGAAGTGGTGGCCCTGGGCCAGGAAGTCCGCGGCTTTGCGGTGGGCGACCGGGTGTCCGGCGAAGGTCATATCACCTGTGGCCACTGCCGCAACTGCCGGGCCGGACGCACCCACCTGTGCCGCAACACCGTCGGTGTGGGTGTTAATCGTGCAGGAGCTTTCGCCGAGTATCTGGTGATCCCGGCCTTCAACGCCTTCAAGCTGCCCGACGAGGTATCCGACGATCTGGCATCCATCTTCGACCCCTTCGGCAATGCGGTCCACACGGCGCTGTCGTTCGATCTGGTGGGTGAAGATGTGCTGATCACCGGTGCCGGCCCCATCGGCATCATGGCGGCGGCCGTGGCCCGCCATGTAGGTGCCCGTCATGTGGTGATCACCGACGTCAACGAATACCGGCTGGAGCTGGCACGCAAGATGGGTGTGACCCGGGCGGTTAACGTGGCCACCGACAAGCTGGATGCCGTGATGGCCGAGCTGGGCATGACCGAAGGCTTCGACGTGGGTCTGGAAATGTCCGGGGTGCCGATGGCGTTCGGCGACATGCTGGACAAGATGAACCACGGCGGCAAAATCGCCATGCTGGGCATTCCTCCGTCCGATATGGCCATCGACTGGACCAAGGTGATTTTCAAGGGCCTGGTGCTCAAGGGCATCTACGGCCGGGAGATGTTCGAAACCTGGTACAAGATGGCCAGTCTGATCCAGTCGGGTCTGGATCTGAGCCCCATCATCACCCACCACTTCAAGGTCGACGATTTCCAGCAGGGCTTCGACACCATGCGTTCCGGCCAGTCCGGTAAAGTCATCCTCGACTGGACCTAAACATTACACTACGGGGATGGGGGCCATGCAGGCGTTCATCCCCGATATTCCTTTCCCGAGATTCTCCCCCCCCCTTAATCCTTCATGCCAGCCTGTACCCTGGTCTTCGATAATTTGCCCGGGGTTGGTTGTACGTTCACACATCGGCTTAAAAAATCGATCTTTTTGACTGTGATCTCAACTCCGGACAAAGGGCCCGCTCCGCCGACCCGCTCGAGCACATCCATGCTGGCGCTCAGCACATGACATCCCTGTCATGTGATGGTCGGTGGAGCAGATCCCTTTGTCCTCTTCTACGCACTGGCGTTGCTGGTTTGATAGCCAACCGTTAACTCGGGCGTAATGTGAGACGATCCGCGCCCTGCTTCACAATCTCCGGATTTAGGTTATAACTGGTGCCATGCGAAGCACTTTTTCGCTTGTGAAACCGGCACACTCGGGTTAGAAAAAGAGCAGGCCGTAGTATTTTCGGCGCAAGAACTCAACGGACAGAGGAAATCTTGATGATCACATGGAACAAGAAAGCGGTGGTGGCGGCCGTCTCGGCGGCCCTGGGTTATGGAGCTGCGTTTGCTGCCTCGGCGGAAACCGTCAAGGTGGCCATTGCCGGCCCGGTGACCGGGGCCGTGGCCCAATATGGTGACATGCAGTTTACCGGTGGCCGCATGGCGGTCGAAATGCTCAACAAATCCGGCACCCTGGGTGACTACACCCTGGAAGCAGTGGAATATGACGACGCCTGCGATCCCAAGCAGGCGGTGGCGGTGGCTAACCGGGTGGTCAACGATGGCATACAGTTTGTGGTGGGCCACCTGTGCTCCGACAGCACGCTGCCGGCCTCGGATGTGTATGACGACGAAGGCATTCTGATGATTACCCCGGCGTCCACCAACCCGGTTATTACCGAACGGGATCTGGAATTCGTGATGCGTACCATAGGTCTCGACAGCGATCAGGGCCCCACCGCTGCCCGTTACATTCTCGAGCAGATCAAGCCCGAGCGCATCGCGGTGATCCACGACAAGAAACAATACGGTGAAGGCCTGGCGTCCAGCGTGCGTGATGCACTGAAAGACGCCGGGGTCGAGGTGGTGGCCTATGAAGGGGTGACTTCTGGCGACAAGGACTTCTCGACGCTGATTGCCAAGCTGCAGCGCGACAAGGTCGACTTCGTCTACTACGGCGGTTATCACCCGGAGCTGGGGCTGATCTTGCGCCAATCGGCCGAAAAAGGCTTCAAGGCTCGCTTCATGGGCCCCGAGGGCGTGGGCCACAAGGACATTACCTCCATCGCCGGTGACGCCTCGGAAGGCCTGCTGGTGACCCTGCCCAAGAAATACGATCTGGATCCGGCCAACGCCCCCGTGGTGCAGGCCATTCAGGCCAAAGGCGAAGATCCGTCCGGTCCCTTCGTCTGGACCACCTATGCGGCGGTGGAAGCCATTGCCGAGGGTATCAAGCGCGCCGGTACCGATCCGGAAGCGGTGGCGAAGGCCCTGCGCGCCGAGCCGGTGGACACCGTCATGGGTCCGCTGAGCTGGGATGAAAAAGGCGATTTGCTGGGCTTCGAGTTCGGCGTGTTCGAATGGCACAAGGACGGCTCTTCTTCTCAGATGTAACGCGCGAGCGGGACAGACTCCGCCAGCCGTAACCCGGGGCCTTACGGCCCCGTTTTGATATCACCATGAACGACAGTTTCGGATGATTCGATATCAGCACCGAGTGTCGGTATCAACAGCCGTTGTTCAGGGATCCACAGTGCTACGACAAGGAAAGGTTGTATGTCTGAGCCCACTCTTTATTTTATCCAGCAGCTGCTCAATGGCCTGACCATCGGCAGTACCTATGCGCTGATCGCCATCGGCTACACCATGGTTTACGGCATCATCGGCATGATCAACTTCGCCCACGGCGAGGTGTACATGATCGGCGCCTATGCCGCCTTCATGGTGATGACAGGTCTGATGATGATTGGCATCGACAGCACCTGGCTGCTGCTGACCGCCGCCTTTCTGGTGAGCATCACCCTGACCAGCGTTTACGGCTACTCCATCGAACGGGTCGCCTACCGGCCGCTGCGCGGCAGCAAACGGCTGATCGCGCTGATCTCCGCCATCGGCATGTCGATTTTTCTACAGAACATGATGCGCCTGTCCCAGGGCTCGCGTGATATTGCCATGCCCAGCCTGATCCCCGGCGGCTGGAGCTTCGGTGACGGCGGCTTTCAGGCTTCATTGTCTTACATGCAGTTGATCATCTTCATCGTGACCTTCGTGGCCATGACACTGCTGTCGCTGTTTATCTCCCGCTCCCGCATGGGACGGGCCTGCCGGGCCTGTGCCGAAGATTTGAAAATGGCCAACCTACTCGGCATCAACAGCAACACGGTGATCGCCCTGACTTTCGTTATCGGCGCGGCCCTGGCGGCGGTGGCCGGCGTCTTGCTTGGCTCCTATTACGGGGTCATCAACCCCTATATCGGCTTCATGGCCGGGCTCAAGGCCTTTACCGCCGCGGTACTGGGTGGTATCGGCAGCATTCCCGGGGCCGTGATCGGCGGTCTCTTGCTGGGGGTGACCGAAGCCATGACCGGTGCCTACTTCAGCACCGAATACAAGGATGTGGTGTCCTTCGGGCTGCTGATCGCGGTGCTGCTGTTCATGCCGACCGGCATTCTGGGTAAACCGGAGGTAGAGAAGGTATGAGCAAGTTAAAACCTGCACTGATTGCCGCGGCCCTGTTTCTGCTGCTGGCCGGCTGGCTGCTCGGTTTTCGGCTCGAAACCGCCAGCACCCGATTGATCGTTTCCAACCGTATGGGCGAGGCCTGGGAGTGGCTGGCGCTGGGCACGGGCCTGGTGTTTGCCGCCCAGTTGTTTCAGCACCAGCTGCGCAAGCCCTTTCAATATCTGTCGGATCGCAAAAGCGGTTTCGTCCTGCCGGCGCCGGAAGAGCGGCCCTGGCTGTATCGCATCGTCACCGTGCTGGTGCTGGCCGGCCTGCTGATCTGGCCCTTCATGGGTTCCCGTGGCGCCGTGGATCTGGCCACCCTGACCCTGATTTACGTGATGCTGGGGCTGGGGCTGAACGTGGTGGTGGGCCTGGCCGGGCTGCTGGATCTGGGTTACGTCGCTTTTTATGCGGTGGGTGCCTACAGCTATGCCCTGCTCAATGCCTATCTGGGATTCGACTTCTGGACCTGTCTGCTGATCTCCGGCGGCATGGCGGCGTTGTTCGGTTTCCTGCTCGGCTTTCCGGTGCTGCGGCTGCGCGGTGACTATCTGGCCATCGTGACCCTGGGTTTCGGCGAGATCATCCGTATTCTGCTCAACAACATGACCGAGCTCACCGGTGGCCCCAACGGCATCGCCGGCATTCCCAAACCCACCCTGTTCGGGCTGGAGTTCGAGCGGCGGGGCGAGAATACCTTTCATCAATTTTTCGATATTGCCTACAACTCGGGCCACAAGGTCATTTTTCTCTACCTGCTGGCGCTCTTGCTGGTGATATTCACCATCTTCATCATCAACCGTCTGCTGCGCATGCCGCTGGGCCGGGCCTGGGAGGCGTTGCGCGAGGATGAAATCGCCTGTCGCTCGCTGGGTCTCAACCCGACGCTTATCAAGCTCAGCGCCTTTACCATAGGGGCCGCCTTCGCCGGCTTTGCGGGCAGCTTCTTCGCCGCCCGTCAGGGGTTCATCAGCCCCGAGTCATTCGTGTTTATCGAGTCGGCCATCATCCTGGCCATAGTGGTGCTGGGCGGCATGGGCTCGCAGATTGGCGTGGTGCTGGCGGCCATCGTCATGACCATATTGCCGGAGCTGACCCGGGAGTTTAACGAGTACCGCATGCTGCTGTTCGGCCTGCTGATGGTATTGATGATGATCTGGCGGCCTCAGGGGCTGCTGCCGATGCACAGACCCCAGATGGAGCTGAAATCATGACGGCCCTGTTAAACGTATCCGATCTGACCATGCGCTTCGGTGGCCTGGTCGCCGTCGACAAGGTTGCACTCAGTATGGATGAGCGGCAAATCGTCTCGGTGATCGGTCCCAACGGTGCCGGAAAAACCACGGTATTCAACTGCCTGTCCGGTTTCTATCGGCCAAGCGGCGGCACCGTCAATTTCAAGGGCCGGGCCATACAAGGGCTGCCGGGCCATAAAATTGCAAGACGTGGCATGGTGCGTACCTTTCAGCACGTGCGGCTGTTCAAGGAAATGACGGTGCTGGAAAACCTGCTGGTGGCCCAGCACTTTCATCTGAATACCGGTTTTTTGTCCGGCCTGTTGAAGACTCCGGCCTTTCGCCGCTCCGAACGGGACGGGTTGGCGCGGGCTCATTACTGGCTGGAAAAGGTGAATCTGACCGAGTTTGCCAACCGCACCGCCGACAACCTGGCCTATGGCCAGCAGCGGCGGCTGGAAATTGCCCGTTGCATGGCGGCGCGACCGCAACTGCTGATGCTGGACGAGCCGGCGGCGGGTCTCAACCCGAACGAGACCCGCGAGCTGGATCGATTGATTTGTGATTTGCGTGATAACGAAGGGGTCAGCATCCTGCTGATTGAGCACGACATGAAGCTGGTGATGGGCATCTCCGACTATATCTATGTGGTCAATCAGGGACGGCCGCTGGCCGAAGGCACCCCGGAGCAGGTGCGCAACAACCCCGATGTGATCAAAGCCTACCTGGGAGAGACCTGAGCATGCTGCATGTCGATAATGTCTGTGCCGGCTATGGCAAGATACAGGCGCTGGAAGATGTGACCGTCGAAATAAAACAGGGTGAAATCGTCACCCTGATCGGGGCCAACGGTGCCGGCAAGACCACCCTGATGATGACCATCTGCGGCGAGCCCAGGCCCACTCGGGGGCGGGTGCTGTTCGAAGGGCAGGATCTGGGCGGTCTGGATACCGCCGCCATCATGCGCCAGGACATCGCCATCGTACCCGAGGGGAGGCGCATCTTTGCCCGGCTGACGGTGGAAGAAAACCTGCACATGGGCGCCTTCTTCGTCGACAGGCGCGAGCACGCGGCGCTGCTGGCGGAGGTATACCAGATGTTCCCCCGGCTCAAGGAGCGCATGAATCAGCGGGCCGGCACCATGTCCGGCGGCGAGCAGCAGATGCTGGCCATCGGCCGGGCGCTGATGAGCAAGCCGCGGTTGTTGTTGCTGGACGAACCCTCGCTCGGGCTGGCGCCCATCATCATCGCCCGGATTTTCGAGACCATAGCCCGGCTGCGGGACGAGAAGGGCATGACGGTCTTTCTGGTGGAGCAGAACGCCAACCAGGCGCTCAAGCTGGCGGACCGGGGCTATGTGCTGGAAAACGGCCGCGTGGTGCTGGCCGATACCGGTGCCGCCCTGCTGGTCAACGAACAGGTCAGGCAGGCCTATCTCGGCGGCTAGGATCAGCCTTGATGCCAAGGCCGCCGAGATTGGGTAAACTGCCCTAAATTCACGCTAGGAGTAACTCATGGAGCAGTTTGCCCATATTTCGGTGGCCGAGGCCGATACCCTGCTGGCCGAAGGCCATGCCCGACTGGTTGATATTCGCGATCCCCAGTCTTTCGCCCAGGCCCATGCCGCAGGCGCCTTTCACCTGACCAACGATACCCTGGTGTCCTTTACCAACGAAGTCGACTACGAGACTCCGGTTGTGGTGATGTGCTACCACGGCGTCAGCAGTCAGGGTGCGGCCCAGTACCTGATCAATCAGGGCTTCGAGGAAGTCTATAGCCTGGATGGCGGCTTTGAAGCCTGGCGCCGCACCCAGGCGGTGGTCACGGCCTGATGAAGTTGCTGCTGGTGCTGGATGATCCGCGCCGGGCTCAGTCGTTCGTGGATTACCTGGCCGATATGGGCCTCAAGTGCGAGCTGACCCTGGATGATGACAACAATGTCAGCATCTGGCTGGTGAACGAGTCCCGCTTTCAGCAGGCCCAGCAGGAAGTGAAACGCTTCATTGCCGAGCCGTTGCACCCCCGCTATCAGGATGCGGCCTGGCGCCAGGGCGACACCCATGTGCATTTCAGCACAGATTCGGGCCGGCCCGGGCTGGCCCGGGATCTGTTGCACCGGACCGGACCGGTCAACATGCTGGTACTGCTCGCCTGCCTGGCCATTTATGGCCTGAGCTGGCTGGGTTTGCCGATGTTCGGGTTACTGGCGTTTCCTCCCAGCTGGGAGTCACTGCTGGGCGCGGAGTTCTGGCGTGCCTTCACCCCGGCGCTGCTGCATTTCTCCCTGATGCACCTGGTGTTCAACCTGTTCTGGTGGTGGTATCTGGGCGGCATGGTGGAGCGGCGGCTGGGGCACGGCAAGCTGTTGCTGTTGCTGCTGGTGGCGGCGGTGCTACCCAATCTGATGCAGTTCTGGGCCAGCGGCCCCCGTTTCGGTGGCCTGTCCGGGGTGGTGTATGCCCTGCTGTCCTACGTCTGGTTGTCCGGCCGGCTCAATCCGGCCCGGGGCATAGGCTTGCCGGACGGCATGGCGGTGTTCATGGTAGTCTGGCTGGTGTTGGGCTTTGCTGGCGTGCTGGGGCCGGTGGCCAACCTGGCGCATCTGGGCGGTGGGCTTATCGGCCTGTTACAGGCCTGGTTCGATCGTGGGCGTCGGGCGTCCTGACATCCGTTTACTGATACAGGAACTTGGTAAACAGCAGGCGATGGACAGGCGTCTCGCCGGTTTCCTTCAACAGTAAATCGTTGAGCCGCCGCTGTCCTTCGTCGGTCAGTTCGTTGCGTACCTGCAGCGAGCGGATTTCCTGCTGATTCTGTTCTGCCAATAGGTCATTGATGGCATCGCGTAGCAGCGGCATATGCTGCTCCACCAGCGGCATCTGATCGGCACTTTCCAGCATGATATCGACGGATACCCGGATATAACCCAGGGTCTGCCCCGAATTCTGGTAGTTGGTAATAATGTCCGGCGTCATGGTGTAGTATAAGGGCCCCTCGGGAGCCGTCTCCTGAGCCCGAAGCTGGCCGGCGGTCAACAGGATACAAAGAGCGATCAAGCGGAACATCGTAAGCCTTTCTGTCTGAATAATAAGAGCATTGTTTAAACAAAGCGGTGGCCGGTCAAGCGAATATGTATTTTTCAGGATAAAGCAGCGATTCAAGTATGTGTTTTGCCATTTCAGGAAGTGCCAGTGACTAACACCGCCGATCATGACTGGCACTGGGGGCCGGAATTACCGCGGTCCCGGATGCCGCTGTGCAACTGGCTACAGGATACCGGCTCTCTGACCGAACGGCTGCGCCGTCATTGCCGGCAGTTCCGGGTTCAGTTACAGAGCACCACAGCCGAAATAACCCTTACCCCGACCCAGGCCGCATGGATTGGCGCCGACCGTGCCTTTTGCCGCGAGGTCTTGCTGCTTTGCGACGAACAGCCCCGGGTCTATGCCAGTTCCCTGTATTCTCCCTCGAGCCTGCATGCGATTCCGGCCCTGGGTGGGCTGGGCCAGCGAGCCCTGGGCGAATTGCTGTTTGAAGACCCCCAATTGTTGCGCAGCGACTTCGAGTTTGCTTGTCTGACGGAGGCACAATGGCGGCAGTTGTCCCGGATGCAGGGGATGACGCAACACCTTGATCAGCTGGCAAATGGACCTTCGCTCTGGGCCCGCCGTTCTCTGCTGGCCACCGGCCAGGCAGGGGTGCTGGTCACCGAATTGTTTTTGCCTGCGGCCCAGGCATACCGAGAATAGAGAGAACCATGACGACGACTGCAACCCGACCACGCTGGCGCGCCTATATGGCGCTGGCCCGACTCGACAAGCCCATCGGCACCCTGTTACTGCTGTGGCCTACCCTGTGGGCGCTCTGGATTGCCGGCGATGGCCGGCCCTCATTCTGGCTGCTGCTGGTGTTTGTGGCCGGAGTCTTTTCGATGCGTTCGGCCGGTTGTGTGATCAACGATTATGCGGATCGCCATATCGACGGTCACGTCAAGCGTACCCAGGGCCGACCGCTGCCGAGCGGTGAGCTGACCGAACGTCAGGCACTGGGCTTTTTCGCGTTGCTGGTGGGAATATCCTTCGTGCTGGTGCTGACCACCAACGCCCTGACCATTTTGTTGGCGGTGGCGGGTCTGGGCTGGGCGGCGCTTTATCCTTTCATGAAGCGCTATACCAACCTGCCGCAGCTGTTTCTGGGCATCGCTTTTTCCTGGGCTATTCCCATGGCCTTCGCCGCCCAGAGCGACAGCCTGCCGCCGGGACTCTGGTTGCTGTTCGCCGCCAATCTGACCTGGACCATCGCCTACGACACCATGTATGCCATGGTGGACCGTGACGACGATCTGCGCATCGGGGTCAAGTCGACCGCCATCCTGTTTGGTCGCCGCGACAAGCTGATAGTCGGCCTACTGCAACTGCTGACCCTGACGTTGCTGGTGGCGGCCGGTCAGGCGTTCGGCCTTGGGCCGCTCTTCTACTGGAGTCTGCTGGCGGCGGCGGGCCTGTTTGTATACCAGCAGCGACTGATCCGCGACCGGGAGCGTATGGCCTGTTTCGGCGCCTTCCTCAACAACAACCATGTGGGCATGCTGGTGTTCGCCGGTGTGGTATTGACGCTGCTGTAAGTCTGATGCCGGGACGGCCAAGTCGCCACAATACGATCACCGCAGGTCGCGCCGCACGGCACTGGGCAGCAGCGGATAGAGTACGTCCCGCAACTGTGCCAGCTCTTTCTGTCGGGGGAGCCCCTGACACAAATAACCTTCTTCTTCCAGCGCGTCGGTCAGCATCCTGAACAGAGTCTTGTCGAACAGCTCCGGCGCCTGCATGCCGTGCAGCATGGCCAGATGTTCGGCCAGCAGTCGACTGTCGTCCTCCAGCTGCTGCGCACCAGCATCGGATGCCAGACATGACACCACCACCCCATAGCGTTGCAGCGAAGGCCGGATAATCCGGGCCAGCAGCAGTAACTGCATTTGCTGCCGGGGGACGACCCACCAGCCCGCCTGGCGAAATTCGACGAGCCCCAGGCCCTCCAGAGTTTTCAGTTGAAGCTCCAGCTGCGCCGGCAGCTGTGACGGTGTGACGTTGAGAAACAGCTCGGCCCTGAGCAAGGGATACAAACGCTGCAAGCGGCGCAGTAATTCTGTGGTGACCATACCTTCGTGCCGTTCTATCAGGGTGGACAGCAGCGCCGGCAGGGCGAACAGGTGCAAGATGTTGTTGCGATAATAGCTGAGCAGTACCGATTGCCGTCGGTCGAGGTGGATGATCTCGCCCAGTCGGTTGCTTTCCCGCTTGAACTTGTCGAGCTCCAATGCCTGTTCCAGTAATTGTTCGCCGTCTTGCTCCGGTATGACCACATCATCGCTGTAACGACAGCTGCGCAGGTAGTCCAGATAAAGCTGTACCTGTCGTTGCAGCTGCCGGCGGGTGAGCGCCTGCCGATCCGAGGCCAGCAGGGCGGTGGCGCTCAGGGTCAGGCCGTTAACCGCGGCGGCGGCATTGATTCGGGTCATCACCTCGCGGGCGAGAGGGGAAACCAGATCGCGGGCATGGCCGGTGGCTTGTCGGGCTAGCCACTCGGCCAGCGGCAAGGGTTCGCCGAAGTTGACGAAGCCCCGGCCGAAATTGCGTAATTTGTGCAGTATGCCCAGTACCTGCCAGACACTTTCCTGCTGCTTGCCGCTGCCCTGTAATTCCTTATGGTAGGTGCTGACCTCCACTACATGCTCATAGCCCAGGTAGACCGGGATCAGGGTGATGGGACGATCGCCGTTCTCCATGGCGGCGCCGAGTGTCATGGACAGCATGCCGGGTTTGGCCGGCAGCAGGCGGCCGGATCGGGAGCGGCCACCTTCGGCGAAATACTCCACCGCATAGCCGCGACGAAACAGCAGCTTGAGATATTCCCGGAATACGGTGGCGTACAGCTTGTTGTCTTTGAAGGTACGACGAATGAAGAAGGCGCCACCCCGGCGAAACAGCGGTCCGGCGGGGAAGAAATTCAGGTTGATGCCGGCGGCGATATGGGGCGGCACCATGCCCTGATGATAAATAACGTAGGACAGCAGCAGATAGTCCATATGGCTGCGGTGACAGGGCAGGTATACCAGCTCGTGACCTTCCTGCGCCAGCTGTCGTACCCTCTCGGCACCGGTGACCGAGAGGCCACGATACAGTTTGTGCCAGAGCCAGCCCAGCAGCCGATCGCCGAAGCGGATCAGCGGATAGGAAAAGTTGGAGGCGATTTCATTCATGTAGTCCTGCGCCTTGCGGCGCGATGACTCTTCGCTTTGCTGCTGCTCGTGGCTGTGATCGATAATGGCCTGCTGCAATGCCGGCGTTTGCAGCAGTTGCTTCAACAGCAGCTCCCGGTTGGGCAACCTGGGGCCCGTGGCCGCCAGCCTTTGTCGGCTGAAATGGATGCGGGCGATACGCGCCAGCTTGTGAGCCAGTCGGGGGTCGGCAGTGGAGCGTTCCAGCAGTTGTGACAGCAGCAAGGGGGCGCTGAAACGAACCCGGTTTTCCCGGCCTTTCAGCAGCACGATCAAGGCCTTGTGCAGGGCATTGGGGGATCGGCTCTGCACTATGCTGAGCGAGGAGGATGTGTCTCCTTCCCGGCCCGGTGCCCGGCCCCAAAACAGGGTAACCGGCACCAGTTGAATAGGCGTCTGTTGCCGCCGCTGGGTAAGCAGCAACTGGTTGAACTCCTCCAGGTAAGGAGTGACGCTGCGGGGGCGGTCACCGAGGGTGTCCGGCTTGTCCAGGCAGATAAATCGCGGTAGCTCATTGCCGTTCAGTCGCAGCGGTTCGAAGGGGCCGGGTAGGCCCAGCCGTTCGGTGCTGAGCTCCAGGGTCAGCAGATCGGAGATCGAGGCGGTTTTCAGTATATAGACTACCGGTCTGGCCGGATCGATGGCCAGTTCCGCCACCGGATCGGCAGGCAAACTCTTGTGGTTGACCAGGGTGGCGATCAGCGGCCGAAACAGGCGTCGACCGAAAGGGGACCCGAACATCATAAAGCAGGAATTCCAAGATCAATGCGGCCGCAAAGATTATCAGATCGGACCTCCGATGTCTTGAGGCGAGCCGCCCCGGATTTTGTACTTGCTCTGGCGGATTTACTGGATATACTGACAGTTAACTGTATAAAAAAACAGGTCCATTATGAAAGCCCTTACGCCTCGCCAGTCTCAGGTACTGGAGATCATCAAAGAGCATATTCAGCAGACCGGGATGCCGCCGACCCGTGCCGAGATTGCCCGGACTCTGGGTTTTAAATCTGCCAATGCCGCCGAAGAGCATCTCAAGGCACTGGCCAAGAAAGGCGTCATCACCATGATGCCCGGTACCTCTCGTGGTATTCGCCTGACCGAAGAGGAAGAAGAGGCGCTGGGGCTGCCGCTGATCGGGCGGGTCGCCGCCGGTGAGCCCATACTGGCCCAGCAGCATATCGAGAGCCACTACAAGCTGGATCCGTCCCTGTTTCACCCTTCGGCCGATTTTCTGCTGCGGGTAAAGGGGATGAGCATGAAAGACATCGGCATCATGGATGGTGATCTGCTGGCGGTACACAAGACCCAGGAAGTCCGCAACGGCCAAGTGGTCGTCGCCCGGCTGGACGATGAAGTGACGGTCAAGCGTTTTCAGCGCCAGGGCAGCAAGGTCAGCCTGTTGCCCGAAAATGAGGAGCTTTCTCCGATAGAGGTGGATCTGCGCAGTCAGGAGCTGATTATCGAAGGCCTCGCCGTCGGCGTGATCCGCAACGCCGACTTCTGATTTTCCTCTGATCTGAACAGCGCACTCCGGGGTGGTTCATCTGCCCCGCTTCCTTTCTGGTTTTCCGTCTCGAATGTATGCTCCCTCTTCTTGAACATCGAGTTGCCCTTAAGCAGCGCTAACGGGCGACTCCTATTCCTTCGCTAAGCCCTAATACCAGTAACATTAAACACTCGATCTGTTTGACTGTCATGCCAATCCCGGACAAAGGGCCCGCTCCACCGACTCGCTCAAGCACCTCCTTGTGAGGCTCAGCACATGACGTCCCTGTCATGTGATGGTCGGTGGAGCAGATCCCTTTGCCCTCCTTGATGTTCCGGCGCGCCCTCTGCAGGCAACTCGGAGTTCCAGAAGAGGCAACAGAGAACGGCTCCCACGACCGTGAAATGCCAGGGACGGCATTTCCGAGCTCCCACGGATGGGTTTATGGCGTGTCGAGGGAGGCGGCTGTGTTGCCTCTGGTCTGGGGGCCTCAATATGACCAGATCATTACTGGGATTGGTATAACTTCCTTTTTTACTTCAATTTTTTACTTTTTCATTATCAGTGCTTTACTTAGTGAGTGCCGGGCCGAGGGATGTGGTAGCCCGACAGGCACTGACTCGTTATATGAGTACACCAAAAATACAGGAAGAAACTTTTGGGGGTGCGTGTGAAGCCGATTATTCTGCTGTTGTCCTTGCTGACAACCCTGCCGGTGCGGGCTCAAGCCCGTTTGAATATGACCGAAGGGGTCACCGATATCAGCCAGAAGGTATATGGCCTGCATATGACGATACTGATCATCTGCGCCATTATCGGTCTGCTGGTGTTCGGGGTCATGTTCTGGGCCATTATCCATCATCGAAAATCCAAAGGTGCCCGGGCGGCGCAATTTCATGAAAGCACCAGGGTCGAGATCCTCTGGACCCTGATCCCCTTCGTCATTCTGATTGCCATGGCCGTTCCTGCTACCCGCACCCTGGTGGCGATGGAAGACGCCTCTCAATCCGATATCACGGTGCAGGTCACCGGTTCCCAGTGGAAGTGGCATTATCGTTACTTCGACGAGGGGGTCGAGTTCTACAGCCTGCTGGCCACCTTGCCCCAGCAAATAGAGGGTCGGGTGGCCAAGGGGAAGAACTATCTGCTCGAAGTCGACCAGCCGCTGGTGCTGCCTACCGACCGCAAAATCCGTTTTTTGATCACTTCCGATGACGTTATCCACTCCTGGTGGGTGCCGGCGTTCGCGGTGAAAAAAGACGCCATTCCCGGCTTTATCAACGAGGCCTGGACCCGCATCAACGAGCCGGGCCTGTATCGAGGCCAGTGTGCCGAGCTGTGTGGCAAGGACCATGGTTTCATGCCGATAGTGGTGGATGCCCGTTCTCCCGAGGAGTTCGACGGCTGGCTGGCCCAGGCCCGGGCCAGCCAGGCCGAGGCCAAGGCCGCGGAGCAGGAACTGGTGGCGATGGAAATGACCATGGACGAGCTGATGCGGTTGGGTGAGCAGGTTTATCAGCGCAGCTGTGCCGCCTGTCACCAGGTCAGTGGCGAAGGAATACCCGGCGCCTTTCCGGCACTCAAGGGCAGCGAGCTTGTTCTCAACGACAAGGCCGGCCACATCAATGTCGTGCTGTACGGCAAGGCCGGCACCGCCATGCAGAGTTTCGACAAGCAGCTGGCGCTGAAAGAACTGGCCGCGGTGATCACCTATGAACGCAATGCCTGGGGTAACAACACCGGTGAGCTGGTGCAGCCCGGCGATATCAATCAGGCCAGGCAGGGACAATAGGGGGCAGGGATGACACAGCTAAACGTAACAGACACCGCCGATGAGCATATGAACCACGAAGAGGCGCATCATGGACCGGCCAAAGGCTTCAGCCGCTGGCTGTTTACCACCAACCATAAAGACATCGGGACCATGTACCTGCTGTTCAGCCTGACCATGTTCTTTATTGGTGGCGGCATGGCCATGGTGATCCGGGCCGAGCTGTTTCAGCCGGGCTTACAGCTGGTGGAACCGAACTTTTTCAACCAGATGACCACAATGCACGGTCTGGTGATGATCTTCGGCGCCGTGATGCCGTCCTTTGTCGGTCTCGCCAACTGGATGATACCCATGATGATAGGGGCGCCGGACATGGCCTTGCCGCGCATGAACAACTGGAGCTTCTGGATACTGCCCTTCGCCTTCGTGTTGATGCTGTCGTCGCTGTTCATGCCCGGGGGCGGCCCCAACTTCGGCTGGACCTTCTATGCGCCCTTGTCTACCACCTATTCACCGGACAGTACCGCCCTGTTTGTGTTCGCCATTCATATCATGGGTATCAGCTCCATCATGGGAGCCATCAACGTCATCGTTACCATCTGGAATCTGCGGGCGCCGGGCATGACCTGGATGAAGCTGCCGCTGTTCTGCTGGACCTGGCTGATCACCGCCTTTCTGCTGATCGCGGTGATGCCGGTGCTGGCGGGAGCTGTGACCATGGTACTGACCGACAAGTACTTCGGCACCAGCTTCTTCGAGGCCGCCGGTGGCGGTGATCCCGTGATGTTTCAGCATATCTTCTGGTTTTTCGGGCATCCCGAGGTGTACATCATGATACTGCCGAGTTTCGGCATTATCTCTGCCATCATCCCCACCTTCAGCCGCAAGCCCTTGTTCGGTTATGCCTCCATGGTGTATGCCACCGCCTCTATTGCAGGCCTGAGCTTTCTGGTGTGGGCGCATCACATGTTTACCGTGGGCATGCCGGTGGCGGCCGAGCTGTTCTTCATGTACTGCACCATGCTGATTTCGGTGCCGACCGGGGTCAAGGTGTTCAACTGGGTGGCTACCATGTGGCGAGGGTCGCTCAGCTTCGAAGTGCCCATGCTGTTCGCCATTGCCTTTATCGTGCTGTTCAGCATCGGCGGTTTCAGCGGCCTGATGCTGGCCATTACCCCGGCCGACTTTCAGTATCACGACACCTATTTCGTGGTGGCTCATTTCCACTATGTGCTGGTGACCGGCGCCATCTTCTCGGTGCTGGCGGCGGTGTACTACTGGCTGCCCAAGTGGACCGGTTACATGTTCAATGAGCGGCTGGCCAAGTGGCACTTCTGGTGTTCGGTGATTTCTGTCAACGTGCTGTTCTTCCCCATGCACTTTCTGGGATTGGGCGGTATGCCCCGCCGTATTCCCGACTATTCGCTGCAGTTTGCCGACATCAACGCTCTGGTCAGCATCGGCGGCTTTGCCTTCGGTCTGTCTCAACTTATCTTCGTTGTCGTGCTGATCAAGTGTATCCGCGGTGGAGAAAAGGCCCCGGCCAGTCCTTGGGAAGGAGCGCACGGGCTGGAATGGACGGTGCCGTCGCCGGCGCCCTACCACACCTTCAGCAGGCCTCCGGAGGTAGAAGGCAATGGCTCACGGTAACAGGATAGCGATCCGACTCGGCCTGTTGGCGGTGGCCATGTTCGGGTTCGGCTTTGCACTGGTGCCGCTGTATGACGTCTTCTGCGATATCACGGGGCTGAACGGAAAAACCGCCACCAGTGCGGTAGCCGAATCCCGGATGGTAGACGAACAGCGGCTGGTCACGGTGGAGTTCGTCACCTATCAGAGCAGTGGGTTGCGGGGAGACTTCACTCCCTCGGTGCGCCGCTTGCAGGTGCGACCGGGCGAGATGCATCAGGTGGACTTCACCGTCAACAATCCCGGGGCCGATGCCCGGGTGCTGAGGGCCATTCCCTCGGTATCACCGGGGCTGGCGGCAGGCTACCTGCGCAAGACAGAATGCTTCTGTTTTCAGGAACAACCCATAGCGGCAGGGGACGAGGCGGTGATGCCGATGCGCTTCTATGTGGATCAGGCACTGCCGACGGACATAGAAGTATTCACCCTGTCCTACACCCTGTACGACATCAGCGAGCAGCTTGCCACGCGCAGCTGAGCTCAAGGAGGCAAACATGGCGGTCAAGACTCAGCAATATTATGTACCGGCCCAGAGTCCCTGGCCGATAGTGGGCGCCCTGGGGTTGTTTCTGCTGGCGTCGGGCGCCGGTCTCTGGGCCGCGGGCATCGCCGGCATCACGGGCCCCCTGGTCTTTTCCGCCGGCACCCTGGTGATGACGGTGATGTTGTTCGGCTGGTTCGGCAACGTGATTAACGAGTCTCACGCCGGGCTCTACAGTGACCAGATGGACAGATCCTTTCGTCAGGGTATGAGCTGGTTCATCTTCTCCGAGGTGATGTTCTTCGGCGCTTTCTTCGGCGCCCTGTTTTACGCCCGCATCCTGGCCGTGCCCTGGCTGGGCGGAGCCGGCAATAACGCCATGACCAACGCCGTGCTGTGGCCCGACTTCAGTGCCAGCTGGCCCCTGCTGCAGACGCCGGGTGGCATCGAAACCACCGCCATGGGCTGGTTTGGTTTACCGCTTATCAACACCGTTATTCTGCTGACCTCGTCGGTGACCGCACATCTGGCTCATCTGGCCCTGTTGCAGGAGCGCCGGTCGCGTATCAAGCAATGGCTGGGCCTTACCGTGTTGCTGGGTCTGACCTTTCTGACGCTGCAGGTATGGGAATATGTGCATGCCTACGAAGCGCTGGGGTTACGGCTGGACTCGGGTATCTACGGCAATACCTTCTTTCTGCTCACCGGCTTTCACGGTGCCCACGTCACCCTGGGTACCCTGATGCTGTTCATCATGTGGTTGCGGGTGCGCAAGGGGCACTTTACCCCGGCTCAGCATTTCGGCTTTCAGGCCAGCAGCTGGTACTGGCACTTTGTCGATGTGGTCTGGCTCTGTCTGTTTGTCTTTGTCTATATCCTATAGAGGATTCAATGGAGGCTTATGTGGGGGTGGCGTTGGGCACCAGCAGGCCGGCGGCCAGCGCCACTATCAACAGCAGCACTATGATCACGGCGAATAACAGACGGCGGCCTATGTAGCGACTCATCAGCACAGGATCTCGCTGAGAGAGCATGGCCTTCAGGCCCAGTAGCAGGTTGCCGATCATACAGAATAGCAGCAATACAATCAGTAGTTTGAGCAGCATGAGCGTTTTCCTGGAGAGACTGGATGTTGAGTATAGGAAAAAGTGGGGGGCTGCTGGTACTGACCGGTGTGATGACTCTGCTGATGATCACCATGGGGATATGGCAGCTGTCACGGGCCGACGAGAAACGGCTGTTGCTGCAGGAATGGCAGCAACGTCGCAATATCAGCCTGGCGTTGAATGAAGCCCTAAGCATGCAGACCCCCTTCGGCTACCGTCTGGAGGTGAGTGGTGTCTATCTGGCCGGTGGCGATCTCTTTCTCGATAACCAGATAGAGTCAGGCCGGGTGGGTTATCGGCTGATCCGGCCGTTGCAAACCCGATATGGTCTGCTGGCGGTGGATACGGGCTGGTGGCCGGCCGACCCGGATCGGCGCAAGCTGCCACAGGTGCCTTCGCCGGAAGGCACAGTGCAGTTATCCGGCAATATCATCCGACTCTATGTTCCCCCCTTGTCTTTGGGCGAGGTGCCTTTCGAGCCCCGGCTGCGCCGTGTGTCCGGCCTGGAACAAATCCGGATAGAGCAAATATGGGGCCAGCAGGCGCTGCCCTTCGTGCTGAAACTTGGCGTTGAAAAAGATGACTGGCAGCCGGTGGTAATGGGGCCGGAGCGACATATCGGTTATGCGGTGCAGTGGTTTGCCATGACGCTGGCAATCTGGGTCGCCGCAGCGTGGTGTTATCGGAGGCGAGATGAAGCATAAAACCCGTAAAACCCATAAAACGATGCTGGCCTTGCTGGGTGTCTTTCTGCTGCCGGTGGGCCTGGCCTGGTTGACCCTGTCACAGGGCTGGTTCACCCCCGGTGTCAAGGCGCATGGGGAGTGGGTGGAGGGGCGGATCACCGAGGATACTCAGTGGCGGCTGGTCTTGCCGGTCCCCCCCGAATGCGAGTCCTGTGTGCTGGCCGAGCCCTTGCTGAACAATATCGACCTCGCCCTGGGACGAGACAGCAACCGGGTGTCGGTGCTGCGACTGCCGGCCAGTACCGGGCTGGAGGCGGGCTTTGTCTATATTGCCGACCCGCCGGGCCTGTTGATCATGCGTTACCCCCTGAGTGGCGATGAGGTCGGAGATCGGTTGACCGGCAAGGCGCTACTCGGTGACTTGCGCCGCCTGCTCAAATTTTCCCGGGCCGGATAGGAGGAAGCCATGCGTCTACTGTGCCTCTTTGCCTTTGGGCTGACCCTGGTGGTGGTGGTGCTGGGAGCCTATACCCGGCTGACCGATGCAGGCTTGGGCTGTCCCGACTGGCCCGGTTGTTATGGTTTCAACTATGTGCCCGGCTCGGCCCAGGACCATGCCACGGCGGCGCTGCGTTTTCCCGATAATCCGTTGGAAATGGCCAAGGCCCGCAACGAGATGGTGCATCGCTATGCGGCGGGCACCCTGGGTTGCACCATATTGCTGATGGCGCTCTGGTCGCTGCGTTCATCTCAAAGAGCCTATCGAGGCTTTACCTGGGGGCTGCTGGTGCTGGTGTGTGGCCAGGCGACCCTCGGCATGCTGACGGTGACCCTCAACCTGTTGCCTTTCGTGGTCATGGGGCATCTGTTGGGGGGCTTCACCATACTGGCGTTGCTGTTTCTTCTGCTCTGTAAAACCCGCCCACCCCGGGAGACCTGTCGTGGACGGAGCCTGGGTGGCTGGTTTCTGCTGGCGCTGGGGGCCTTGCTGCTGCAGATTGCCTTGGGTGGCTGGACGGCGGCCAACTACGCGGCCATGGCCTGCCTCGAGTTGCCTGTGTGTCAGGGCGACTGGCCGAGCCAGTGGCAGTGGAGCGCCTTTCATCCCCACGGGGTGCCGGCAGAAAACTACCAGTACGGGGTACTGAGCCAGGATGAAAGGGTCACCATTCATGCGGCACACCGGCTCTGGGCCATGGTCACCGCTTGTGTGTTGCTGATGCTGGCCTGGCGCCTGTGGCAGCAGCCGGTGCTGCGTTATTGGGGAGCCTGGCTGGTACTGGGAGTGATTATGCAGCTGGCGCTGGGGGTGGCCAATGTGGTGCTGCACCTGCCGCTGGCGGTGGCGGTGGCCCACAACGCCGGTGCCGCCATCTTGTTGTTGGTGTTAACGGGAACCGGTGAGCGACTCTGGCGAGCCAGAGCCAATCCGGTGCCTGTTCATGGCTTCGTCGCCGCAATGAATGAAAACTGACGGGATAGACCCGATGGAGGCTGTATGGCTAGAAGCGCGCTGTTATCCAGAAGCTGGACATTAAGCTGGCGGGATTATTTTGCCCTCACCAAACCCAGGGTAGTGGCCCTGATCCTGCTGACGGCGGTGGTGGGTATGTTTTTGACCGAGACCCTGCCGACGCCGTGGCGGGTGCTGGTGGCCACCCTCGGCATCGGTCTGATGGCCGGTGGGGCGGCGGCCATCAACCATGTGCTGGACCGACGCATCGATATCAAGATGGCCCGCACCTATCACAGGCCCGTGGCCCAGGGCCGGGTACAGGGCGGTCCGGCACTGGCCTTTGCCTTTGTTCTGTCGGCGGCGGGCCTCGCCATACTGTTACTCTGGGTCAATGCACTCACCGCCTGGCTTACTCTGGCCTCGCTGCTGGGCTATGCGGTGGTATATACGGTATGGCTGAAGCGAGCCACGCCACAGAATATCGTGATTGGTGGCTTGGCTGGTGCCATGCCGCCGCTGCTGGGCTGGACGGCGGTAACCGGCGAGTTTCATGGCCATGCGCTGCTGCTGGTGATGATCATTTTTGCCTGGACCCCACCGCATTTCTGGGCACTGGCCATTCACCGGCGGGACGATTACGCCAAGGCGGAAATACCCATGCTGCCGGTCACTCATGGCATCGAGTTCAGCAAGACCTGTGTGCTGCTCTACACCCTGCTGCTGACCCTGGTCTGCCTGCTTCCCTGGATAGTCGGTATGTCCGGTATCTTGTATCTGGCGGGGTCCACCCTGCTGAATCTGCGCTTTATTCAGTGGGCCTGGCGGCTGAAGTTTAGACCCGGGCCTCAAACCGCACTACAATGCTTCCGTTTTTCAATCAGTCACCTGATGTGGCTTTTTGTCCTTATACTGGCGGATCACTGGATAAACTATGGCTAATACGAACAGATGGATATGGATACTGGCGATTTTTCTGGTCACTGCCGGTATCCTGACTGGGGCTGCCTGGTATGCGGACAGAAAGAATAATCTGACCGAGGCGGTGGTGATCTATCCCGAGCCCCGCACCCTGACGCCTTTCACGCTGACAGACGCCGACGGCCGGTCCTTTACCGAGCAGAATCTGCTCGGGCGCTGGAGCCTGGTGTTCGTCGGTTATACCCACTGCCCCGATATCTGCCCTACCACCTTGTCGGATCTGGCACGGATTTACCCCGAACTGACCCGACTGAGCGACAAGGCACAAGTAGTGTTTGTTTCGGCGGACCCGGCCCGCGATACCCCCGAGCGTCTGAAAGCCTATACCGCCTATTTCAATCCCGATTTCGTGGCGGTTACCGCCGAGCATGAACGGCTGACGCCGGCGATGCAGCAGCTGGGGCTGATTTACGGTATCTTCGAACGGGACCAGGCCGATTATCTGGTCGACCATTCCGCCTCCATCGCCCTGGTGAATCCCAGGGGGCAACTGCATGCCTCCTTCCGGCCTGGCTTCGACGAACAGAATCCGATGCCGCTGGTCAATGGCGCCGAACTGGTGAGAAACTTCTCCGGCATAGTGGCCCATTGGGGCGATTAAACGAATAATACCAAAGGGATTAAATAGTTGATCTATTTGGTTGCTCTGCAAAGGTCGGACAAATGGCCCGCTCCGCCGACATGCCGTGAATACCTCCATGTAGGCTCAGCCGCGCCATCCTTGGCGCGGCGGGTCGGCGGAGCAGATCCCTTTATCCTCCCTGATGCCAAGGAGCTGTCTATTGGCGTCGTTTACAGGTAACTCGGTGCACGAGAGAGGCAACAGGAGATCGACTGCCACGACCGTGAAATGCCATGGACGGCATTTCCTGAGCCCTCAGGGATGAGTTTATGGCGTGTCGTGGGAGGCGGCTGTGTTGCCTCTGAGCTCGGGTTTAAAAATGATCAGATCTTTATTCAAATTGGTATAACTTCCTCCTCACCAAGTCAGCAAGAGTTGTTTATGTGGTCATCTTTTCTCAACGGGGCCCGGCACCGTCAGGTGTTTGCGCTGGCCCTGCCGATGGTACTCTCCAATATTACCGTGCCTTTGCTGGGGCTGGTGGACACCATCGTCATCGGTCATCTGGAGCATGCCTATTACCTGGGTGGCGTGGCGGTGGGTGCCACCATCATCAGCCTGATCTTCTGGTTGCTGGGTTTCCTGCGCATGTCGACCACAGGGCTGGCGGCCCAGGCGGTGGGTGCCGGAGATGGCGAACGCTTGCTGCAGGTGCTGGCGCGCGGTCTGCTGCTGGCCTGGGGGCTGGCGCTGATGATACTGCTGGTGCAGCAACCGCTGATGGATCTGGCGTTCTCGCTGGTCGGCGGCAGCGACGAGGTGCAGCGCTATGGCCGCGACTATGTGATGATCCGGATCTGGAGCGCGCCGGCGGCACTGACCAATCTGGTGCTGCTGGGCTGGCTGCTGGGCAATCAGAATGCGCGGGCGCCGATGTGGCTGTTGATCCTGGGCAACGGGGCCAATATTCTGCTCGATATCTGGTTTGTGCTGGGGCTGGGCTGGCAGGTCAAGGGGGCGGCGGCGGCCTCGGTGCTGGCGGATTATCTGGCCATGGTGCTGGGTGCCTGGCTGGTATGGCGTACTCTGCAGGCGCGGGGCCTGATGCCGGCGGCGGGCTTCTGGCAACGAATCCTGCACCTGGCCGCCTTCAAGCGGCTGCTGGGGCTGAACCGGGATATTTTCATTCGCGCACTGTGCCTGCAGCTGTGCTTCGCCTTCATGACCTTTCAGGGGGCACGCCTGGGTGATGAGGTGCTGGCTGCCAATGCGGTGCTGATGAATTTTCTGATGTTCATCTCCTTCGGGCTGGACGGCTTCGCCTATGCGGTCGAGGCCATGGTGGGCAAGGCGACGGGAGAGCGCAACAGAACGGGCTTTCGTCTGGCTTGTGCCCTGAATCTGTTCTGGGGCGGCGTGGTGGCCCTGTTGTTCACCCTGCTCTTTGTCCTGGCGGGCGAACCGCTGATTGGATTGATTACCGGTATTCCTGGTGTACGAGACCAGGCAAGCCTGTACCTGCCCTGGCTGGTGCTGATGCCGCTGGCGGCTTGTTGGTGTTTTATTCTCGATGGTATCTTTATCGGTACCACCCGGGGGGGCGAGATGCGTGACATGATGCTGCTGTCCACCGCCGGCGTGTTTTTCCCGGTGTGGTGGCTGGCGCAGGGGCTCGGGAATCATGGACTCTGGCTGGCCATGCTGTGTTTTATGCTGGCCCGGGGGCTGACTCTGGGTTGGGCCTGGTGGCGGCTGGAGCGTCGGCAGGGCTTTATGGATCATGACGACGTGATGAGAGAAACCAACGATGTTTGATATTGCGCTTTACGAGCCGGAGATAGCACCCAACACCGGCAACATAATGCGGTTGGCGCGCAACAACGGCTGTCACCTGCACCTGATCGAGCCGCTCGGTTTCGATTTAGAAGAAAAAAAACTGCGCCGGGCCGGGCTGGATTATGCGGACTTTGGCCGTATCAGCGTGCATAAGGACTATCCGGCGTTTCTGCAGGCGATGGTCGGGCGGAGACTGTTTGCCTGTACCACCAAGGGCAGCCGACCCCATCATGAGCCGCTCTATCAGTCCGGCGATGTCTTGCTGTTCGGACCCGAAACCCGGGGCCTGCCGGACGAGGTACTGGCGTCGGTGGCGCCGGAGCAGCGAATTCGCATTCCGATGCAGCCGGACAGCCGCAGCCTTAACTTGTCCAATGCGGTGGCCATCATCAGCTACGAGGCCTGGCGTCAACACGACTTTGCCGGAGCGAAATAGCCCTGACGACATGCCCGCGGTCTCACCTCGGTGGCAGGACGAGGGTATACTGCAATAAACTTTGTTTGGCGGCTGACCCATGAAAGAACCCACTTCCTATTCTCGACTGGTCACCACGGCGGCGGTGGCTGCGACTGCGGTGGCCGGGCTGATGATACTGGCCAAGTTGCTGGCCTGGTTTTATACCGGTTCGGCCAGCATGCTGGCCTCGTTGA
Source organism: Oceanisphaera submarina (assembly GCF_046521305.1). NCBI lineage: Bacteria > Pseudomonadati > Pseudomonadota > Gammaproteobacteria > Aeromonadales > Aeromonadaceae > Oceanisphaera > Oceanisphaera submarina. The sequence continues at coordinate 20,753 of NZ_JBKGFN010000005.1, read as the reverse complement.
CCGACTCCTTGCTCGATATCAGTGCTTCGCTTATCAACCTGATGGCGATTCGCTATGCGCTGGTGCCGCCGGACCCGGAACATCGTTTCGGTCATGGCAAGGCGGAATCCCTGGCCGGACTGGCCCAGTCCGCCTTCATCAGTGGCTCGGCCATTTTTCTGATTATCACGGGTATCTCCCGCCTGTTTAACGCTCAGGAGGTGACCCATGCGGTGCTGGGGATCTGGGTCATGCTGTTTTCGCTGGTCTTGACCGTCGGTCTGGTGATGTTTCAGGGATATGTGATCAAACGGACCGGTTCGGTGGCGATTCGCGCCGATCAGCTGCATTATCGCTCGGATATTCTGCTCAATGTCGGTGTGCTGGTGGCCATAGCACTGGCCTGGTTTGGCTGGCACTGGGCCGATGCGGTATTTGCGCTGCTGATCGGGGCCTATATTCTCAAGGGCGCGCTGAAAATCGGTTATGACGCGGTGCAGATGCTGCTCGACCGGCGGTTGCCGGAAGCGGAGCAAAAGCGCATTATTGAGACGTGTCTGGCGGTAGAGGGTGTCTACGGGTTGCATGAGCTGCGTACCCGTCAGTCGGGCCAGACTCGCTTTATCCAGCTGCATCTGGAGCTGGACGACAAGTTGCCTCTGGTGCGCGCCCACCGAATTGCCGATCAGGCAGAGCGGGAACTGCATGAGCTGTTTCCCGATACCGACGTTATTATTCATATGGACCCCATTTCGGTCCTGCCCCGAGAAGCCCATTCTCAGGATATGAGTGAACATAAATTCATAGAAGACAAGGTTTAACCCATGGAAGACGGCATTCAATCCAGCACCTGGTTGCGCATCCGCGAAGAAGCCCAGCGGATGATTGCAGAAGAGCCGATGCTCGGCAGTTTTTATTATTCGACCATCCTGAATCACGACACCCTGAAATGTGCCCTGAGCTTTATTCTGGCCAACAAGCTGGAAAGCTCGGTGATGCCTGCGATCAGCCTGCGGGAAGTGATAGAGGTGGCGCTGGACGAAGAGCCGGCACTGCTGGATATGGTCGCCATGGACATCTGTGCGGTACAGGAACGGGATCCGGCGGTGGAGCTGTTTTCCACCCCGCTGCTTTATCTGAAGGGCTTTCATGCCTTGCAGGGCTACCGCATCTCCAACTGGCTGTGGCGCCATGGCCGTCGCTCGCTGGCTACCTACCTGCAGAACCAGATATCGGTGGTATTCGGGGTGGATGTGCATCCGGCGGCGTGTATCGGCAAGGGCATCATGTTCGATCATGCTACCGGCATAGTGGTGGGCGAAACCGCGGTGATTGAAGACGATGTTTCCATACTGCAAAGCGTGACCCTGGGTGGTACCGGCAAGGCAGGTGGCGATCGCCACCCCAAGATCCGGGAAGGCGTCATGATCGGTGCCGGCGCCAAGATCCTGGGCAATATCGAAGTGGGAAAAGGTGCCAAGATTGGCGCCGGCAGTGTGGTGCTGGAGCCGGTGCCACCGCACACCACGGTAGCAGGGGTGCCGGCCCGAGTGGTCGGTCGCCCCGGCTCCGACAAGCCGTCACTGGATATGAGTCAGAATATCTGAGACTTTTGTTGACGCAACCAACATAAATTAACCGTAAAGGGTGCCGAGATAGCGGGGGCCGCTTGTCGTCTTGGAGTGGCCGCGGTATCCTCGAGCGCTGAGGGGCCTGCGGGCCGGATAACCGTCATTTAGGGGTGAGTGCATGTCTTTTGATGTATTGGAAAAACTGGAATCCAAAATCCAGGCGGCAGTGGACACCATTTCCCTGCTGCAAATGGAAGTCGATGAACTGAAAGAGCAAAATGGTCAGCTGGGCGAAGAAAACCAGCAGCTGAAGCAGCAGCATGATACCTGGCAAGAGCGCCTGCGGGTGTTGCTGGGTAAAATCGATCAGGTAGAAGAAAGCGCCTGAACCCTAACGCCGGCAGTGCCGGCGTTATCTGTATCGGCCGCCATCGAGGGCTGATAACGATAAAGAGGCCGGCCCCAGGGGGCCGGCCTCTTTGTGTCTTGAAGTTTGCAGCTGTCTTCTATTCGATATCCAGTGGCTCGGGGGAGAGAATAATACCCGTGGTATCAGCGTAAAGATGGTCCGCCGGCAAGAAGGTTACACCACCGAAATTGACCGGAATTTCCTGATCGCCAACCTCGCTGTCATCGGCGCCGACCGGAATGGAGGCCAGTGCCTGAATGCCGATATCCAGATCTTCAAGTGCATCTACTTCACGTATGGAACCATAGCAGACGATGCCTTCCCAGCCGTTTTCCGCCGCGGTTTCGGCGATGTCGGCATCGAGCAGTGCCCGGCGCAGTGAGCCGCCGCCGTCGATCAGTAACACCCGACCCACGCCGTTTTCTTTTACTGCCGCCATGATGAGGCCGTTGGACTCGAAACACTTGATGGTGGAAATGGTGCCGCCGAAGGAGTTACGGCCGCCAAAGCTGGAGAACATGGGTTCGACCACGTCCACCATGTCAATATAGGTATCGCACAGTTCTGAAGTATTGTATTCCATGGAATCAGCCACATCTGGAAACAAGGTGACATCAAGTATAAAGGGGCGGGAGCGGTTTTCAATCACAATTGTGTGACCGCTCCCGTTAGCATGGCGGGTTAGAGGATATAGCGGCTCAGATCTTCGTCTTCGACCAGGTTCTTGAGGTAACGATCCACATAGTCTTCGTCCACCAGAATGGAGTCACCGGACTTGTCGGACGCCTCGAAGGACAGCTCATCGAGCAGTCGCTCCATTATCGTATGCAGCCGGCGAGCACCGATATTTTCGGTGGTCTCGTTCACGCGCCAGGCGGCTTCGGCCAGACGGCGGATGCCGGCCTTGGTGAAGTCGACGGTCACGTTTTCTGTGGCCAGCAACGCCTTGTACTGCTCGGTAAGCGAGGCATTGGGCTCGGTGAGGATGCGTTCGAAGTCATCGGTATTCAGCGAGTCCAGCTCGACCCGGATCGGCAGGCGCCCCTGCAGTTCGGGGATCAGATCCGAGGGCCGGGCCACCTGAAAGGCACCGGAGGCGATGAACAGCATATGGTCGGTGCGTACCATGCCGTGCTTGGTGTTGACGGTACTGCCTTCGATCAGCGGCAGCAGATCCCGCTGTACCCCTTCACGGGACACGTCGGGGCCCGAGCTTTCACCGCGCTTGCAGATTTTATCGAACTCGTCGATGAAGACGATGCCCTGGTTTTCCACCGCGTGAATGGCCTGTTCCTTCAGCTCTTCCGGGTTCAGCAGCTTGGCGGCCTCTTCCTCGACCAGCAGCTTGATGGCGTCCTTGATTTTCATCTTGCGCTGCTTGCTGGTGTTGCCGGACAGGTTCTGGAACATGCCCTGCAGCTGGTTGGTCATCTCTTCCATGCCAGGTGGCGCCATGATCTCTACGCCCATCTGCGGGGCAGAGACATTGATTTCGATTTCCTTGTCGTCGAGCTGGCCTTCGCGCAGCTTCTTGCGGAAAATCTGCCGGCTGTTGCTGTTGTTGGCCTTCTCTTCTTCACCCCAGGTGTTGCGCGGGTTGGGCAACAGGGCGTCCAATACCCGCTCTTCTGCCGCTTCTTCGGCGCGGTGACGGAATTTGTCCATCTGCTGTTCGCGGGTCATCTTCATGGCGATATCGGTCAGATCGCGGATGATGGTGTCCACTTCCTTGCCGACGTAGCCGACTTCGGTGAACTTGGTCGCTTCTACCTTGATGAAGGGGGCGTTGGCCAGCTTGGCCAGCCGGCGGGCGATTTCGGTCTTGCCGACCCCGGTCGGGCCTATCATCAGAATATTCTTGGGCGTGACTTCCTGGCGCAGCTCGGGGGTCAGCTGCATCCGGCGCCAGCGGTTGCGCAGGGCGATGGCCACGGCGCGTTTGGCGGCAGACTGGCCGACGATATGGCGGTCCAGTTCGTGGACGATTTCTCTTGGGGTCATGTCAGACATAATCAAATCCTGTGGTGCGGACAGGCTCGCCACCTGCCCGAAAGCAAATTCAGTGGCTGTAATCCAGCTCTTCGATGGTCTGGTTACCATTGGTAAAGACGCAGATGTCACCGGCAATGGCCAGCGCTTTCTTGACGATATCGGCCGCTTCCAGTTCGGTGTTTTCCAGCAGGGCTCGGGCGGCGGACTGGGCAAAGGCGCCGCCCGAGCCGATGGCGATCAGATCCTGCTCGGGCTGTACCACGTCGCCGTTACCGGTAATGATGAAGGAGTTCTTGTCGTCAGCCACCGCCAGCAGGGCCTCTAGCCGACGCAGGCTGCGGTCGGTCCGCCAGTCTTTGGCCAGCGCCACGGCGGCGCGTTCCAGGTTGCCCTGGTGCGCCTGCAGCTTGGCTTCAAACCGTTCCAGCAGGGTAAAGGCGTCGGCGGTGCCACCGGCAAAACCGGCCAGTACCTTGCCATTAAACAGGCGGTGTACCTTGCGGGCATTGCCTTTCATGACGGTGTTGCCCAGGGAAACCTGGCCATCGCCGCCGATAACCACTTTGCCGTTACGGCGAACTGAAACGATCGTTGTCACTGTGAACCTCACTTGACTGTGTAGCCAGCCTGGCTGGCAGAAATGTCATGAACACAGAAATGGGGACGGCAGGGGAAGAGATCAACCCTCCCAGAACCAGATTGCACAATGGTTGACGTTGGCCCGCAGCAGCTTGTGCTTGTGGGTCTCGGCCAGCCGCTTGCTGTCGTAGGGACCCAAAATAACCCGATACCAGACACCGTTGCTGCCGGTGCTGCGACGAACCTGGGCTTCCAGCCCCTGAAAGGCGATGCGGGCCTTGAGCTGCTCGGCCTGGGCGGCGGTGCGAAAGGATCCGCATTGCATCAGGTAAGGCTGGGTCGATTTTTCGGCCTCGGGCACATTAACGACCACTTCCTTGTTTTCCAGTTGCTCGATATAGCGCCACTTTTCCACCGGCTTCTGATCGATGGGATTGACCGGTGTGGGGGCCTGGGTGTGGGTGACGGCCGGAGGCGGCTCCGGTCGGCGGTGGTCGGCGGCGCCCTTGATGATGGACAGCAGGTAGCCGAGGGCACTTGCCAGCATCAGCACCAGTATGATGGCCAGCCAGGGAACTCGTCGCTGTGGTGCGCGGCCGCGACTGCCGCCCCGGGCGGGGCGGCTGCTGCTCTTGCCTTTGCTTGTGCTTTTTGGCTTGCTGCGCCGGACGTAATCCCTGGCCATGGTTTACATGCGCTCCATGGTGTCGATGCCGAGCAGCGACAGGCCCTGTTCCAGTACCTTGGCGGTGGCCGCACACAACCGCAGACGGCTGGCCCGCTCTTCGGCGCTGACGCCATCCTTGTTGATGGGACAGGCCTCATAGAAGCTCATGAAGGCGCCGGACAGCTCGTACAGATACAGACACAGCAGGTGCGGCAGCCCCTTGTCGGCCACCGATTTTACTGTGTCGTTGAACTGCACCAGTTTTTGGGCCAGGGCTTCTTCGGCGGGGGCCTGGATGCTGATCTGGCCTTGCAGGGACTCGGCGGTGACGCCGGCCTTGCGGAAAATGGACTGCACCCGGGTATAGGCATACTGCAGGTAAGGCGCCGTATTACCCTCGAACGACAGCATGTTGTCCCAGTCGAAGATGTAATCGGTGGTGCGGCTCTTGGACAGATCTGCGTATTTCACCGCCCCCATGGCGACCCGGCTGACTACCTGACGCTTTTCTTCTTCGCTGAGGCCGGTGTCTTTCTTCGCCAGCAGGGCGGCGGCGCGTTCTTCCGCCTCTTCGAGCAAGTCCACCAGCTTGATGGTGCCACCGGAGCGGGTCTTGAACGGGCGGCCGTCCTTACCCAGCATCATGCCGAAGGCGTGATGCTCCAGGCTGACCGACTCGGGAATATACCCGGCCTTGCGTACTATGCTCCAGGCCTGCATCAGATGCTGATGCTGGCGAGAGTCGATGAAGTACAGTACCCGATCGGCGCCCAACTGCTCGTAACGATATTTGGCACAGGCGATATCGGTGGTGGTATAGAGGTAACCGCCGTCCTTTTTGCGGATGATCACCCCCATGGGGTCACCGTCCTTGTTCTTGTACTCGTCCAGGTAGACCACTATGGCGCCTTCGTCTTCCACCGCCAGCCCTTTCTGCTGCAGATCGGCGACTATGGTGGCCAGCATGGAGTTGTACATGCTCTCGCCCATGACGTTGGCCGGGGTCAGGGAAACGTTGAGCCGGTCATAAACCTGCTGGTTATGCTGCAGGGTAATATCGACCAGCTTCTGCCACATGGCCAGACAATAGGCGTCGCCGCCCTGCAACTTCACCACGTAACCCCGGGCACGCTCGGCAAAGTCCGGATCCGCGTCGTAGTGCTGTTTGGACTCGCGATAGAACTGCTCCAGATCCGACAGGCCGGAAGAAAGCACGTCCGGATTTTCTTTCTCCAGTTGCTCCAGGTGGGCGATCAGCATGCCGAACTGGGTGCCCCAGTCGCCGATGTGGTTGGCCCGGATTACCTTGTGGCCGAGAAACTCCAGGGTGCGCACCACGGCATCACCGATGATGGTAGAGCGCAGGTGACCTACGTGCATTTCCTTGGCCACGTTGGGTGCGGAATAGTCCACCACCACTGTCTGGGGCTGCTCGGCTACCGGCACATTGGCACGCTCGTCGGCGACCATGGCGTCTATCTGGCCGGCCAGCCAGTCGCTGTCGAGAAAGAAGTTGATAAAGCCGGGTCCGGCCAGCTCGGTTTTGGCCACCAGCTCGGAAGCGGGCAGGTTATCGACCAGCAACTGGGCCAGGGCGCGGGGGTTTTGTCCGGCGGGTTTGGCCAGCAGCAAGGCCAGGTTGGTGGCCAGATCTCCGTGGGCCTTGTCTTTGGTTCGGTCTACCTGGATGCGGGGCGCCAGTTCGGCAGGCAGCTTGCCTTGCTGTTTCAGGATAGAGACCGTCTGCTCAAGCAGCGCTTGAATATGTTCTTTCATTATCAGTTCACCAAATTTAAGACAAGGTTGGAGATAACCCGGGGGAAGAAATTCTACTCATAACGAGTGCAGAAAACTACCGTCAAGGCAAGGCTGGGGCACCGATTGAAAGTGGATAGGGTAAAAAAGGGTCTTTATGGCTACTTCTTGAAGAAAGGAGCCCGGCCATGAAACTGGCGCTGTTACCCCTGACCCTTCATCTTATGCCCGGCGGCAAGGTTCCGCTGCGTATCTTCGAGCAACGCTATATCAGAATGGTGAGCGAGGCGAGCCGCGGCGGAACCGGCTTTGGTATCGGTATGCTGGACGAACTGGACGAAGCCAGCCACAGCGATCTCTTCACGCTGGGTACCCGGGTGAACATCATCGACTTCTATACCCTGGAAGGCGGCCTGCTGGGGATCACGGTGGAAGCCGAGGACCGTTTTCGCATCCTCCAGCTGGAACGGGAGGCGGATGGCCTGCTGCGGACCGAGGTGGAGCTGCTCGACAACTGGCAGTCCTGTACCCTGTCGCCGACCGAGCGGGTGCTATCCGATAAATTGCAGGAAGTCTTTGCCGAATATCCGGAGCTGGCCAGCCTGTATCCCGCACCCCAATGGCGAGACGCGGCCTGGGTAACCCAGCGCTGGCTGGAAGTGCTGCCGCTGAAAAGTCGGCAGGCCCTGAAGCTGATGGGGGCAGACAGCTGTCATCGCGCCCTCGGTTTCCTGATGTCGATGCTGACCTCGCCGTCGCAGCCGGACCAGCAGCACTAGGGTCTGTTGACCTTTCGCGGTGAAATTTTGTTCGAGTTAAACGCGTTTTTATCGCGGTGAGAGGGATGTAGCCTAGTCATTCTAAACACAGCCCTCTCAACAAAGAGAAAAACGCGTTTGGCCGAACCCGCAGGGCAGCGTTTGTGGGGTCTGGCTACTGCGTTATCGCTTATTTATGTAGAGTGACTACACGGCATAAGCTCTGCCTTGTATCAAGACCCCACAAACTGCTGCAAAAATCATCTCGAAAGGTCAACAGACCCTAAGGCTACCAGAGTTCCACCGGATCGATATCCAGTGACCAGCGTACCTTGCGGGCGGAGGCCTGGGTGTCGATTATCGCCAGTGCCAGGCGACAGGCCGCCGCCAGCTCGCGTCTGTTGCCGGCCTGCAGCAACAGCTGGTAGCGGTACTGACCGGCCTTGCGTTCCATCTGGGCACTGAGTGGCCCCAGACAGAGCACCGAGGATGGCAGTCCGGGCAGCAATTGCTGCACCAGTTGCTGCAAGAATGTCTGTACCTGATCGGCCCGGGCGGCCTGAGCCCGAAACAGCGCCTGGAAGCTGAACGGGGGCAGGGCGGCGGCCTGTCGTTCCTGCAGGGCACTGTGGGCAAAATGGTGATACCCCTGGTTGGCCAGATCCTGCAGCAGGGCGTGTTCCGGCTGGTGGGTCTGCAGCACCACCCGGCCCGGCTTGCTGGCTCGTCCGGCCCGCCCCGCTACCTGTATATAAAGCTGGGCAAAGCGCTCCGTGGCCCGGAAATCGCTGGCGAAGAGGGCGCCGTCCGCATCCAGCATCGCCACCAGGGTGACATCGGGAAAATGATGGCCCTTGGCCAGCATCTGGGTGCCGATCAGAATCTGATACTTGCCGTTGCGAATGCCATCCAGATGTTGCTGAAAGCTGCCCTTGCGCCGGGTGTTATCTCGATCGATGCGAATAATACCGTATTGGGGAAAGAGTCCGCTCAGGGCCTGTTCGACCTGTTCGGTGCCCAGGCCGGTGCCCACCAGCTGCTGGCTGCCACAGCCGGGGCATACCGGCGGCAGTGGTCGCTGATGATCGCAATGATGGCAATGCAGACGGGAGGAGTGCCGGTGCCAGGTATAATGAGCGTCACAGCGCTCGCAATCGGCCAGCCAGCCGCAGTCGTGACACAGGAGCGCCGGAGCATAGCCGCGGCGGTTCAGGAACAGCATCACCTGATTCCCCTTCGACAGCTCCTGTTCGAGCAACTGGAGCAGCTGGGGCGAGAGTCCTGCGTGCATCTGTACATGCTTGCTGTCCAGCAGCAGATGCTCGGCCACGGTGGCGGTGCCGGGTCGCTGGCTCAGGGTCAGCAACTGATATTTTCCTCCGGCCGCATTGTGCAGGCTTTCGAAGCTGGGAGTGGCTGAGCCCAGTACGATGGGAATGTCGAGTTGACGGGCACGTAGTAACGCCAGATCCCGGGCGTGGTAACGAAAGCCGTCCTGTTGCTTGAACGAGGTATCGTGCTCTTCATCGATGATCACCATCCCCAGCCGGGCGAAGGGCGTGAGCAGGGCGGAGCGGGTGCCGATGACGATGGCGGTGCTACCGTCCCGGCATGACAGCCAGGCATCCAGCCGCTCCCGTTCGTTCATGCCCGAATGCAAGGTGCTGATCGGTACCTTAAAACGCTGCTGAAAGCGCGATATGGTCTGGGGCGTCAGGCCGATTTCCGGCACCAGCACCAGCACCTGTTTACCCGCCCGCAGCACCGGCTCCATGATCTGCAGATAAACTTCGGTCTTGCCGGAGCCGGTGATGCCCTCCAGCAGAAAGGGGCTGAAGCCCTGGGCACTCTGGATCAGGCTGACCGCCAGCGCCTGCTCTGTGGTCAGGCGGGGCTTGTCATCAGCGGTCACCTCGGTGGCTGCGGTGTACCAGTCAGCGGGCTCCGGCAGTCGTTCTCTTTTTTCAATCAGCTGCTTTTTGGCCAGCGCCTGCAGGATGGCGCCGCTGATGCCTCTGATCTCCAGCTCACCGGCGGTCAAGGGTCCCTGGCGTAACAAGGTCAACGCCTGCTGTTGCTTGATGGCCTGGGCGGAGACGGAGGCTTCGGCGTCGAGCAGATGCCAGTAGGCGGTGCTGCGGTAGGCGGCGGCTTCGCCCTTGCGTAACAGGGTGGGCAATGCCTGAAAATACACCTCGCCGGGGGCGTGCAGGTAATATTGCGTGGCCCAGGCCAGCAGCCTGAGTTCGGCTTCGGCCAGAATCGGCTCCGGATCCAATATGGCACCGATCGACTTGAGCTTGGTAACATCGAAGTCGGAATCGGCGGGATGCGACAGTACCAGCGCCGTCATGGTTCTGTTCCCGAAGGGCACCGATACCCGGCAGCCGGGAGCGGGCAGGGGCTGGGGGCAGAGATAATCGAATTCTCGCCGCAGTGGAGCGGGCAGCGCAACCCGCAGCAAACCCTGCGTTGCTGGTATCGACATTGGTGTTTTATCCTCCGTTTGCCCTTGCCTGTAAAAAAACGATCCTATATTATTCGCACCCTTCACAAAATGTGAATTACTCGTGTGGTGTCTGGCATTGGATCAGATAGCGACACGGCCTACAAATTCAGAGGTTGTCCCCATGAAAAACGGTATTCACCCACAATACAACGAAATTACTGCCAAATGTTCTTGTGGTAACGAGATCACAGTCGGCTCTACCATGGGTAAAAGCCTGAACCTGGACGTTTGCTCAGCTTGCCACCCTTTCTACACTGGTAAGCAGAAAATGGTTGATAGCGGCGGCCGCGTTGACCGTTTCAACAAGCGCTTCGGCGCGCTGTCCAGCAGCAAATAAGCGATATTCATCGCAAGAACAGGCGCCTCAGGGCGCCTTTTTTATTGCCCGCAACTTGTGCATGACGCCGATTTTTCCCCATGGCTATGGCAGTTTTTACGTCAGGATAGTGAACATGCAGCGATGGCAATGGCTGTTGAACATGGAATTGTGACCGCTGATGGTGGCGGCAGAGCGCCCTAAACCATCGACAGACGAAACAGCAAAGGTTTGGAATATTGCAGATGGTAGCACTGTAATTTTCAAAAACTGCAGAGCAATCCGCTTTATTGGCATCGGTACTCCAGAGTTCAATAAACACAGTTAATTACCGGCGGAATCCGGTGCCGCAGCGACCCGGCGATGGCTGCTGAATAAAATCCCGCTCAGGAGTCGATTGAAACTGGTTTTTGATATTGAAAGGCGTGATGATTATGGACTCTGGCTGGTGCATCCACTCACGACTGACGGCCATTTGCTGGTCATCCGGATGTTCGAGCAGGGGCTGGGACCTCTGTTGCTTACCCCGCCCAATGATAATTACTGGCGATGATGGCTGGCGGCCGAACAGAGGGCTCGTCAACGGCGCCTCGGAGTATGGCAGGCGCCGCTGGCCAATTTTTCCTCCGGCTCGTCGCAGCCTGAAGAGGCTTCAGCGGGGAGATCGGCTGTTTATTCGTGGCCGGGTTCGTGCCAGCCGCAGTGGTCGAAACATATTGTGGATAAATCATCCCCGGCAGCTTTACTAATCAGAGCAATGAGTTTTTGCTAGGCAAGGTTGAATAAGTTGACTACTACCACATTGTATAAATATTGTGGTAAACTTGTTCACACTTAATTCGTATAAATGTCAACAATCGCATCAGGGTACTCGTAGAATGACCGACTTCCGTCAAAAAGCGCTCGATTATCATGCCTTACCTAAGCCGGGTAAGATCTCCGTTGAAATCAGTAAGCCGGCTGAAACCGCCAAGGATCTCGCCTTAGCCTACAGCCCGGGTGTGGCCGAGCCGGTGCGCGAAATCGCCGCCGATCCAAACAATGCCTACAAATATACCGGTAAGGGCAACCTGGTTGCCGTTATCACCAACGGTACCGCCATTCTGGGTCTGGGTAACCTGGGTCCGCTGGCTTCCAAGCCGGTAATGGAAGGTAAAGCCTTACTGTTCAAGCGTTTCGCCAACATCGACTCGGTTGATATTGAAGTAAAGCACCGTACTACCGAAGAATTTATTCAGGTTGTCGCGGCCATTGCTGATACCTTCGGCGGCATCAATCTGGAAGATATCAAGGCGCCCGAGTGCTTTGAAATCGAAAAGGCTCTGATCGAGCGCTGTAATGTTCCTGTCTTCCACGATGACCAGCACGGTACCGCTATTGTGACCGCCGCAGGCCTTATCAACTCGCTGGAAGTTCAGGGCAAAGATATTACCCATGCTCAAATTGTGTGCATGGGTGCCGGTGCCGCCGCGGTGGCCTGTATGGAACTGCTGATCAAGTGTGGTGCTCAGCGAGAAAACATCTACATGCTGGATCGTAACGGTGTGATCCATACTCGTCGTGATGATCTGAACGAGTACAAGACGCTGTTTGCCAATAACACCGACAAGCGCACCCTGGAAGACGTTATCACTGGCGCCGACGTATTTGTGGGTGTGTCCGGACCAGACGTATTGCCAGCCGAAGCCGTTGCACTGATGGCTGACAAGCCGGTTATCTTCGCCTGCTCCAACCCGGATCCGGAAATCAAGCCCGAGCTGGCTCATTCCGTACGCCAGGATCTGATTATGGGTACCGGTCGTTCCGACTACCCTAACCAGGTGAACAACGTGCTGTGCTTCCCCTTCATCTTCCGTGGTGCCCTGGATGTTCGTGCGTCCAGCATCAACGACGAGATGAAAGTGGCCGCCGTCGACGCCATCCGTGGTCTGGCCAAAGAGCCGGTACCGCAGGAAGTGCTGGTTGCCGCCGGTGTGGAATCACTGGAGTTCGGCAAGGACTACGTGATCCCCAAGCCGATGGATCCGCGCCTGCTGCCTCGCGTAGCTCGTGCCGTGGCCGTGGCTGCGGTGGAGTCCGGCGTAGCCGGTATCGAACTGCCGGAAAACTACATGCTGGATTAATTTCACGCATGACATGAAAAAGGGGAGCTTCGGCTCCCCTTTTTGATCGTACAAGCCCTTCGGGCAGCTGTAATACTAGACAGATTAAATAACTGCTCTATTTGGTTGATCTGCAAGGGGCGAACAAATGGCCCGCTCCACCGACCCGCTTCAAACACATCCATGTGCTGGTCGCTGGAACAGATCCCTTTGTCCCCCCTGATGCATCTAAGTTTCTTGCTGGTACAGTCTGCGGGCAACTCGGTATTCAGCAAGAGGCAACAGAGATGGCCTCCCACGACCGTGAAATGCCAGCGATGGCATTTCCGAGCCCCCAGGGATGGGTTTATGGCGTGTCGAGGGAGGTGGCTATGTTGCCTCTGGAGCCGGGATCCTAAATATGATCAGATTCTTAATGTAATGGGTATTATTCTCCTCACCCCTCACCCCTCACCCCTCACCCCTCACCCCTCACCCCTCACCCCTCACCCCTCACCCCTCACCGTCGGGTCAGATACACCCCGGCTTCCATGTGATGGGTATAGGGGAACTGATCGAACAGGGCGAAGCGGCTGATGCCGTGGGTCTGTGACAGGGTTGCCAGGTTCTGGCGCAGGGTGTCCGGGTTGCAGGAAATATAGATGATATTGTCGTACTCCTGCACCAGCTTGACGGTTTCCTCGTCCAGACCGGCCCGGGGCGGATCCACCAGTATGGTGTTGCACTCGTAGCTGGCCAGATCTATGCCCTGCAGGCGGCGGAATTCGCGCACGCCGCGCATGGCTAGGGTAAACTCTTCCGCCGACATCCGCAGTATGGTCACGTTATCGATGCCGTTGGCGGCAATGTTGTACTGGGCCGACTTGACCGAAGAGCTGGCGATTTCGGTAGCCAGCACCCGGCGAAAATTGGCGGCCAGCGCCAGCGAAAAGTTGCCGTTGCCGCAATACAGCTCCAGCAGATCGCCGCTGGCACCTCTGGTGGCATCCAACGCCCAGCTCAGCATCTGTTCGTTCATGCGGCCGTTGGGCTGGGTGAAGCTGTTTTCCACCTGTTGATAGACAAGCTCTTTACCCTGTACCTGCAGCCGCTCCACCACATAGTCCTGGCCCACCACCCATTTTTGTTTCTTGGCCCGGCCTATGATGCTGGCGGCAATGCCCTGTTGTTGCAGTCGTGCCCGTACATTCTGCACGGCGACGTGCCAGGCATCGTCCAGCTGGCGGTGATAGAGCAGGCTGATTACCAGCTCGCCGCTTAACGACGACAGAAAGTCGACCTGAAACAGCTTGCGGCGCAGTACCGGATCCGGTTTGAGCGCGTCCAGCAGCAGCGGCATCGCCTGGTTGATCAGGCGGGATGCAGCAGGAAACTGGTCGACCCGGTATTTCTCCCGAGTAGCCTGATCAAACATGATGTAGTAGAGGTCTTCATCTTGATGCCAGACCCGAAATTCGGCGCGCATCCGGTAATGTTCGGGCTCGGAGGCAAACACGTCCAGCGCCGGCGGGGTAAAGGGCGCGAAAGTTTCCCGAAGCCGGTCGGCTTTTTCATCCAACTGTGCCTGGTAGGTTTGCGGGGTGACCACTGTGCTCATGAGTTGCCTCTCTGTAAAACGAAGCGCAAATTCTACGGGCTGCGGTGAATTTGTCCAGTTATCGGACGAGGGGCTGGTGGTCGCAACTGGCTTTTGCCAGACTGCATCTTTGCTGACGGACTGAAAGAAAAGGAAATAGCGATGCGGCGTAAAAAACCGGAGGATTTGCGGGAGTGGTGTTATCCCTTTATCTTCGAGACCAGGCTGACCTGCGATTATGAAATCCTCACCGACGAGCTGTGCTGTCATATCGGCGTGGTGTTGTCACAACTTGGTGAGGGATTCGACGACATCCGGGCCGATCTGGAGCGGCTACAACCACTGATCTACAACCTCAATGGTTCGGTTCGGGGCAAGAACGGTATTTTCGAGCAGGATATCGACTGGCTGAAGCAGAGATACACTTATTATCAGCAGGCGTCGGAGGGGAGGGTGACCGGCTTTGTGCTGCCCAGGGGGCCGGCCCCGGTGCCGCAACTTCATCTGTGCCGCTGCACCGGCAAGAAGATAGTGCGCATGCTGGTACGGCTGGAAGAAGAGGGCAGGAAGTTCGATGAACTCCTGCCCCGCTTTGCCAATGTGCTGGCCAACTTCTTCTTCGTACTGACCGTGGCTATCAAGGATCGGCTGGGCACCGAAGAGGTGCCCTATATCAGCATTAATTACTGAGTCTTGGCCGGTTGGCGATAGGGGTTCTCCGGCAGCTGCTCGGCCCGTAACGGTGGACGACGGGCGTCGTCCTTGGGACCATAGGCGCTGCTCAGATAAGTCAGTATGGTTTCTTCGGTGTTGGCATCGAAGGGCCACAACCCCTGTTTGTCCTGCATCCAGCGGATCAGCGACAGCCAGTGCTCGCGGCTGCCGCTGTTCTGGGTGACCAGTTTGGCGGAGTGACAGGCGGTGCAGTTGTTGCGCACCGTTTCCCAGCCGGGGGCGATAATAAAGCCGGTTTGCGGATCCAGCTCGGCGGCCAGCGCCGGTGTGGACGACAGGCCCAGCAGTAGCAAACTCAGGGCAACAGGATGTGCCATCACGTCCTCCTAGACAATTTGTACCGCGATACGGTGGCAGGCGTTGTTCAGATAGCCCTTGGGGTTCCAGCCCGGCACCACCATTGGTTGAGCCTTGCCTTCGCTGTCCACGGCCTTGGCCCAGACTTCGTAATAGCCTTTTTCCGGAAAGCTCAGTTCGCTGTTCCAGTGCTGCCAGGCCAGGCGGTTGGCCGGCGCGCGCAGTTCGGCTTTTTGCCAGGTGATGCCGAAGTCGATGGAAACATGCAGCTCGGTCACCTCCAAATCGCCGGCCCAGGCGTGACCGCGTACCAGCAACGGCTCTCCCAGCTTGTGGCTGATACCGGTTTTGGGGAAGGTGATCAGCGATTTCACCGGCATGGATTCGATGATTTCCATATCTTCATTCGGCACCTGGGTGCCGGGCGCTACCGGATATTTGGGTACGCTGTAAGAGGGGGCCGCCATCTTGTTGCCGTCATGAACCTTGTTGCGAACAACGATTTTTTTCAGCCACTTGCCCGAGGTGGAGGCCGGCCAGCCGCCGCACACCAGACGAAGAGGGTGACCGTTTAGCACCGGAATATCTTCGTCGTTCATGGCCCAGGCGATCAGGGTCTGGTCTTCCAGTGCCTTGGACATGGGCACGCCACGCGAGATGGACTCCTTGCTCGGGTCGCCGCTGGGGTGCAGGTCACCGCCGTAATAACCGATGTAAACCGCGTCCTTCTTGATGCCGCAGGCCTCCAGCACATCCCTCAGTCTTACCCCGGTAAATGTGGGGCTACCCACGGCGCCTGTAGTCCACTGGTTGCCGCTGGCGGCAGGTGTATACTCGCTGCGGCCGTTGCCGCCACATTCCACCGTCAGCTGATAACTGTGGTGCTTGAATCGGGATTTCAGCTCGGCCAGGGTAAAGGTGGTGGGGTTTTCGCAGGACTCGCCGGCAATTTCCAGCGTCCAGCCGGCAGGGTCCAGCGACTTGATATCGGGCAGCAGACCGTTGTTGCGCACAAACATGTGTTTGGCCGGGGTGATTTCGTCATCCAGCAGGTGAGGCGGGGTTTCGGCGTTGATTGGCCTGTCGTTGAGAATGGTCAGGCCTTCCTTACCCGGAAGGGTAAAGGGCTCGTCGGACTGGGCAAAGGCGGCGGGGATCAGCCCGGCCGGCATATTGTTGGCGAAGGGAATGCTGGCACCGATGGCCGTGGCCATGGCCAGCAGGCCACCACGCTTGAGAAAGCCCCGGCGGCTGTCGGCGTCGGTTTCCCGGTTCCACACCAGTTCATCGGCTTTGACAGGATCTTCTGCGTACAGTTCGTGCAAGCCCCGACTGGACTTTTTGTTGTTGTTTGGGTCGTTTGCCATTTTTCTCTCCTTGTGCGCCTGCGGCGCCGAGCCTGATCCTAGGTTAATGCAGATTAGCAAATGACCAGATGTTTCCGGTATGTAAATATTGTTTAGTTGAGATCCTCATCATATTAATTTTTATGACGAATTTGCGTATTTGGCCACCGTGTCTGCATATACAGTCAGGTCTCCATTCCCTATAATGCCCCCGCTTTGGTGCCGACAGGCATAAACGGGAATCCGGTGTAAATCCGGAGCTGGCGCGCAGCGGTAAAGAGGAACGACACGACAGGGATAACCCGGGCACTGCCTGATACAGGGTGGGAAGCCGTCGTCTAGGTGGGCCAAGGCCCGAGCCTCCAAGCCCGAATACCTGCCAAAGAGCCAACAGGAAGGGCCTGCTGGCAGTCACTACGCGTACTAGGGAAAAACATGTCCAAAAAGTTGTTGGTAGCTGCTTTGCTGCCATGGGCCGCCTATGCCCAGAATTCATCAGACTCCACCAATATCACCATCTACAACCGGGTTGAGCAGCCGCTCACCAGCGCCCTGGCGCCGGTGGAAGTGATCACCAAGGCCGAGATTGAACGCCGCCAGCCCCGTTCGCTGGTGGATCTGCTGGAAGCCCTGCCCGGTATGCAATTCGGTAGTCAGTATGGTGGCGTCGGCCAAGGCTCCAGTCTGTTTGTGCGCGGCACCAATTCCGATCATGTGCTGGTATTACTGAACGGTCGCCCCATGGCGCAGATGGTATCCAGCAATGTCGATTTCAGCCAGTTACCGGTCAGTAACGTCGAGCGCATCGAATATATTCGCGGCCCTCGTGCCGCCATCTACGGCTCTCGTGCCATCGGCGGCGTGGTCAATATTATCACCACTTCTCAGGTCAACAGCACTCAAATTGGCGTGACCACCGGCAGTAACGACTACTATGCCGCTGATGTGTCGATCAACCAGTGGGTGACTGACGCCACTCGCCTACAGCTGGCCACCGGCTACCGGGAAACCCGCGGGTATGATGTTATTCCCGGCAATAGCCAGTCTGACAGAGATGGTTTTGACAGCAAAAACCTGACTCTGGGCATCGAGCATCAGTTGGATCAGTCCTGGATCTGGGATGCCAACTTTAATGGTTGGGAGAATAATCTCGAGTATGATTTCTACGAACCGGTATGGGGAAGCCCTGGCTCTGATTCAAATCAGACTACAGCCTATCAGATTGATACCGGTATTCGTTATCAGGATGGACTGTTTAATGGTCAATTGAATGCCAGTTATGGTGAGTACGAGGCAAAAGACTGGAACAAGCAAAACGGTCGCCATACGGCGGATATTACTAATACCGCGACAACACGGATTGATGGGCTGATTCAGTACCAGTACTCCGAGCAAGGCTATGCTCTGGCAGGTATGGATTGGCAACAGGATCGCTTATTGTCCAAGTCTACCAGCGCTACTGCACCAAATCGTGATAATAGCGGAGTCTTTGCTTCTTTGTATCATACTTGGTCAGCGCTTACCTTCGAGCTGACTGGTCGTGTGGATGATAACGAACAGTTTGGCACCCATGATACCTGGCAGAGCGCCATTGGGGTTGAATTACCGGGGCAGCATAAAGCAACAGTTAGCTATGGAACTGCCTTTAAAGCCCCGACCTTTAGTAATTTGTATGGCTTTGGCGGTAACCTTGAGCTGAATCCCGAAGAATCTGAAAACTGGGAGTTGGGACTGACTGGTAATTACAGTCTGCTGGATTGGCAAGTAAACTTTTATCGTAACGAGATCGATAACCTGATCATCTATCAAGGCGGTAACATTAACTCAACGAAAAACACCGATGCCTTGATCAAAGGGGTAGAAGTGGTGGTAAAAGCCGCAACCGGCCCTGTGAATCATACTCTTAGTTACGATTACACCGATGCAGAGGATGGGAACAATGAAGGGCGGCAATTGGCTCGTCGTGCCAGACGCAAGGCCAGCTGGACTGGTGACATCGATATAGCAGGCGTCGATCTGTTTGCTCAGATCTTGTATGTGGGTGAGCGCAATGATAGTGCCTATAGTGACGTTGTAATGCCTTCCTACACCATCTGGAACATCGGCGCCCGTTACCCTTTGACGCCCAATCTGACCCTGAACGGCAAGATCAACAACCTGTTCGACAAGGATTATCAGGTCGTTGATACCTACGATGCGCCCGATATGGAGTTCTATGTCGGTGCCGACTACCGTTTCTGATAGTGGTTTGATACTAGCAGCACAAATGTCTGCAGGTGGTGAAAGGGATTAGCTCCGCCGACCATCTGCGCCAGGGATGGCGCGGTTGAGCATACATGGGTGTACTCGTTGCGAGTCGGCGGAGCCGGCCCTTTCATCATCCCGTACAGACACCTGACTGATGTAAGCCGGCCACTGCGCCGGCTTTTTCATGGCCGCTTTTGGCGCTATCATGGCGCTCTTGCATAGCGAAGACAGGCTTTGCACCTTAAGGGCAGGCCTGGCATAGAAAGGGCAGACAGTGGCAAATATTCTTATCTTCGACTCCGGCATGGGCGGCCTCTCCGTCTATAGAGAGGTCAGCAAGACCCTGCCGGGTCACCAATACCTGTACCTGTTCGATAACGCCTGCTTCCCCTATGGCGAGCTGGACGAGACGCGTCTCGTTCAGCGGGTCGTCGAGCTGTTCGAGGCCTTCGTGGTACGGCACTCCGTCGATATTGCCATTATCGCCTGCAACACCGCCAGCACCCATGTACTACCCGCACTGCGTGAACGGTTGTCCATACCTGTGGTGGGAGTGGTGCCGGCCATCAAACCGGCCGCCGAATACAGCCGTCTGTTTCATCAATCCGGCGAGCCGGGCCATATAGGTCTGCTGGCCACGCCGGGCACAGTGTCTCGCCATTATACCGCCAAGCTGATTCAGAGCTTTGCCGCCGATCTGCAGGTGTCTTTGCTGGGTACCACCGAGTTGGTAAAAATGGCGGAAGACAAACTCTCGGATCGGCCGGTCGACATACATCGACTGGCCCAGATATTGGCGCCCTGGCGAGGTAAGCAAGGGCCGGACACCATAGTACTGGGCTGCACCCATTTCCCTCTGTTGTCCGACGAACTGAGTTTCTGTCTGCCTCAAGCCAAGCTCATCGACTCGGGTGAAGCTATTGCCCGACGGGTCGCCAGCCTACTGTTGCACTCGACGCTATCGCAGAGTGCGCACCAGACTAATATCGGAGCTGGCCAGCTGTTTTGCACTCAACTGACAAAAAAAGCCCGGTTACAGGCCGGGACTTTTGGTAGAGAAGGGTTTGGTGCACTCGGGTGTTTTACACCTTAGGTGACCGACACCTTAATTGACGAAATCAGAGCTGGCCCTGATCATTGCCTTCTTCTTCATCTTTACGTTCATTGGCTTCTCTGACCTTCAGTGTTCGCTGCTGAAACTCCGAATCGTTCAATGCCTGTTGGGCCGACTGTGCTGCATCGCTCGGCATCTCCACAAAACCGAAGCCACGGCGTTTGCCGGTATGTTTGTCTTTCATCAACCTGACCGATAACACCTGACCAAAGTCTTCGAACAGTGCCCTTACCGAAGCTTCATTGGCCCTATAGGGCAGATTACCTACATACAGAGTTGTAGTTGGAATAGCAGCCGGCACCGGAGTACGGGTAAACAGGGGGACCAGCAGGCCTCCCAAGAACAAGCCAAGTGCAAAGAGGACAGCAGGGGACAGTGAAGGCGCAGCCCAGCCGATAACTACATAACCGACCAGGGCCAGAACAAGAGCAAACAGGGCAGACTGAATATAAACAGGGTACTGGGATAACTTCATCGGCAGTCCAATCTCAAAGTGGATGAATGTGTAAGGTATGTCTGCATTGAAATAATGGAGCTCATACCATCGATAACAGCATAGCCTCAATTGAGCTATGGAGTAATGGCTGACATCGGTAAGCACCATAAATGTGATCTGGAATAATCAAATCATCAAAGGTGGTCAAAATTACATCGGCTTAATGCGTGGCCTTGCGTCACATGTGGGTAACTCTGTGGTTAAGTTGTGCTTTTGCTTGGAGTATAAGCAATTGATCGCCAAGGGCCTATTTTTATCAAAAAAGCCCTTGCGCAAAATCGGCCGCTCCCTATAATGCGCATCCA